>NZ_JBEYWV010000020.1:0-177372 GCF_040644575.1 Streptomyces sp. NPDC046939
GGGTCGGGGGGGTGGTGGGGGTGGCGGGCGGCGGTTTTGGTGGGGGGTGGTCGCGCAGTCCCCCGCGCCCCTGAGATGCGCACTTCGTGCGCCATCTCAGGGGCGCGTCTTGGGGGAAGGCGCGGCGAAGCCGCATGCCTTCAGGGGCGCGGGGAACTGCGCGACCAGCCACGACGAGACGTGCACCCGGCGACGCACCCCACGCGGCTCACACCGTGGCAGCACCCGCACAGTCCGAGCACGTGCCGAAGATCTCCACCGTGTGCGCCACATTCACATACCCGTGCTCGGAGGCAATCGTCTCCGCCCACGACTCAACGGCCGGCCCCTCGACCTCAACCGCCTTGCCGCACATCCGGCACACCAGATGGTGATGATGGTCACCGGTGGAGCACCGCCGGTACACCGCCTCGCCGTCGGACGTCCGCAACACATCGACCTCACCCGCGTCCGCGAGCGATTGCAGCGTGCGGTACACCGTGGTCAGCCCGACGGAGTCCCCCTTGTGCTTGAGGACGTCGTGCAGCTCCTGCGCGCTGCGGAACTCGTCCACCTCGTCGAGCGCTGCCGCCACGGCCGCGCGCTGGCGGGTCGACCTGCCTCGAACGGGGGCTGCCACGGGTATCTCCTCACATCCCTGCCACGTACGTATCGCCGCCATTGTGCCAGGCGGCGTCGGACCCGGGTCAGACCTTGGCGGGGGCCTGCCCGGGGATGGCGCACTCCGCCGGGTCGCCCGGCATCTGTGCCGCCGCGGCCCGGGCCCTGCGCCTGGCCAGCGGGGTGGCGAGGAGGGTCAGGGCGATGAAGACGCCGATGGTCAGGAGCACGATCGTCGCGCCGGGCGGCACGTCCTGGTAGTAGGACGTGACGGTGCCGCCGAGGGTGACGGCGACGCCGATGGCGACGGCGATGACGAAGGTCGCCTTGAAGCTGCGGGTCAACTGCTGCGCGGCGGCGACCGGGACGACCATCAGGGCCGACACCAGGAGCAGGCCCACCACACGCATCGCGACCGTCACGGTGACCGCCGCCGTAACGGCGGTCAGGAGGTTCAGGGCGCGCACGGGCAGCCCGGTGACGCGGGCGAACTCCTCGTCCTGGCTCACCGCGAACAACTGGCGGCGCAGGCCCACCGTGACCAGGACCACGAACGCCGCGAGCAGGCAGATCGCGGTGACGTCCTCGGGGGAGACCGTCGACAGCGAGCCGAAGAGGTAGGAGGTGAGGTTCGCCGTGGAGCCGCCCGGGGCGAGGCTGGTGAACATGACGCCGCCGGCCATGCCCCCGTAGAAGAGCATGGCGAGCGCGATGTCGCCGCGTGTCTTGCCGTACCAGCGGATCAGCTCCATGACGACGGCGCCGAGGACGGAGACCAGCGTCGCCATCCACACCGGGGAGGCGGAGAGCAGGAAGCCGAGGCCGACGCCGGTCATCGCCACGTGCCCGATGCCGTCGCCCATGAGGGCCTGGCGGCGCTGGACCAGGTAGATGCCGATGGCGGGCGCGGTGATGCCGACGAGGACGGCGGCGAGCAGCGCCCGCTGCATGAATTCGTAGCTCAGGATTTCCATCAGCTCAGCAGTCCCGTGCGGAGGGGTTCGGCGTCCACGGCGGCGTGCGGGTGGACGTGGTCGTGGCCGGGCAGCGCGTGCTGGCCGACGGCCTTCGGGGGCGGCCCGTCGTGCAGGACGCAGCCGTCGCGGAGCACGACCGCGCGGTCGATCAGCGGCTCCAGGGGGCCGAGTTCGTGCAGGACGAGGAGGACGGAGGCGCCCTGGGCGACCTGCTCGCGCAGGGTCGCGGCGAGGATCTCCTGGCTGGCGAGGTCGACGCCCGCCATCGGCTCGTCCATGATCAGCAGCTCGGGTTCGGCGGCGAGGGCGCGGGCGATGAGCACGCGCTGGTGCTGGCCGCCGGAGAGCGCGTTGACGGAGTCCTTGGCGCGGTCGGCGAGGCCGACGAGGTCGAGGGCGCGGCGCACCGCCTCCTTGTCGGCGGCGCGCAGCAGGCCGAAGCGGGAGCGGGAGAGCCGCCCTGAGGCGACGATCTCCGCGACCGTGGCGGGCACGCCGCCCGCCGCTGTGGTGCGCTGCGGCACGTAGCCGACGCGCGCCCACTGCTTGAAGCGGCGGCGCGGGGTCCCGAACAGCTCGATCTCGCCGCCCGTGACCGGTACCTGGCCGATGATCGAGCGCACGGCGGTCGACTTGCCGGAGCCGTTGGCGCCGAGCAGGGCGACGACCTCGCCGCGGCCCACGGTCAGGTCGATGCCGCGCAGCACGGGGCGTGAGCCCAGCTCGGCCGTCACCTCGCGCAGGGTGATGACGGGTTCGGTCATCTCGCTGCCGCCCTTCAACTCGCTCATGTCATACGTCACTTGGCGCCGAGCGCCTTTTGCAGGGCGGCGAGGTTCGACTCCATGACCTGGAGGTAGTCGTCGCCCTTGGACTTCTCGGTGATGCCCTCGATGGGGTCGAGTACATCAGTTTTCAACTTCGCGTCGCCCGCCAGGGTCTTCGCCGTCTTGTCGCTGACGAGGGTCTCGTAGAAGACGGTGGTGACCCCGTCTGCCTTCGCCATCTTCTGGAGGTCCTTGACGCGGGCGGCGCTCGGCTCGCTCTCCGGGTCGAGGCCGCTGATGGCCTCCTCGGTGAGGCCGTAGCGCTCGGCGAGGTAGCCGAAGGCGGCGTGGGTGGTGATGAAGACCTTGGTGTCCGTGTTCCTCAGGCCGTCCTCGAAGTTCGTGTTCAGGGCGTCCAGCTTCTCCACCAGGGCCGCGGTGTTCTTCTTGTAGTCGGCCGCATGGTCGGGGTCTGCCTTCTCCAGAGCCTTGCCGACGCCCTCGGCGACCTCGGTGTACTTCACCGGGTCGAGCCAGATGTGCGGGTCGGTGCCGCCCTCGTCGCCGTGGTCGTGGCCGTGGTCGTCGTGCTCCTCGGCGTGGCCGCCGACCTCGCTGCCGTGCTTCTCCAGGCTGGTCAGGGAGGCGGCGTCGACCTTGGTGGAGATCCCGGACTGGTCGATGGCCTCGTCGACGGAGGGCTGGAGCCCCTTGAGGTAGACGGCGACGTCGGAGTCCTCCAGCTGGGCGCGCTGCTTGGCGCTGACCTCCAGGTCGTGCGGCTCCTGGCCGGGCTCGGTGAGGTTGCGTACGGAGACGTGGCCGCCGCCGATCTGCTCGGCGAGGTACTGCATCGGGTAGAACGACGCGACTACATCCAGCTGCGCGCCGTTCCCGCCGTTCTTGCCGTCCGCCGCGTCCGAGGACGAGCAGGCGGAGAGGCCCACCAGGCCGAGCGCCGTGGTGGCGGTGACGGCGGCGGTGGATATGAGGCGGCGGCGGGGGCGACGGGCCATGCGTACGTTCATGACTGTCATTTTCAACAAAAGTGGAAACGATTGTCAACAACGATTTCGTCACGCAAGGTCCCGCTCTGTACCCCCAAACCGATTTGGTCGCAGGGGTGGCCCCGCCGGTAACCTGAAGCATTCGCTCCCGGAGCGCGTATCCAGCGCCCTCCAACGTCGTCGTAATGAAGAGAGCACCGTGGCCGCCGACAAGATCGACACCATCGTCAGCCTCAGCAAGCGCCGTGGCTTCGTCTACCCCTGCAGCGAGATCTACGGTGGTCAGCGCGCCGCCTGGGACTACGGTCCGCTGGGTGTGGAGCTGAAGGAGAACCTCAAGCGCCAGTGGTGGCGCTACATGGTCACCTCGCGCGAGGACGTCGTCGGCATCGACTCGTCGGTGATCCTGGCGACCGAGGTCTGGCAGGCGTCGGGTCACGTCGCCACCTTCACCGACCCGCTGACCGAGTGCACCTCCTGCCACAAGCGGTTCCGCGCGGACCACCTTGAGGAGGCGTACGAGGAGAAGAAGGGCCGCGCGCCCGAGAACGGCCTCGCCGACCTCACCTGTCCGAACTGCGGCAACAAGGGCACGTTCACCGAGCCCAAGCAGTTCTCCGGCCTGCTCTCCACGCACCTCGGCCCGACGCAGGACAGTGGCTCCGTCGCCTACCTGCGCCCCGAGACCGCGCAGGGCATCTTCACCAACTTCAGCCAGGTCCAGACGACGTCGCGGCGCAAGCCCCCGTTCGGCATCGCCCAGATGGGCAAGTCCTTCCGCAACGAGATCACGCCCGGCAACTTCATCTTCCGCACCCGCGAGTTCGAGCAGATGGAGATGGAGTTCTTCGTCAAGCCGGGCGAGGACGAGAAGTGGCAGGAGTACTGGATGGAGCAGCGCTGGAACTGGTACACCGGCCTGGGCCTGCGCGAGGAGAACATGCGCTGGTACGAGCACCCGAAGGAGAAGCTCTCCCACTACTCGAAGCGCACCGCCGACATCGAGTACCGCTTCCGCTTCGGCGGCAGCGAGTGGGGTGAGCTCGAGGGCGTCGCCAACCGCACGGACTACGACCTCTCCGCGCACTCCAAGGCCTCCGGCCAGGACCTCTCCTACTTCGACCAGGAGAAGGGCGAGCGCTACAC
Organism: Streptomyces sp. NPDC046939; assembly: GCF_040644575.1. Classification (NCBI taxonomy): domain Bacteria; kingdom Bacillati; phylum Actinomycetota; class Actinomycetes; order Kitasatosporales; family Streptomycetaceae; genus Streptomyces; species Streptomyces sp. NPDC046939. The sequence continues at coordinate 4,498 of NZ_JBEYWV010000020.1, forward strand.
GCCGTACGTCATCGAGCCCGCGGCCGGTGTCGGCCGCACCATGCTCGCCTTCATGCTCGACTCCTACTTCGAGGACGAGGCGCCCAACGCCAAGGGCAAGATGGAGAAGCGCACGGTCATGCGGTTCGACCCGCGCATCGCGCCGGTGAAGGTCGCCGTGCTTCCGCTGTCCCGCAACCCGGAGCTGTCCCCGAAGGCCAAGGGGCTCGCCCAGGCGCTGCGCCAGCACTGGAACATCGACTTCGACGACGCCGGTGCCATCGGGCGCCGCTACCGGCGCCAGGACGAGATCGGTACGCCGTTCTGTGTCACCGTCGACTTCGACACGCTTGAGGACAATGCGGTGACGGTGCGGGAGCGGGACTCCATGAAGCAGGAGCGGGTGTCTCTCGACCAGATCGAGGGGTACCTGGCCAGCCGCCTGATCGGTTGCTGACGTCGGTGTAGTCGGCTTACGTCGCTGAGGCCCTGGTTCGCCGGTACTCCGGTGGGCCGGGGCCTTTGTGCTGTCACGGGGCTCCGCCCCGGGCCCCGCTCCTCAATCGCCGGAGGGGCTTGATTTAGCGGGCCTCGATGCCGCGCAGGACCAGTGCCACCACCGCCTCGAACGCCTCCCGGCTGCCCGGCTTCGACCATTCCGGGGCGTGTACCGGGTCGTGGAAGTGGGCGGTGGCCTCCAGGACCGCGCGGGCCGTCACCGGGACGTCCGGGGCCTCGAAGTCGCCCCGCTCGACGCCCTCTTGAACGATGGCGCCGAGCTGGCTGAGCAGTTCGTCGAGGTGTTCGTCGACCACGTCACTGTTCTCGGTGGTCAGGACCGTGTACGTGGCGAACAGCTCGGGGTCGTCGCCCGCCTTGTGCTGCTTGGCCTCGAACAGCGCCGCCAGCCAGTGCCGCAGCTTGGCCGGGGGCGCCTCGTCGCCCGCGACGACCTCGGCGAGGACACCGGTCGTGCGCTCCAGCCAGCGCCTGGTGACCGCGCCGCGCAGCTCGGCCTTGGTCCGGAAGTGGCGGTAGACGGAGCCGTGGCTGACGCCGAGCGCGCGGGCCACGTCGACCACGGTCGCCTTCGCGGCGCCGTGGCGGCGCAGCACCTCCTCGGTCGCGGCGAGGATGCGCTCGGGGGTCAGGGTCTCGGTCGCTGCCATGTACGTGACCGTACCGGGCGGGTTCTCATCGCTCGCTGTCGAGGTGTGCCATCTGGGCCGACGGATAGCGCTCGCCGGCCGCGGCGCCGGCGGGCACCGCCTGCTCGATCGCGGCGAGGTCGGCGGCGCCGAGCGTGACGTCGACCGCGCCGAGCGCCTCGGTCAGTCGGGCCCGGGTACGGGCGCCGACCAGGGGGACGATCGCGGCGCCGTGCCGCTCGCCCTGGGCCAGGACCCAGGCGATGGCGATCTGGGCGACGCTGACGCCCTTCTGCTCGGCGATCTTGCGGAGCTGTTCGACGAGGCCGAGGTTGTGGCGCAGGTTGTCGCCCTGGAAGCGGGGGCTCATGCCGCGGAAGTCGTTCGCGGCGAGGGTGCGGTCCTGGGTGAAGTGGCCGGAGATCAGGCCGCGCGACAGGACGCCGTAGGCGGTGACGCCGATGCCGAGTTCGCCGACGGTCGGCAGGATCGACTCCTCGATCCCGCGCGAGATGAGCGAGTACTCGATCTGGAGGTCGGAGATCGGGGCGGTGGCGGCGGCCCGGCGGATCGTCTCCGCGCCGACCTCGGAGAGGCCGATGTGGCGGACGTGGCCCTTCTCGACCAGTTCGGCGATGGCGCCGACCGTCTCCTCGACGGGCACGTCCGGGTCGAGGCGGGCGATCCGGTAGACGTCGATGTGGTCGACGCCGAGGCGCTGGAGGCTGTACGCGGCGAAGTTCCTCACCGCCGCCGGGCGTCCGTCGTAGCCGCTCCAGCCGCCGTCTGGGTCGCGCAGGGCGCCGAACTTCACGCTGGTCAGCGCCGCTTCGCGGGCGGCGGCGGGCGCGGTGCGCAGGGCCTCGCCGATCAGCAGCTCGTTGTGGCCCATGCCGTAGAAGTCACCGGTGTCGAGGAGGGTGACGCCCGCGTCGAGCGCGGCATGGATGGTGGCGATCGACTCGGCGCGGTCGGCCTCGCCGTAGAGCGCCGACATGCCCATGCAGCCGAGGCCGAGGGCGGAGACGCGGGGTCCTGTGGTGCCGAGGGTTCGCTGGGTTTCCGCGGGGAGGTTCATGCCTCCACAATGGCATGACAGGTGACAGATTTCAATATCTGTCACCTGTCACCTGTCACCTGTGGCCTGTCACCTGTCACCCGTCATGCGTCGCCGGGCCGTCCGGTCAGACGACCGTGCGCGGCAGCCGCAGGCTCAGGCCGATCGTCAGCGCCACCGCCCCGAGCTGCACCAGCAACGTCGTGACCAGCGCGTCCCGCATCCCGAGCGCCGGGACCAGGGAGAGGAAGAGCGTGCCGAGCGTGGCCACGCCGAGGGCCAGGGACGCCTGCTGGATCGTCGTCATCACGCCGCCACCGACACCCGCCCGCGCCGCCGGTACCTCGGAGAGGATGATCCGGAAGAGGTTCGGCAGCTGGAGCGCCTGACCCGCGCCCGCGAGCGCCGCGCCCGGCAGGAGCGCGAGGATGCCGAAGTGCGGCCACGTCCGGTACGCGGCGAGCGCGATCAGCGCGACCCCGGCCGCCTGGACCAGGCCGCCGACCGTGACGACGCGCGTGCCCCAGCGGGCCACCAGACGCGGACCGGCGAGCGACGTCGCGAAGAACACCGCCGCCATCGGGGCCAGGGCGAGCCCCGCCGTGGTCGCGCTGAGCCGCTCGCCCTGCTGGAGCGCGACCGCGATCACGAACATGAACCCGCTGAAGCCGATCGAGAAGGGCACGATCAGGGCGAGCCCGCGCCGCAGGGAGAGGAGCGCGAAGAGGGACGGCGGGATCAGCGGGGCGCCGCCCGTCCGGTCGGCCCGGCGCTCGACCTCGTAGAAGAGGTACGCGAGGAGCGGGAACGCGGCGAGGGAAAGCCAGGTCCACAGCGGCCAGCCCGCGGCGCGGCCCTCGGTCAACGGGGCGAGGAGCGCGATCAGGGCGAGGGCGAGGAGCAGCGTGCCGGGGACGTCGACGCGTTCGGGGCGCGCCGAGCGGGTCTCCGGGACGGTGCGCAGGGCGAGGACGAGGGCCACGACGACGACCGGCACGTTCACCAGGAAGACCGAACGCCAGCCCGAGCCGAACAGGTCCGCCGAGACGAGGACGCCGCCGAGCACCTGGCCCGCCACCATCGACAGGCCCGCCGTCGCCCCGTACATGCTCATCGCCTTGGCGCGGCGCGGGCCCGCCGTCGTCGCCTGGATCGTGGCGAGCACCTGCGGGAGCATCGCCGCCGACGCCGCGCCCTGCGCGATGCGCGCGATCACCAGGGTCCAGGCCGAAGGGGCGAGGCCGCAGGCGAGCGAGGTGAGGCCGAAGGCCGCCATGCCGCCGATGAACATGCGGCGGCGGCCGAGCTGGTCGCCGAGCCTGCCGCCCAGGACGAGCAGGACGGCGTACGCGATGCCGTACCCGGCGACGACGAGTTCGAGGACCGGTTCGCTCGCCGACAGGTCGCGGGCCATGGTGGGCAGGGCGACGTTGACGATGAAGAAGTCGATGAGGGGCAGGGCGGCGCCGAGCAACACGGTGAACAGGCCCGGGCCGCCGAGCGAGTGGCCGGGCGCCACGGTGCGGGCGACCGGCGGGGACTGCGTCTGGGTGGTCATGGGCATCGAGCGTCCGCCCGTGCTCAGGCTGGTACCAGAGTGTTCTTATCCTGGTAGAACCTCTACCCGGAAACAGCTTGGCAGGGGGCGGGGGACAGGGGGAGGCTAAGGCCATGACCACGATGACGGGACTGGTGTCATGACGACCCTGACGCCGGAGGCGCGGCCCGCCGAGATCCGCCGCCACGAGCTGGCCGGGTTCCTGCGCAGCCGCCGCGAGCGCATCACGCCCGAGGAAGTGGGGCTGCCGCGCGGAAGACGCCGCCGCACGCCCGGTCTGCGCCGCGAGGAGGTGGCGCAGCTCTCGGCGGTCGGCGTCACCTGGTACACGTGGCTGGAGCAGGGGCGCGACATCCAGGTCTCCGCGCAGGTCCTCGACGCCCTCGCCCGCACCCTGCGGCTCGACGGCAGCGAACGCGCCCACCTGTTCGGCCTGGCCGGGGCGGTCGACCCGACCCCGGCGGCGGTCTGCCCCACGCTCACCCCCGAACTGCGGGAGATGCTCGACAAGCTGGAGCCGATGCCGGCCTGCGTGCAGAACAGCCGGTACGACATCCTCGCCTACAACCGCACCTACGGGCAGTTGATCTGCGACCTCGACGCGGTCCCGGCCGAGGACCGCAACATGATGTTCCTGGCGTTTACCTACGAGCCCTGGCGGTCCGCCGTCGTCCACCTCGACGAGGTGCTGCGGGTGATGGCGGCCAAGTTCCGCGCCAACATGGCCCCGCATCTCGCCGAGCCCGCCTGGAAGCTGGTGCTCAACCGGCTGCTCGACGAGTCCGCCGAGTTCCGGGAGGTCTGGGAGCGCCACGAGGTGCTGCGGTCGCAGACCAGCAAGGTCAAGGAGTTCCTCAACCCGCACGTCGGTCTCGTCCGCGTCGTCCACACCGACCTGTGGCTGGCCCGTGACACCGGCGCCCGCCTGATGACGTACACGGCGGCGGACGACGTCTCGCGCGAGCGCCTCGACCGGCTCCACGAGCTGGTGCTCAGCGCAGCCCTGTGAGCCCTAGGAGCCGGTGGCCACGCGTGCCGCCTCCGCGTCCTCCGGCCCCTCCAGGCGCTCGGCCGTCCGCCGCGCCGTCCCGCGCGCCCAGCGCCCGCTGGTCAGCGCCCCGAGAAGGAGCACCGCGAGACCGCACCCGGCGATGATCCACCAGCAGGCCCGCCCCGCGCTCACGAAGGAGCGGGCGTAGGAGGACCCGGCGACGCCCGAGGCGAGGACCGCGCCGATGACGGCGACGCCCAGGGTCTGCCCGATCTGGCGGCTCGTGGAGGCGACGGCCGCCGCGACACCGGCCTGTGCGCGCGGCATGCCGGAGACGGCGGTGTTGGTGATGGGCGCGTTGACGAAGCCGAAGCCCAGGCCGAACAGGGCGTAGCCGAGGAACAGCGTCACGTTCGAGGTCTCCGCGTCGAACGCCGCGAACAGCACGCCGCTCACCGTCATCGACACCCCCGCGATCAGCAGCGGCAGGCGCGGGCCCCGGCTGCCGACGAGCCGCCCGGACAGCGGCGCGCACAGGAACGTCATGGTCGCCATCGGCAGCATCCACAGGCCCGCGTGGAGCGCGTCCAGGCCGCGTACGTCCTGGAGGTAGAGCGTCGACAGGAACAGGAAGCCGCCGAGCGCCGCGAACGCGCTGACCGCGATGACCGTGGCCCCGCTGAACGGCGCCGAGCGGAAGAAGCGCAGGTCGATGAGGGGTTCGGCGCGGCGGGGCTCGTAGAGCAGGAGACCGGTGAGCGCGGCGACGGCGACGGCGGCCAGGGCGAGGGTGCGGGCCGACGTCCAGCCCGCCGAGGGCGCCTCGATGATCGCGTACGTGAGTGAGCCGAGCAGGGCGATGACGAGGAGCTGGCCGACGGGGTCCGGGCGGCGGGCCTTCGGGGCGCGGGACTCGGGGACGTAGCGGAAGGTGAGCAGGAGCGCGGCGAGGCCGACGGGCAGGTTGACCCAGAAGATCGAGCGCCAGCCGACCGAGTCCACGAGCAGGCCGCCGACCAGCGGGCCCGCCGCCATGGAGATGCCGACGACGCCGCCCCACACGCCGATGGCGCGGGCCCGTTCGCGGGGGTCGGTGAAGGTGTTCGTGATGATCGACATGGCGACCGGGTTGAGCATCGAGCCGCCGATCGCCTGAAGCATCCGGAACGCGACCAGGGACTCCAGGTTCGGCGCGAGCGAGCAGGCCACCGACGCGGCCGTGAACACGATGAGCCCGGTCATGAAGACCTTGCGCCGCCCGATCCGGTCGGCGGTCGAACCGGCCAGCATCAGCAGCGCGGCGAGCACCAGCGTGTAGGCGTCGATCGTCCACTGCATGCCCGAGAGCGTGGCACCGAAGTCCTTCGCCATGGCGGGCAGGGCGACGTTCAGGACGGTGTTGTCCAGGCTGACGATCAGCAGGCTCATGCAGCAGATCGCCAGGACGAGCAGGCGCCTGCGGGGCGTCAGATCGGAAGATGTATCGGGCATGTTATTGACGGTAACCGGAGCGGGACGGGGACGGGCTGTCGAGGTCATGCCCTCAGCGTCGTGCGCCGCTCAGCCGGGTACCAGAGTCTCCTTATCGTGTTACAGGCAGTACCTGGCACCAGGCTGCGGACGCGGGCATCCTGGAGGCATGACGACGACCGGAGCGGCGACCACGCGGGGGGCCGAGGCGCGCCGCGCCGAACTCGCCGCGTTCCTGCGCAGCCGCCGCGAGCGCGTCACCCCCGAACAGGTCGGCCTTCCGGGCACCTCGCGCCGCCGCACCCCGGGCCTGCGCCGCGAGGAGGTCGCCCACCTCGCCTCCGTCGGCATCACCTGGTACACGTGGCTGGAGCAGGGCCGCGCCATCAACGTCTCGGCCGGAGTCCTCGACGCCGTCGCCCGCGCCCTGCTCATGGACCCGACCGAACGCGCCCACGCCTTCGCCCTCGCCGGGACCGCCGACCCGCGCGCCGAGGCGCCGTCCCCGGTCGTCACACCCACGGTCCTGCGCATGCTGCGACGCCTGGAGCCGTACCCGGCCGAGGTGAAGAACGCGCGCTACGACGTCCTCGCCCACAACCGCGCCTACGTCGACGTCTTCGGCGACCCCGCCGAACTCGACCCCGCGCACCGCAACGCCCTGTGGATGATGTTCATGCACGACCACCGGCCCGTACGGTTCCTCGACCGCGACGTGATGCTCCCCGAACTGATCGCCAAGTACCGCAAGGCGATGGCCGAACACGTCGCCGACCCCGCCTGGAAGGCACCCGTCGACGAACTCCTCGCCGTCTCGCCCGAGTTCCGCGAACTGTGGGAGCGACGGGACGTCGCGTCGATGGTCTCCCACGTCAAGCGCTACGAGCACGTGAACCCCGCGATCGGCCTGCTCAACCTGGAACACCGGCACATGTGGCTCGCACCGGACACGGACGCGTACCGGGTCGTCGCCTACATCCCGGCGGACGACGCGACCGAGGAACGCCTGGAACGACTGGCCGCCGCTTCAGCGACGCGCTGAGACCACCGGACGGGACGGAGCAGCGGCGACGACGGCGGTCGTCGTCGGCAGATCGCGGTCGCGCCGCATCGGCGAGGCCAACAGGACCAGCCCGCACAACGGCAACAGCCCCACCGACAGCCACATCGCCGTGCGCAGGCCAAGGGTCTCGGCGAGGACGCCGCCGAGCAGCGCGCCGAGCGGGATCGTGCCGTAGTTGACGAACGAGGACGCGGTACGGGAGCGGCCGTAGAGCGCGGGCGGGGTGTAGTCCTGCTGGAACGTCGCGGTCAGCGTGTTCTCCGCGACGACGGAGAAGACGACCGCCGCGTGGCCGACGGCGAACAGCGCGACCCCGGGCGGCGCGGACGAGGCGAGCGGCATCAGCAGCGCCAGGCACGGGGTGCCCAGGGTGAGGACGTACACCGAACGCGCCGTGCCGAACCGCGCCCCGAGCCGCCGCGCGGCGAACGCGCCCGCGACCCCGCCCAGCCCGCACGCGCCAAGCAGCACCCCGACGGTGCCCCCGGCGAGATGGACCTCCCGGACCAGGAAGGCGACCAGGATCGACTGGTAGGCCATCAGCGCCAGATTGGCGGCGCCGCCGCACAGCACGAACGCCCGGACATAGCCGTCGCGGAAGGTGAAGGAGAGCCCCTCACGGATCTCCCGGAACAGATTCCCGCCGTCCGTCACCGGCCGCGCGGCGGGCCGCTCGCGATGGCGCAGCCCGAGCACCGCGAGGAACGAGACCGCGAACGCCGCCGCCTGCGCGCACATCGCGCCCGCGGGCCCGAGCAGCGAGACGAGCGCACCGCCGCCGCTGAACCCGGCGAGCTGACCGGCCTGCTCACTGGCGTGCAGCGTGGAGTTGGCCTCGGCGCGGTCGGCGCCGTCGACGAGGCGGGGGAGCAGTACCTCGTACGAGGTCTGGAAGAAGACGGTCGCCGTACCGGTGATCAGCGCCGTGACCAGCAGTTGCGCATACGTGAGGAGGCCCAGCCCGGCGGTCAGCGGGATCGCGGCGATCGCGGTGAGGGACAGCGCGTCGCACACCAGCATCAGCGGCCGGCGCGGCAGCCGGTCCACCCACGCGCCCGCGACCAGACCGATGAGCAGCCACGGCAGCCAGGCGGCGGCGGTCAGCAGCGACACCTGGAACGCGGAGGCGTCGAGCAGTGTGAGCGCGGTCAGCGGCAGGGCGACCGAGGCGACGGACGCGCCGGTGCGGCCGGTGATGGAGGCGATCCAGAGACGACGGAAGTCGGGGTGGCGGCGCAGCAAGGCGGGCATGGGGTGAGCGTAGCTTGCAGAGAAGTCTCTGCACAGGGTTATTTGCAGAGGCTTCTCTGCACGGGAGAAGGGAGCGGCCGATCGGGCCTCAAGGCCGTTCTCGGCGCGGGAACACCTGGATCTGGGCCGTCACCGGGAGCGCGCCGGGCTCGGGCGGCGCGTCGGCGTACCGGCTGACCACAGCCATCAACTCCTCGCGCAGAGAAGCGAGAGCGGTCGGCGTCAGATGCAGGTCGTTCCAGGAACCGAGCAGGGAAGCGCCCTCCCACTCCTCACCCCAGTCCCCGGCCACATACGCGCTCACCTGCTCCGTCATGTCCTGGACCATCTGCCCGAGGTAGACGTCCAGGGAGGCGCGGGCCTCCGGGTCCTTGCGCAGCTCGGACGTCGGCAGCACATGTGTCTTGTGGACCGCCCGCCACCAGCGCTCCCGCCGTGTACCGCGCTCCTCGTCCTCCTCGATGAACCCGTTCTCCGCGAGATGGCGCAGATGCCAGCTCAGCGTGCCCGTGCTCTCGCCGAAACGGGCGGCCAGCACCGCCGAGGTCGCCGGACCGTCACCGCGCAGCGAATCCATGATCCTGATGCGGAGCGGGTGGGCGAGCGCGCGCAGGCCGCGGGTGTCCAGGGTGCGGGTGCCCTCCCGGGCGCTCTCCTGGTCCGGGGCGGGCTGCGCGGCGGGTGTGTCGGCGGTCATGGCCGCAGCGTAATCCGTGCGGGGCCACGTTCGGCGTACGCGACAATAGGGGGCATGACCGCTACGACCACCCCCCTCGCCATCGGACCGCACACCGTCGTCCCGCCCGTGGTGCTCGCGCCCATGGCCGGGATCACGAACGCGCCCTTCCGCACCCTGTGCAGGGAGTTCTCCGGCGGCAAGGGTCTGTTCGTCAGCGAGATGATCACCACCCGCGCGCTGGTCGAGCGCAACGAGAAGACCATGCAGCTGATCCACTTCGACGCGAGCGAGAAGCCCCGCTCGATCCAGTTGTACGGGGTCGACCCGGCCACCGTCGGCAAGGCCGTCCGCATGATCGCGGAGGAAGACCTCGCCGACCACATCGACCTCAACTTCGGCTGCCCCGTCCCGAAGGTCACGCGCAAGGGCGGCGGCTCCGCCCTCCCCTACAAGCGGCCCCTGCTCCGCGCCATCCTGCGGGAAGCCGTCGCCGGGGCGGGCGACCTGCCCGTCACCATGAAGATGCGCAAGGGCATCGACGACGACCACATCACCTTCCTCGACGCCGGTCGCATCGCCGTCGACGAAGGCGTCACCGCCATCGCGCTGCACGGGCGCACCGCCGCCCAGCACTACGGCGGCACCGCCGACTGGGACGCCATCGCCCGGCTCAAGGAACACGTCCCCGAGATCCCCGTCCTCGGCAACGGGGACATCTGGTCGGCGGACGACGCCCTGCGCATGGTCCGCGAGACCGGGTGCGACGGGGTCGTCGTCGGGCGGGGCTGCCTCGGGCGGCCCTGGCTCTTCGCCGACCTCGTGGCGGCGTTCGAGGGGCGGGACGAGCGGGTGCGGCCCACGCTCCGCGTCGTCGCCGATGCGATGGTGCGGCACGCCGCGCTGCTCGGGGAGTGGATCGGGGACGAGGCGCGGGGCGTCATCGACTTCCGGAAGCACGTGGCCTGGTATCTGAAGGGGTTCTCGGTCGGGTCCGAGATGCGGAAGCGGCTGGCTGTGACGTCGTCCCTGGCGGAGCTTCGGGGCGGGCTCGATGAGCTGGATCTGGAGCAGGAGTGGCCGGCCGGGGCGGACGGGCCCCGGGGGCGTACGTCGGGGAACAACCGGGTTGTGCTGCCTGATGGGTGGCTGCGTGACCCGTACGACTGTGCGGGGCTCTCCGAGGATGCCGAGCTGGACACGTCCGGCGGCTGATCCTTCGCCGCCCGACCGGGGGAGCGGGCAGCGTCTGCCCCGCGCGGTCGCGTTGCCGGGTGTCGCGTGCGTTGTGGCTGGTCGCGCAGTTCCCCGCGCCCCTGCGGGGGCAGCGTTTGCCCCGGTCGGTCGTGTTGCCGGGTGCCGCGTGCGTTGTGGCTGGTCGCGCAGTTCCTCGCGCCCCTGCGGGGCAGCGTTTGCCCCGTTCCCTCGCGTTGCCGGGTGCGCCGTCGTTGTGGCTGGTCGCGCAGTTCCCCGCGCCCCTGGAGGCTGCGCCTCCCCCCCCGTGCGCGCCCCGAGATGGCGCACGAAGTGCGCATCTCAGGGGCGCGGGGAACTGCGCGACCAGCCACGACGCGACCCGCGCTCGACCGTCGACCGGGCCCGGCACACGCGGGGTCGAAGCAAAAGTGGCCCGAACCTTCCCACCCCGGTGGCCACAGGACCCGCTCAACCACCCCGCCCGCGTCCGGATAGTGACATCCGCCCGTTCACCCGCCCCCAAAAACGGCGTGATTCTCGCCACCCCTGATCACCCCACCGCTCAAACGAGCGCGGCCAGCGCGAGTGCACTTCCTCAAGACGTGGCACTCAGTGCCATCGCTCGATCATTTACGCCTTGAACGCAGATGAGAGTAAGTGCCGCTCATGTGAGCGAATTTTGCCAGCTCTAGACAATCCGGGTTCAGGAAGTGAACGCGCCACCTACTCTCCCCGTACCGCCCAGTCACTTTCGATCTCCTGGCGGACGAGCGGTTACGGCCCCATGACGGCAAAGTGGACGTACCCAGGTGCCTTGGATCTGGGTATGTTCCTCGCCGTCAGGGCAGCCACCGAGCCTCGAGGAGTCGAGACCCGTGTCGGAAAACAAAGATCCTCAGGTAACCGAGCAGGGCACCGAGCAAGGCGTGAAGTTCGTCTATGACTTCACCGAGGGCAACAAGGACCTCAAGGACCTCCTCGGCGGCAAGGGTGCCAACCTCGCCGAGATGACCAACCTGGGCCTTCCCGTCCCGCCGGGCTTCACCATCACCACCGAGGCCTGCAAGGTCTACCTCGAGAGCGGCGCCGAGCCGGTGGCACTGCGTGACGAGGTCGGCGCGCACCTCGACGCGCTCGAGAAGAACATGGGGAAGAAGCTCGGCCAGGCCGACAACCCCCTTCTCGTCTCCGTCCGTTCGGGCGCCAAGTTCTCCATGCCCGGCATGATGGACACCGTCCTGAACATCGGTCTCTCGGACAAGTCGGTGCAGGGCCTCGCCAAGCAGGCCGGCGACGAGCGCTTCGCCTGGGACTCCTACCGCCGTCTCATCCAGATGTTCGGCAAGACCGTCCTCGACGTCGACGGCGATCTTTTCGAGGAGGAGATCGAGAAGGCCAAGCGGGCGAAGAAGGTCACCGTCGACACCGATCTCGACGCCGCCGATCTGAAGAAGCTGGTCACCCGCTTCAAGAAGATCGTCAAGACCGAGGCCGGGCGCGACTTCCCGCAGGACCCGCGCGAGCAGATGGACCTGGCGATCCACGCGGTCTTCGACTCGTGGAACACCGACCGCGCCAAGCTCTACCGCCGCCAGGAGCGCATCCCGCACGACCTCGGCACGGCGGTCAACGTCTGCTCCATGGTCTTCGGCAACCTCGGCCCCGACTCGGGCACCGGTGTCGCCTTCACCCGTGACCCCGCCTCGGGCCACCAGGGCGTCTACGGCGACTACTTGCAGAACGCGCAGGGCGAGGACGTCGTCGCCGGTATCCGCAACACGGTGCCGCTCGCGGAGCTTGAGCAGATCGACAAGAAGTCGTACGACCAGCTCATGCAGATCATGGAGACCCTGGAGAACCACTACAAGGATCTCTGCGACATCGAGTTCACCATCGAGCGCGGCCAGTTGTGGATGCTCCAGACGCGGGTCGGCAAGCGCACCGCCGGTGCCGCCTTCCGGATCGCGACCCAGCTTGTCGACCAGGGGCTCATCGACGAGGCCGAGGCCCTTCAGCGCGTCACGGGCGCCCAGCTCGCCCAGTTGATGTTTCCCCGCTTCGACGAGGACGCGAAGGTCGAGCTCCTCGGGCGCGGCATCGCCGCCTCGCCGGGTGCCGCTGTCGGCAAGGCCGTCTTCGACTCGTACACCGCCATCAAGTGGTCGCGCTCCGGCGAGAAGGTCATCCTGATCCGCCGCGAGACCAACCCCGACGACCTCGACGGCATGATCGCCGCCGAGGGCATCCTGACCTCGCGCGGCGGCAAGACCTCGCACGCGGCCGTCGTCGCGCGCGGCATGGGCAAGACCTGTGTCTGCGGCGCCGAGGATCTCGAAGTCGACACCAAGCGGCGCCGGCTCACCGCCGGGAACGTGGTGGTCGAGGAGGGGGACGTCATCTCCATCGACGGTTCCACCGGCAAGGTGTACCTCGGTGAGGTGCCCGTCGTGCCGTCCCCGGTCGTGGAGTACTTCGAGGGGCGCATGCACGCGGGGGCCGACGACGCCGACGAGCTGGTCGGCGCCGTGCACCGCATCATGGCCTACGCCGACCGCGTACGCCGCCTGCGCGTCCGCGCCAACGCCGACAACGCCGAGGACGCGCTGCGCGCCCGCCGGTTCGGCGCCCAGGGCATCGGCCTGTGCCGTACCGAGCACATGTTCCTCGGTGAGCGCCGCGAGATGGTCGAGAGGCTGATCCTCGCCGACACGGACACCGAGCGCGAGGAGTCCCTGAAGCAGCTTCTGCCGCTCCAGAAGCAGGACTTCGTCGAGCTGTTCGAGGCCATGGACGGGCTGCCGGTCACGGTCCGCCTCCTCGACCCGCCGCTGCACGAGTTCCTGCCCGACATCACCGAGCTGTCGGTGCGCGTCGCCCTCGCCGAGTCCCGCCAGGACAACAACGAGAACGACCTGCGGCTGCTCCAGGCCGTGCACCGGCTGCACGAGCAGAACCCGATGCTGGGTCTGCGCGGTGTACGGCTCGGGCTCGTCATTCCCGGTCTCTTTGCCATGCAGGTACGGGCCATCGCCGAGGCCGCCGCCGCCCGCAAGGCCGCCAAGGGCGACCCGCGCGCCGAGATCATGATCCCGCTCGTCGGCACCGTTCAGGAGCTGGAGATCGTCCGCGAGGAGGCGGACCGGGTCATCGCGGAGGTCGAGGAGCAGAGCGGCGTGCAGCTGAAGCTCGCCATCGGCACCATGATCGAGCTGCCCCGCGCCGCCCTCACCGCCGGGCAGATCGCCGAGGCTGCGCAGTTCTTCTCCTTCGGCACGAACGACCTCACCCAGACCGTGTGGGGCTTCAGCCGCGACGACGTCGAGGCGTCGTTCTTCACCGCGTACCTGGAGAAGGGCATCTTCGGGGTGTCGCCGTTCGAGACGATCGACAAGGACGGCGTCGGCTCGCTCGTGCGCAACGCCGTCGAGGCGGGGCGTGCCACGCGGCCCGACCTGAAGCTCGGTGTCTGCGGTGAGCACGGCGGCGACCCGGAGTCGGTCCACTTCTTCCACGAGGTGGGGCTCGACTACGTGTCCTGCTCGCCGTTCCGCATCCCGGTGGCCCGTCTTGAGGCGGGGCGCGCCGCGTCCACGTCGGCGGGCAGCGACCACCGCTGACGCGACGGAGACCCCGGAGCCGCCGTCGGTCCCCGACCCTCACCGATCGGCGGCGGCTCCGGCGCGAGACGGAGGAGCGGCACCCCTGTGCGGGGGGTGCCGCTCCTCCGATGTGTGCGGGTGGGCGCGGGGCGCTCGGGACGCGTCAGGCCGTGCGTACGGGGTAGGTCCGCAGCGTCACCGTGTCGTCGTCCAGGCAGCGGCCCGTCTCCAGGTCGAAGCGCTGCTTCAGCAGCGGCGACGCCACGAACGGCCGGCCAAGGGCCGAGCCGAGCAGCCCGCGCGACAGCACGGCCGCCCCGGTGAACGGGTCCGTGTTGTCCACCGCGTACACCCGGCCCGTACGGTCGAGGAAGACCGCCGCCTGGCTGCCGTCCGGAAGCAGGGCGGCGACGCCGCGGCCGGCGGTGAGGCGCGGCAGGTCGCAGACCGTGAACCAGACCCCTCTCACGTCGAGTTGGACGAGGAGCGTCGTCTGCTCGGGGGCGAGCGTCGTCGGCGTCATCGGATGGCCAGTCCTTCCAGGGTCGGCATCGGGAGCAGGGGCGGTTCCGGTTTGATCTGGTCGCGCTCCGGCACGAAGCGGACCGTCGGGTCGGGGGTGCCGGGCGCGTTCACGAACGACACGAAGCGGGCCAGGCGCTCCGGGTCGTCCAGCGTCTCGGCCCACTCGTCGCGGTAGTGCGCCACGTGCGCGGCCATCAGCGCCTCCAGCTCGTCGCAGATGCCGAGCGAGTCGTGCACGACGACATCCCGTACGTGGTCCAGGCCGCCGTCGATCCGGTCCAGCCAGGCCGCCGTGCGCTCCAGGCGGTCGGCGGTGCGGATGTAGAACATCAGGAAGCGGTCGATCAGGCGGATCAGCTCCGCGTCGCTCAGGTCCTGGGCGAGGAGGTCGGCGTGGCGCGGGGTCATGCCGCCGTTGCCGCCCACGTACAGGTTCCAGCCGTTGGCCGTGGCGATGACGCCGAAGTCCTTCGACTGGGCCTCCGCGCACTCGCGGGCGCACCCCGACACCGCCGACTTCAGCTTGTGCGGCGCCCGCAGGCCCCGGTAGCGCAGCTCCAGGTCGATCGCCATGCGGACCGAGTCCTGCACCCCGTACCTGCACCACGTCTCGCCCACGCACGACTTCACCGTGCGCAGCGACTTGCCGTACGCGTGGCCCGACTCGAAGCCCGCGTCCACCAAGCGGGACCAGATGGCGGGGAGCTGGTCGACGCGCGCGCCGAACAGGTCGATGCGCTGGCCGCCCGTGATCTTCGTGTACAGGTTGAAGTCGCGGGCCACCTCTCCTATGACGATGAGTTTGTCCGGGGTGATCTCGCCGCCCGGGATGCGTGGCACCACCGAGTACGAGCCGTTCTTCTGCAAGTTGGCGAGGAAGTGGTCGTTCGTGTCCTGGAGCGCCGACTGCTCGCCCGCCAGGACATAGCCGTCCGCGCCGATCGACGGGGCCAGCGAGGCGATGATCGAGCCGACCGTCGGCTTGCAGACCTCGCAGCCCTCCCCGCCGCGCGCCTCCTCGCGGCCGTGCTCGTCCAGGAGACGGGCGAAGGACGCGATCCGCTTGACGCGCACGATCTCGTACAGCTCCTGGCGGGTGTGCGCGAAACAGCCGCACAGGCCCGTCTCACCGGACGCCGGGAGGAGCTGGGTGATCAGCTTGACGCAGCTCCCGCAGCCCGTGCCGGCCTTCGTGCACTTCTTCACCTCCGGCAGCGTCGGGTGCGCGCAGATCTCGCCCTTCGTCACGTTGTGGCAGGAGCAGATGACGGCGTCGGCGGGCAGCGCCTCCGGGCCGAGCTGCGCCGGGGCGCCCGCGCCCGCGGGCAGCACCAGCTGCTCCGGTGCGAGCGGCGGCACCGTGCCGGTCAGCGCGCGCAGCGTCCCGTACGCCTCCGCGTCGCCGACGAGGACGCCGCCGAGCAGTTCGCCGCCCGCGCCCATCACCAGCTTCTTGTACGTGCCCGAGCGCGAGTCCGAGTAGACGACGTCCAGGCAGCCCTCGGTCGCCCCGTGTGCGTCGCCGAACGACGCCACGTCCACGCCGAGCAGCTTCAGCTTCGTGGAGAGGTCCGCGCCCGTGAACGTCGTCGTGTCCGTGCCAGCCGTGTCAGCCTTGTCGGCCGTCCCCGCGCGGGCGATCGTCGCCGCCGCCGTCAGCGCCATCTCGTAGCCCGGCGCCACCAGGCCGTACACCCTGCCGTCCGCCGCCAGCGCGCACTCGCCGATCGCGAACACCGCCGGGTCGCTCGTCCGGCACTCCTCGTCCACCTTGACGCCGCCGCGCTCGCCGACCTCCAGGCCCATGGCGCGGGCCAGTTCGTCGCGGGGGCGGACGCCCGCGGAGAAGACGACCAGGTCGGTGGGGAGTTCCGTGTCGTTCGAGAGTTTCATCGCCCGAACGGTCTGGTTCTGGTTGTGGTTGTGGTTCTGGTTGTGGTTGTGGTTTTGGTTCTCGTCCTCGGTCACGAGGATCTCCTGCGTGGCCACTCCCGTGTGCACCGTCAGGCCCATGTCCGTGATCGTGCGCAGCAGCGCCGCGCCGCCGCCCTCGTCCACCTGCACCGGCATCAGGCGCGGCGCGAACTCCACGATGTGCGTCGTCAGGCCCAGGCCCTGGAGTGCGCCCGCCGCCTCCAGACCGAGCAGGCCGCCGCCCACCACCGCGCCGACCGTCGCGTGGTTCTTCGCGTACTCCTCGATCGCGTACAGGTCCTCGATCGTGCGGTAGACGAAGCAGCCCCGCGCATCCTTGCCCGGGACCGGGGGGACGAAGGGGTACGAGCCCGTCGCCAGGACCAGCGTGTCGTACTCCACCGTCAGGCCCGAGCGGGCGCGTACGGTCCTGCTCGCGCGGTCCACCGTCAGCGCCGGGTCGCCCACGTGCAGTTCTATGTGGTGCCTCTCGATGAACTCCGGGTCCGTCAGCGACAGTTCCTCCGGTGTCGTGCCCGAGAAGTACGAGGTCAGGTGGACCCTGTCGTACGCGGGGCGGGGCTCCTCGCACAGGACGACCACGCGGTGCGTCCGGGTCAGGCCGCGCTCGGCCGCCGCCTCCAGGAAGCGCTGGCCGACCATGCCGTGGCCGACGAGGACGAGGGTGGGCTTCGAGGTCGCCATGTCAGAGGCCTCCGTCGTGAGTGAGCAGGTGCAACAGCGGCGCGCCGTCGTCGGCGGGCAGCGCTTCGTTCGATTCCCAGGCGTGCGCCAGCGCGCCGACGCCGCCGAGCGCCCCCACCAGGACCCCGCCGACCAGGCGGTCGCCGCGGACGACGACCCTGCGGTACGTGCCCCGCGTCGCGTCCGCGAGCTGCACCACGTCGTCGCCGGGGAGCGGTTCCGTCTCGCCGAACGCGGCCAGGTCCAGGGGGTCCGCCGCGTGGGGGAGGGTCAGGCGGGTCAGGGTCCTCGTGCCCGAGTACGTTCTCGGGGCGCCCTCGCCCGTGAGTACGTTCGCCAGCGCGTCGGCCTGTTCCAGCGCCGGCGTCGCCAGGCCGTAGACCCTGCCCGCGTGCTCGGCGCAGTCGCCCACCGCGTGGATGTGCGGGTCACTCGTGCGCAGCTCGTCGTCCACGACGATGCCCCTGCGCACCTCCAGGCCCGCCGCCTTCGCCAGACCCGTCCTGGGGCGGGCTCCGCAGGCCAGGACCGTGACGTCCGTGTCCAGTACGTAGCCGTCGTGCAGTTCTACGTGGCTGACCTTGCCGTTCGTCGTCCCTACCGCCTTCACCCTGCACTCCGTGTGGATCTCCACGCCGAGTGCGGTGAGGTGCTTCGCGACCAGTGCGGAGGATTCCGGGTCCAGGTGGCGTTCCATCAGGCGTTCCGCCTGCTGCACCAGGACCACCTGTGCTCCGCGGCGGGCCAGTGCGCGCGCCGCCGACACGCCCAGCAGGCCGCCGCCGATCACCACCGCGCGCGGGCCCTCCCGCACCGCCTCCGACAGCGCCACGCAGTCGTCCATCGTGCGGAACGCGTGGACTCCGGCGGGCAGGGCCGTCGCGCCCGGTTCGAACAGGCCGCGGAGTGGGGGCAGTACCGGGTTCGCGCCCGTTGCCAGGATCAGGGTTTCGTACTCCAGTTCCGCGCCGTTCTCGCAGCGGATCGTGTGGTGGGACCGGTTCAGCTCCGTGACTTTGGTCTGGAGGTGCTTCGGCTTCGGCTCGGGGGTCGGCAGTCTGATGACCTCCGGGCCGTAGCTGCCCGCCAGGACCTCCGCCAGCAGCACCCTGTTGTACGGGGCGTGCGGCTCCTCCCCGATCAGCACCGCGTCACCGCCCAGACGGGCGGCGACCCGGGTGCCGGCCAGGCCGGTGCCTATGACCACGACGCGCTTCATGTCTCGTAGCCTGCGGGTGCGGTGTTTCTCCGTGGCGTCCCGTCCGTTTCCCCGGGGGAACGGGTGTCTCAGCGGGGGTGTGCGGCGGGTGTGAGGGGGTGTGTGCCGGGTGTGGGGTGGGCCGGGGGTCGCTGCTCTCTGCTCATAAAGTCAGGGCCATGCCTGACATATCCCTGGCCACCCTCGTCGTCCTCTGCCTCGCCGCCCTCGCCGCCGGCTGGGTCGACGCCGTCGTGGGTGGTGGCGGACTGCTCCTCCTGCCCGCTCTCCTGCTCGGCCTCCCCAGCTCCGCCGCCGGGCCCTACGCCCTCGGCACCAACAAAGCCGTCTCCATCGTCGGCACCACCGGCGCCGCGATCACCTACGCCCGCCGCGCCCCCGTCGACGTACGCCTCGCCGCCCGCATCGGCGTCGCCGCGCTCGCCGGGTCCACCGGGGGCGCGCTGCTCGCCGCCGGGCTCAGCACCGACGTCCTCAAACCCATCGTCATGGTCGTCCTCGTCTGCGTCGGCGCCTTCGTCCTCTTCCGGCCCGCCTTCGGCACCGCCCCCTCCGCCGAGCCGCTCCCGGCGCGGCGGGTCCTCGCCGCCATCGGGTTCGCCGGGCTCGGGATCGGGTTCTACGACGGGCTCATCGGGCCCGGTACCGGGACGTTCCTCGTTCTCGCCCTGACCGCTCTCCTCCATCTCGATCTCGTCGTCGCCTCCGCCACCGCGAAGATCGTCAACTGCTGCACCAACGCCGGGGCCCTCGCCATGTTCGGGCTCAAGGGCACCGTCTACTGGCAGCTCGCCGGGCTCATGGCCCTCTTCAACCTCGCCGGGGGAATGGTGGGCGCTCATACCGCCCTGAAGCGGGGTGCCTCCTTCGTGCGGGTCGTCCTGCTCAGTGTGGTGTGTGCGCTGGTCGTGAAGATGGCCTATGAACAGTGGGTCGCTTGATCAAATGGGCGAAGACCACGACGTTGCCCTCGTACCCCGTGCGGGGTGAGAACGGGCCTCCACACGTGATCACTCGCAGCTCCGCGCGGTCCGCCGGGCCGTACACCTTCTCGTCCGGGAAGTCCCTCGCCGGGTACATCCGCACCGCGTCCACCGCGAACACCGCCACCGAACCGTCCCGCCTCTCGATCTCCACCGTCCTGCCGCGCCTCAGCGCGCCCAAGGCGTAGAAGACCGCCGGGCCCTCCGCGTTGTCCACATGACCCGCCACCACCGCCGTGCCGCGCTCGCCGGGGCTCGTGCCCGCCGCGTACCAGCCCGCCAGGTTCTTCTCCTGCGGCGGCGGCACGTCCAGGCTTCCGTTCCGCGACAGGCCGACGCCCGTCAGCGGGGCGTCCACGTCGATCGACGGGATGCGGATACGGGTCGGGGGTGACGGGGGCAGCGGGGGCGCGTCCGCGCCGTCGCCGGTCCGGGGGGCGGGGCTCGCCTGTTCCGGTGACGGCTGGGGCGGGGGGTGGCCCGCCGCGCCGCCGGCCAGGAGCCAGGCGCCCGTCGTCAGGGAGAGCACCGTCACCATGCCCATGGCCGCGTTCACCGTGCTGACCGGCTTGCATCGCACGGGCCTCACTCGCCTCAGAGCCTGCCGTCCCTTGTCCTGCGGTGCAGCAGCCATGTGCCGCCCGCGGCGGCCGCGGCCAGCGCCGCGACGCCCGCGGTCGTCTGCACCGGGTCCGGGCCGAGGGCGCCGCCCACGCCCGTGGGGACGTGGCCGCGGGGCATCCGCGCTTCTGTCGCCGTTGTTTGCTGTGTTGTCGACACGATCAGGTCGCCGGTCACCTTCGTGCCGCCCGAGCAGCGGGCGGTGATCTCGTACGTGCCCGGCTGCGCCGCCGCCGGGACCTCGAAGCGTGCCGTCGCCCGGTGGGAGGCCCTGTCCGGGGCCAGCGTGATCGGGCCCGGGCCGACCGCCCCGGCGTCCGCGGCCGCCGTGCCGTGCGTGCCGCAGGCCGTCGTGGTGAGGGTGACCGTGGTGCCGGGGGCCGCCGTCGCCGGGTACACCTCCAGGCCGCCCTGCGACGCCGTGGCGGACGCTGTCGTGAACGCGGCGGCCATCACGGTGAACGCGGCGGCTGCCACGGGTCGGCCTGTGCGCATCGTCCTCGCTCCTTCGTGGGCGTCGGGTGCGCCCCTGCAAGGTCGAGGTAAGTGGCAGGGCGTCACGTTCGCATGCTGTGTACGCCTGAATGGAGGGTGGCCGTCTGATGTGCCGTCAGCGGCTGTCTGTTTCGATCCGACAGGTGTCGGGGTGGGTACGGTGCCGCCCGGGGCATGTCCGTGCTCGCCATCTTGATGGCATCGCCGGTCTCTTCGGATGCCGTCACCGCGTGAACTGTGCTGCGCGCGCACATACCCCGACCGGCCCCTCCCGTCTCGTACGCGACTGATCGCCGGTGGGGCTCGCTTCAGACGCCCCGTTCCAGCCTCACCGCGCACACCTTGAACTCCGGCATCCGTGACGTCGGGTCGAGTGCCGGGTTCGTCAGCGTGTTCGCCCTGCCCTTGCCCGGCCAGTGGAACGGCATGAAGACCGTGTCCGGGCGGATGGCCGGGGAGAGGCGGGCCGGTGCCTGTGCTGTGCCCCGGCGGGAGACCACCTTGACCTGGGCGCCTTCCGCGATGCCGAGGCGTGCCGCCAGGCGGGGGTGCAGTTCCACGTACGGGGATGGGGCCGCCCTGTTCAGCTCCGGTACCCGGCGCGTCTGTGCTCCGGACTGGTACTGCGCCACCACCCTGCCCGTCGTGAGGTGGAGGGGGTAGTCCGCGTCCGGTTCCTCCGCTGCCGGGCGGTGGGTCACCGGGGTGAAGCGGGCCCTGCCGTCCTCCGTCGCGAAGCGGTCCAGGAAGAGGCGGGGCGTCCCCGGGTGGTTTTCTTCCGGGCACGGCCAGTGCAGGGATTCGTCCTGTTTCAGGCGGTCGTAGCTGATTCCCGCGTAGTCCGCCGGGCCGCCCGCCGAGGCGCGGCGCAGTTCGTCGAAAACCTCTTCGGCTTCGGTCGGGAAGCCGTCGGTCAGGTCTGGGTTCAGGCGTGCCGTCAGGTCACGGAGTACGGCCAGGTCGGATCTCGTGTTCTCGGGTGGGGTCAGTGCCTGGCGGCGCAGGAGGACTCGGCCCTCCAGGTTTGTCGTGGTTCCTGACTCCTCCGCCCACTGGGTCACCGGGAGCACGACGTCTGCCAGTTCCGCTGTCTCGGAGAGGACCACGTCCGCCACCGCCAGGAAGTCGAGGGAGCGGAGTCGCTGTTCTATGTGTGCGGCGCGGGGAGCCGAGACCACCGGGTTGGAGCCCATGACGAGGAGGGATTGGATGTCCGTGCCCAGGGCATCGAGGAGTTCGTACGCCGAGCGGCCCGGGGCGGGGAGGGACTCCGGGGGTACGTTCCAGACCGCCGCCACATGGGCCCGTGCCGCCGGGTCCGCGAGTTTGCGGTAGCCGGGGAGCTG
Organism: Streptomyces sp. NPDC046939; assembly: GCF_040644575.1. Lineage (NCBI taxonomy): Bacteria > Bacillati > Actinomycetota > Actinomycetes > Kitasatosporales > Streptomycetaceae > Streptomyces > Streptomyces sp. NPDC046939. The sequence goes on from NZ_JBEYWV010000020.1 coordinate 26,295, forward strand.
GTCCGCCTTCTGGCCGTGTTCGCGGCCGCCCTGGCCGTTGCCCTGGCCAGTCAGGCAGCCGTAGCCGGACAACGGGCGTCCCGGGCGGCCCGTCGCCAGGGCCAGGTTGATCCAGGCGCCCACCGTGTCCGTGCCCTTGGACTGCTGTTCCGGGCCGCGTGCCGTGAGGATCATGGCGGCGGCGGGTGTGGTGTACAGGCGTACCGCTTCGCGCAGGTGCGGGAGGGGGACTCCTGTCACTCGTTCCACGTACTCCGGCCAGTGCGCCATCGCCGCTGACCGCGTCTCCTCCCAGCCGCTCGTACGGTCCCGTATGTACTCCTCGTCCACCCTGCCCTCGGCCACGACCAGGTGCAGCATGCCGAGCGCCAGGGCCAGATCGGTGCCTGGGCGCGGGGCCAGGTGCAGGTCGGCCTGTTCCGCTGTGCGGGTGCGGCGGGGGTCGATCACTATCAGCTTGCCGCCGTTGGCCTTCAGCTCGCTGAGGTAGCGCATCGCCGGTGGCATCGTCTCGGCCAGGTTCGAGCCCACCAGGATCACGCAGCCTGTGTGCGCGATGTCCTCCAGCGGGAAGGGCAGGCCGCGGTCGAGGCCGAAGGCTTTTTGGTTCGCTGCCGCCGCCGATGACATGCAGAAGCGGCCGTTGTAGTCGATCTGCGACGTGCGCAGGACCGTGCGGGCGAACTTGCCCAGCGCGTACGCCTTCTCGTTCGTCAGGCCGCCGCCCCCGAACACCGCGCAGGCGTCATTGCCGTGCTCCGTGCGGACGCGGGTCAGGTTGGCGGCTATCGCGTCCAGCGCCTCGGTCCAGGTGGCCGGTTCGAGGGTGCCGGACTGTCTGCGGATCAGCGGGGTCGTCAGGCGGGCGTTTGGAGCCAGTACCGCCGCCGCGCTCTGGCCCTTTCCGCACAGCGCGCCCTTGTTCACCGGGAAGTCCTCCCGGCCCGCGACCTTCACGCTCGCCCCGTCCGGCGTGAGCGTCATCCCGCACTGCAGCGCGCAGTACGGGCAATGGGTCGGGGTCGCGGCGGCCGGGGGCGCGGTGTGCGTGTGCATACCGTCAGGGTGGGCGGGTCGTGTTACGCGGTGCGGGTGGAACGGGTTACGTGAGGGGTACGCGCATCTCGCGCCCGCCCACCGATGAGTGTGAGGTCAGGTCAGAACTCCCCGGCCTTGACGCTCGCCACGAACGCGGCGAACGAGCCGGCCGGGAAGTCCACGACCGGACCGGCCGGATTCTTGGAGTCGCGGACAGGAACCAGGCCGTGGGAAGCAGCGAGGTTGGTGGCGATCTCGATGCACTGGCCGCCGTTTTCGCTGTACGAGGACGTGAACCACTGGGGGCTTTCGGTCGTCACGGGGTGCCCTTTCGAAGCTGTTCGATCATGGCGACGGAAGCCGCTTGTGAGAGCGCTTCAGCCTGTAGCTGATGGTAGGTCGTAAGGGTCCGCAGTACGAACGTGCTTTCCCGTTCGAGATGCCCTTGCTGCGATGACTCGGCGTAGGACACGAGGGACCGGTCGGCCAGTGTGAGAACAGTTACGGGGAGGCTGAACGGACGGCGAGCACCCATGTCGAACGGGGCGATCTGGACGACGGTGTTGGGCAGATCGGCGAATTCGACCAGCCGCTTGAACTGTGCGTCCATGATGGCTGCATCGCCGATCGGACGCCGGATGCAGCTTTCGTCCAGGACGATCAGGACGAGCGGCGCCGGGGCGCGATCGAGGGTCGCCTGTCGTTCGGCGACGAGCGCGATGCGTTCCTCCGCCTGGTCGGCGGTGATCGCGCCGCGCTTTACATCGCTCTCGGCGAGCACGCGGGCGTACTCCGGGATTTGCAGCAGACCGGGGACGACACCCACCTCGTACAGCCGGATCTCCGCCGCCTTGCCCTCGTGGGCCAGGTACTCGGGGAAGCCCTCCAGGAGCGCGGTGTGCCGGACGGACCTGCTGTGGCGCTGGAACAGTTCGCCTGTCCCGCACGCCTTGTCGGCGCTTGCGGCGAAGTGAAGAGTTGGAGGGCGGCGACCAGTTTCGACGGCGGAGATGTGTGTTCCGGAGAAGCCCATCCGTTCGCCCAGTTCGTCCTGGGTCCACCCTCGTTCATCCCGCATCCTGCGCAGACGCTCCCCGAACGCCGCTGCGGGGGAGGACTCCGGGTCCAGATCTTTTCGGTTCACCGCATACTGCCCAACTCTTCGTTCGGAACACGCAAGTTGAAGACGCCTCACAGACTGCGCCACGCTGAGCCCGCTTGGTAGTCGAGCGACTACAGAGAGGAGTGGTGGCGATGTCGGAAGACGTTCCCACAGATCGGCCCGGGCCCGCAGGGCTTCCGGAAACGGGTGCGCTCATGGTGGACACCAGCCGAAGAAGCCGGGTCGGGGAGTTCCGCGGAGCCGTCGGCTCGTACTGGTACCTGCGCCCGGTCACCGGCGGGGTGGAGTGGGAAGTCGCTCCCCAGGACGCCCGCCCGGCGGACCCCGGCGAACGCCTGAGCGCGGAGACCGCCCGGGCGAACGCGCGAAGCCGCGGCGATGTGCTGTAGCGCGCCACAAGACCAGCTCGTTCAGGAGGAGAACAGCATGAGTACAACCGCGTCTGCCACGCCCGTCCCGTTCGGCGTCCGGCACCTGGTGTCACCGGCCCCGGCGAACGACGAAGCGCCCGTCATCACGTACAGCGACACGCTTCAGCTGAACGTCTCCGCCGAGGGGAACCCGTGGCACGCGATCACGGCGGAGATGCCCGAGACGCAGACGGAGACCAGTAACGGCGACAGCAACGCGCCGGGCTCCGACAGCGGAACCGACCTGTACTGACATGCGGCCCATCCTCGTACTGACCGGCCGGGACGATCTCACGGCCGATGCGGTGGTCGAGGAGCTGGTGAAGCGCGGTGAACGAGTGGTCAGGTATGACACCGCTGACTTCCCGACCGCCTCCCGTCTGGCCGTCTCCCTCACCGGGGGCGGTTGGACGGGGGCCCTCACCGGCTCCCGCACGGTCCGGCTGGAATCCGTGAAATCGGTGTGGTGGCGACGCCCCAACGAGTTCCGGACCCCGGACGACTGGCCCGGCCACGCCCGCGCGCTCGCGGTCTCGGAAGCCCGGTCCGGACTGCTCGGCGTCCTCGGCTCGCTGCCCGTCCGGTGGGTCAACCATCCGAGCAAGGATGCCGCCGCCAACTACAAGCCCGTGCAACTCGCCGTGGCCGCGCGGAGCGGACTTGAGGTACCGCGCTCCGTGATCACCTCGGACCCCGAACATGCCCGTGTGTTCATGGGGGACGGCACGGTCGTCTACAAGGGGCTCGGCGGTGGTGTGCTCGGTCCTGGGGGACGGCGGCAGTTCCTCCCGGTGGCGCTCGTCCGCGCGGACCAGATGGACGACGCGGTGAGTGGCACCGCCCACTTGTTCCAGGAGCGTGTGGACAAGGCGTACGAAGTGCGTCTGACCGTGATCGGGGACCGCATGTTCCCCGTCGCCATCCACACCGACAGCGAAGCCGCGCGACTCGACTGGCGAACGGATTACCGGTCCCACCGGTACGACGTGGTGGACATGCCGGCGGAGGTCGCGAAGGCGGTCCGACAGCTCATGAACGAACTCGGCCTGTATTTCGGCGCATTGGATTTCGCCGTCACCCCGGACGGACGGTGGGTGTTCTTCGAGGTGAACCCCAACGGTCAATGGCACTGGCTCGCTGTCAGAGCCGGTGTCCCGCTCGTCGAAGCCATGGCCGATGCCCTGCAAGGAGACCCAGCATGACCGTAGCGCCCCCATGGGCCGAAGCCGCCGAAGCGCTTGCCGACAAGGTGACCGCCGACGCTCCCGCATGGCACGACGCCGTGCGCAACACCCCTCGACACCGACTCGTGCCACGTTGGTGGCAGCGCGTCCCGGAGAGCCCCTCGCAGGAGTGGGCCTTGGTGGACCTCCCCGAGGACTCCACCGAGCGGCTGCACGCCGCGTACACGAACGAGACACTCGTCACCCGCGTCGGCCCCACGCACGCGGACCACGCCGCCTCCGGTGAACGCGGCAGGGGTCAGCCCACCTCGTCCAGCACCCTGCCGGGGCTCATCGTGTCCATGGCGCACCAGCTCGATGTGCGCCTCGGTCACCAGGTACTGGACGTGGGGACGGGCTCCGGATACTCCGCCGGGCTGTTCGCCCACCGCTTCGGCGACGAGAACGTGACCAGCGTGGATGTCGACCCGTACCTGGTCGAGGCCGCCCGGACCCGCCTCGCCGCGTTCGGACGCACTCCACGGGTGGAGGCGGTCGACGCCACCGGGGAACTGCCCGATCCGGAGTACGACCGCATCATGGCGACCGTTTCCGTACGGCCCGTCCCGGCCTCGTGGCTCCGCGCACTGCGTCCGGGCGGGCGGCTGGTCACGACCATTGCCCATACCGCCCTCCTGATCACGGCGGACATGGGCAGGGACGGCATCGCGCGCGGCATGGTCAAGGCCGACACCGCCACGTTCATGGAGACCCGGCGGACAGCGGACTACCCGGCCGGACTGGACCACGTCTTCGTCGGCGCGCGGGTGCGGGAGGGCGAGGACGTGCGGCCCCCGGACGGGCCGATCCCCGACCTGTGGCAGGAATGGCCGCTGCGGTGGCTGTACGAACTGGACACGCCCGGGGTCGAGACCCGTGCCGCCATCTGCCCGGACCACGGACGACGCGTCGTCTGGCTGCTCGCCCCGGACGGGTCCTGGGCGCGAGCCGAGGACGGGGACAGGCCCATGGTCCACCAGGGCGGAGCCCGACGGCTCTGGGACGACCTGGAACGGGTCCGCGGAAGGTGGGAGGAGAACAACCGGTTCTCTCTGCACTCGATGCGGGCCGTACTCACCGCCGAGGGCAGCACTCTGTCCTCCCCGGACGGGTCCTGGGCCTTTCCTGTCTGACGGGTCTCAGCGGGCCCCCGCCAGCGCCCGCTGAACGCCCGGCTCGCGCGGGCCCAGGAAGTGCGGGTCCGGGTGGAGCAGCGCGTCCAGGGCCGCCTTGGCCGCCGCCGGCACCTCGCGCGCTCCTCCCGCGTACCAGGTCATGTCCCGGTTCTCGGCCACGCCGACGCCGTACGCGTTCACCCCTGCCGCCTCGCACAGGGCCACCGCCCGGCGGATGTGGAAGTCCTGGCTCAGCAGGATCGCTTCGCGTACCCCGAAGATCTTCTTCGCGCGTACGCACGAGTCCCAGGTGTCGAAGCCCGCGTAGTCGCTGACCACCGCCCTGTCCGGCACCCCGTGGCGGGTCAGGTAGGCGCGCATCGCGTCCGGCTCGTCGTAGTCCGTGCGGCTGTTGTCGCCCGTGACCAGGACGACCCGGACCTTGCCGGTCCGGTACAGCTCGGCCGCCGCGTCCAGGCGGTGCGCCAGGTAGGGGGAGGGTTCGCCCTGCCACAAACCCGCCCCGAACACCATCGCCACCTCGGTGGGCGGCGCGTCCGCAGGCGTGCGGAGGCGGTCGCCGGTCGTCGTGAACAGCCATGCCGAGGGCAGCAGCGCCAGCGCGCAGAGCGCCATGAGTGCTTGCAGGGCGTGCCGTCGGGCCCGGCGGGTGCGGAACGGGGACAGGCGCATGGGGTTCCCGGGGGCGGAGGGTGTCGGTGGTCGTCCGCCGTGCAAGACGTTGAGCGGGGACAAACGGTTCGCGCTCACCGCTGGATGCCTCGTGCCGTGATGTCGGCGCAACGGGCCGTCATCGGGGGTGCAACGGAGGCGCAACGCGGTGTCTGCACCATCGGGTCATGACCGAATCCCGCGCCGCTCTGGTTCTTGTCGCGCACGGCAGCCGTGATCCGCGTGCTCTGGACACCGTGCGTGAGCTCGTCGCGCGTGTGCGCGGGCAGCGGCCGGGGCTCGATGTGCGGCTCGCCCACATCGAGCTGAACGAGCCGCTGGTCGCGGACGTCCTCGACGGGCTGGCGGGGCGCGCCGTTCTCGTGCCGCTGCTCCTGTCGCGCGGGTACCACGTCAAGCGGGACCTGCCCCGGGCCGCCGAGGCCGCCGGGCATCTGGTGACCCGGGTCGCCGGACCGCTCGGGCCGCATCCGCTCCTCGTCGACGTGCTCCACGCGCGGCTGGCGGAGAGCGGCTGGGACGGGCGGGGCGGGGTCGTGCTCGCCGCCTCCGGGTCGCGGGACCCGGACGCCGACGCCGATACGCGGCACACCGCCGGGCTGCTCGCCGCGCGGCTCGGGGTCCCCGTGGTGCCCGCCTACGCCTCGGGGAGCGGGCCCGGGTTCGCCGACGCCCGGCGCGTCCTCGGTCACCGGGCCGCCCTCGCCTCGTACTTCACCGCGCCCGGACGGTTCGCCATGGAGGCGGCGGAGGCGTTCGGTGAGGGGTGCGTCGCGGCGCCGCTCGGCGCCCATCCGGATGTCGCCCGGCTCGTCCTGCACCGTTACGACCGGGCCGTGCTCGGGCTCGGGCGGGCGCTCGTACCCGTCTGACCACACCCTTTGACGGTGCCTGGCCTTAATGTCGGTGCATGAACACCACGGACGAAGGTGCCGGTACGTACGACGAGGCGGACGTCGAGCGCTGGGCCGCCGAGCCCGACAAGCGTCCGGGGCGCACCGCGTTCCAGCGCGACCGGGCCCGCGTTCTGCACTCCTCGGCGCTGCGCAGGCTCGCGGGCAAGACGCAGGTCGTCACGCCGGGCACGCGCAGCCGCCACTGGGACGCGAGCCCCCGGACCCGGCTCACGCACTCTCTTGAGTGCGCGCAGGTGGGGCGTGAGCTGGGTGCTGCTCTGGGGTGCGATCCCGATCTGGTCGAGACGGCCTGTCTCTCCCATGACATGGGGCATCCGCCCTTCGGGCACAACGGTGAGCAGGCTCTCAACGAAGTCGCCGCGGACTGCGGGGGATTCGAGGGGAACGCGCAGTCCCTGCGGCTGCTCACCCGGATCGAGCCGAAGCGGTTCGTGCGGTCCGCCGAGACGGGGGAGCTGGTCAGTGTCGGGCTCAACCTGACGCGGGCCGCCCTCGACGCCGCCACCAAGTACCCGTGGCCGCGCGGCGAGCACCCGAGCGATCCCTCCTCGGGCAAGTTCGGGGTCTACGAGGACGACCGGCCCGTCTTCGACTGGGTCAGGAAAGGCGCGCCCGGGCGCCGCACCTGCTTCGAGGCGCAGGTCATGGACTGGGCCGACGACGTCGCCTACTCCGTGCACGACCTGGAGGACGGGCTGCACGCCGGGCACCTCGACCCGAACATGCTGCACGCCGAGCCCGAGCGCAGGGACGTCTTCGCCGTCGCCCTCGGACGGTACGTGCCCGCCGACACCGACCCCGCCGAACTCGCCGCCGCCCTCGACCGGCTCCTGGACCAGGAGTGGTGGCCGCACGGGTACGACGGCACCGCCGTCTCCCAGGCCCGGCTGAAGGACGCCACCAGCCAGCTCATCGGGCGGTTCTGCCTGGCCGCCGAGACCGCCACCCGCGCGCGGTACGGCACCGGGCGCCTCACGCGGTACGCCGCCGAGCTGGTCGTGCCGCGCGCCGCCCGGCACGAGTGCGCCGTCCTCAAGGCGGTCGCCGACCGGTACGTCATGCAGCGGCCGCAGCAGGAGCGGCTCCGCGCCGACCAGCGGATCGTCGTCGCCGAGCTGGCGGAGGCGCTGGCGGCGCGGGCGCCGGACGGGCTCGACCCGCAGTTCCGCGCCCTGTTCGACGACGCGCCCGACGACCGTACGAGGAAGCGGGTCATCGTCGACCAGATCGCGTCCCTGACGGACGCGTCGGCGCGTTCCCTGCACGCCCGACTGTCGCTCGGACACGGGGTGTGACGGAGACGATCGGGGGCACCGGGGGCAGGTGCCCTGATCGGGTCACGCCCCCTTCCCGCATCACGCTGCGTGCGGGACGCTCGCATATGACGGCAGCGCAACGAGGAGGCATCAAGTGGTCGACGCGGACCAGACGTTCGTCATCGTCGGAGGAGGGCTCGCCGGGGCGAAGGCCGCCGAGACGCTCCGCGCGGAAGGGTTCACCGGGCGGGTGATCCTCATCGGTGACGAGCTGGACCACCCGTACGAGCGCCCGCCCCTGTCCAAGGGGTATCTGCAGGGCAAGGAGGAACGGGAGAGCGTCTTCGTCCACGAGCCCGCCTGGTACGCGAGCAACGACGTCGAGCTGCGGCTCGGCCAGACGGTCACCGCCGTCGACCGGGACGCCAAGGCGGTCCGGCTCGGTGACTCCACCGTCATCCGCTACGACAAGCTCCTCCTCGCCACCGGCGCCGAACCGCGCCGCCTCGACATCCCCGGCACGGACCTCGTCGGCGTCCACCACCTGCGCCGCCTCGCCCACGCAGAACGGCTGAAGAACGTGCTCGGCTCGCTCGGCCGGGACAACGGCCACCTCGTCATCGCGGGCGCGGGATGGATCGGCCTGGAGGTCGCCGCCGCCGCGCGCGAGTTCGGCGCCGAGGTGACCGTCGTCGAGCCGGAGCCGACGCCGCTGCACGGCGTGCTCGGGCCCGAGGTCGGGCAGATCTTCACCGAGCTCCACAGCGATCACGGCGTCCGCTTCCACTTCGGCGCCCGGCTCACCGAGATCACCGGCCAGGACGGTCTCGTGCTCGCCGCTCACACCGACGACGGCGAGGAGCACCCCGCGCACGACGTCCTCGCCGCGATCGGCGCCGCCCCGCGCACCGCCCTCGCCGAGAACGCCGGGCTCGCCCTCGTCGGCAGGGAGCACGGCGGCGGCATCGCCGTCGACGCCTCCCTGCGCACCTCCGACCCCGACATCTACGCGACCGGGGACGTCGCCGCCCTGGAGCACCCCCTGTACACGGAGCGGCTGCGCGTCGAGCACTGGGCCAACGCGCTGAACGGCGGACCGGCCGCCGCCCGCGCCATGCTCGGCCAGGACGTCACCTACGACCGCGTGCCCTACTTCTTCTCCGACCAGTACGACGTCGGCCTGGAGTACTCGGGGTGGGCGCCCCCGGGCTCGTACGACCAGGTCGTGCTGCGCGGCAACGCGGGCAAGCGCGAGTTCATCGCCTTCTGGCTGAAGGACGGGCAGGTCCTCGCCGGGATGAACGTGAATGTGTGGGACGTCACCGACCCCATCCAGCAGCTCATCCGCTCGGGTGTGCGGCCCGGTACGGAGCGGCTGTCCGACCCGACCGTCCCCCTCGGCGACCTCCTGTGACCCGGGCCGCGTCCACGCCGGAGTGACGAGGGTGTCAGTGGCGGGCCGTAGAATTCTCCCGTGGCTGGCAGGATCAACGACGAGGACGTGAAGGCTGTTCGGGACGCGGTCCCGATCGACGCCGTGGTCTCGGAGTACCTGCAGTTGCGCAACGCGGGCGGCGGGAACCTGAAGGGCCTGTGCCCCTTCCACGACGAGAAGTCACCCTCCTTCCAGGTCAGCCCGAGCAAGGGGTTCTTCCACTGCTTCGGCTGCCAGGAGGGCGGCGACACCATCACGTTCGTGATGAAGATCGACCACCTCACCTTCTCCGAGGCGGTCGAGCGCCTGGCCGGTCAGGCCGGCATCACCCTGCGCTACGAGGAAGGCGGCTACAACCCCTCCCACCAGCGCGGCGAGCGCATCCGCCTGGTCGAGGCGCACAAGGTCGCCGCCCAGTTCTACGCCGAACAGCTGGAGTCCCCGGAAGCGGAGATCGGCCGCGCCTTCCTCGCCGAGCGCGGCTTCGACCAGGCCGCCGCCGCGCACTTCGGCGTCGGCTACAGCCCGGCCGGATGGGACCACCTCACCCGCTTCCTGCGCGGCAAGGGCTTCACCGACAAGGAGCTGACCCTCTCCGGGCTCTCCCAGGAAGGCCGCCGCGGGCCCATCGACCGCTTCCGCGGGCGCCTCATGTGGCCGATCCGCGACATCGGCGGCGAGGTCGTCGGCTTCGGCGCCCGCCGCCTGCGCGACGACGACAACGGGCCGAAGTACCTCAACACGCCCGAGACCCCGATCTACAAGAAGTCGCAGGTCCTCTACGGCATCGACCTCGCCAAGAAGGAGATCGCCAAGACCTCCCGGGCCGTCGTCGTCGAGGGGTACACCGACGTCATGGCCTGCCACCTCGCCGGGGTCACCACCGCCATCGCCACCTGCGGCACCGCCTTCGGCGGCGACCACATCAAGATCCTCCGCCGCCTCCTGATGGACAACGGCTCGGCGCGGGTCATCTTCACCTTCGACGGGGACGCCGCCGGGCAGAAGGCCGCCCTGCGCGCCTTCGAGGACGACCAGAAGTTCGCCGCCGAGACGTACATCGCCATCGCGCCGGACAACATGGACCCCTGCGACCTGCGCCTGCTCAAGGGCGACGAGGCGGTCGCCGAGCTGGTCGAGCCGCGCACGCCGCTGTTCGAGTTCGCGCTGCGCCAGATCGTCTCGCGGTACGACCTGGAGACCCCGGCCGGGCGCGCCGCCGCGCTCGACGAGGCCGCGCCCGTCGTCGCCCGCATCAAGAACAGCGCGTCCCAGCACGAGGTCGCCGTCCAGCTCGCCGGCATGCTCGGCATCCTCGACACCCAGTTCGTCGTCAAGCGCGTCGCCCAGATCGCCCGCTGGGCCCGCGACCGCGGCGGCAAGGGCCCGGCCCCCGCCGCCGGGCGCGGCCGCCTCCTGCCCGAGATGGCCGCCCCGGCCGCCCCCGCCTTCGGCGGCCCCGCGCTCACCCTGCGCAACCCCGTCTACGCCACCGAGCGCGAACTGCTCAAGCTCGCGCTGCAACACCCCCACCTGGTCTCCCCGGCGTTCGACGCGTACGGCGTCGACGAGTTCACCGCCCCGCCCTACGCCGCCGTACGCCTCGCCATCCTGGAGGCGGGCGGCGCCGAGCAGGGCACCCACGACCCGCACGAGTACCTGGTCCGCGTCCGCGACGCGGCGCCGGACGACGCGGTGCGCGCCATGGTCACCGAGCTGGCCGTCGAGGCGATCCACCGCAAGACGGTCGACGAGGCGTACGCGGGCGAGCAGCTCGTCACCGTCCGCAGGCGCGCCGTCGAGCGCCGCATCCACGACATGCAGTCCACGTTCACCCGCCTCGCCTCCGGCGGCGACCCGGCCCAACTCGCGGCCGTGCAGAACGAGTTGTGGGTGCTCCAGCAGTACGACCAGGCGCTGCGCGAGCGGGGCGCGGACGCCCTGTAGGCGCCGGACCACGCTGCCGCGCGCCGTTTCGGTCCGTTCGGGGACGGGCAGGGCGGGCACCCGTACAGCTCGGTAACCGATTGGTCACGCACCGGACTCAAAAAGTCACCGCACGCCCCTCGTAGCGGCACTGTGTCGTACTCCACACTGGGTTCCGGTGCCTGAGTCCTCGGAGCGCGGCCGGAGCCCGGACACCGGGTCCGACACCCCCGCGGTTCCGCTCATCGCGTACGGGACGGACAGCGGCGCGGCCGCCGCTCCCGCCCCCCAGCCGCACGCCTCAGCAGCGATCACTATGGAGGTCGCCCCCGTGCAGACCCAGACCCTCACCCAGAGCGACAGCACAGCGCAGGCTCTCGCCGATCCCGACGCCGCCGCGGACGGGGAGGCTCTCGCCACGGTGCCGCCGCAGGGCCGAGCGCCGCACCAGCCCGAGACGCCGGACGAACCCGAACCCCCCGAGCACGTCGAGACGGTCGAGCCGCCCGAACCCGTGCGCGGCACCCGTACGGAGACCGGGAACCCCTCCTCCGACCTGTTCCGCCAGTACCTGCGCGAGATCGGTCGCATCCCGCTGCTCACCGCCGCCGAGGAGGTCGAGCTGGCGCGACGCGTCGAAGCGGGCCTGTTCGCCGAGGAGAAACTCACCCACGCGCCCGACCTGGACTCCCAACTCGCCCTCGACCTCGACAAGTTGGTCGTCATGGGCCGGATGGCCAAGCGCCGCCTCATCGAGGCGAACCTGCGCCTCGTCGTCTCCGTCGCCAAACGGTACGTCGGACGCGGCCTCACCATGCTCGACCTCGTACAGGAGGGCAACCTCGGCCTCATCCGCGCCGTCGAGAAGTTCGACTACGCCCGCGGCTACAAGTTCTCCACCTACGCGACCTGGTGGATCCGGCAGGCCATGAGCCGCGCCCTCGCCGACCAGGCCCGCACCATCCGCGTCCCCGTCCACGTCGTCGAACTCATCAACCGGGTCGTCCGCGTCCAGCGCCGGATGCTCCAGGAGCGCGGCTACGAGCCGACCCCGGAAGAGGTGGCGGCCCACCTCGACCTCCCGCACGAGCGCGTCAGCGAAGTGCTGCGCCTCGCCCAGGAGCCGGTCTCGCTGCACGCCCCGGTGGGGGAGGAGGACGACGTCGCCCTCGGCGACCTCATCGAGGACGGCGACGCCACGAGCCCCGTCGAATCGGCGGCGTTCCTCCTGCTCAGGGAACACCTGGAGGCCGTGCTCTCGACCCTGGGAGAACGCGAACGCAAGGTGGTCCAACTCCGCTACGGCCTGGCGGACGGCCGCCCCCGCACCCTTGAGGAGATAGGCCGCATCTTCGGGGTGACGAGGGAACGAATCCGCCAGATCGAATCAAAAACACTGAACAAACTCAGGGACCACGCCTTCGCAGACCAACTAAGGGGCTACCTGGACTAGAGCCGCCCAGGGGCGCGGGGAACTGCGCGACCAGCCACACGAGACCGGTCTCGACACGCAACCCCACGCCCCCACGGCGCTTAGTCGACCTCGGCGACAGCCTGCGCGAACTGAGCCTCGTACAGCCGCTGATAAGCCCCACCGGCGCCGACCAGCTCCTCATGCGAGCCCTGCTCGACAATCGCCCCGTTCTCCATGACAAGAATCGTGTCCGCATCGCGAATCGTCGAAAGACGATGCGCGATGACGAACGAGGTCCGCCCGGAGGCAAGCCGCGCCATCGCCTTCTGGATCAGCACCTCGGTCCGGGTATCGACGGAGGAGGTCGCCTCGTCGAGCACCAGGATCACCGGGTCCGACAGGAACGCCCGCGCGATGGTGATGAGCTGCTTCTCACCGGCGCTGACCCCCGTGCCCTCGTCGTCGATGACGGTGTCGTACCCGTCGGGCAGCGTCCGGATGAACCGGTCGGCGTGCGCGGCCTTCGCCGCGGCCTCGACGTCGGCCCGGGTCACGTCCTTCGCGGCGCCGTACGCGATGTTGTCCGCGATGGTCCCGCCGAACAGCCAGGTGTCCTGGAGGACCATGCCGATCCCGGCGCGCAGCTCGTCGCGGTCCATCTTCGCGATGTCGACCCCGTCGAGCGTGATGCGCCCGCCGGTGACCTCGTAGAACCGCAGGAGCAGGTTGACCAGGGTGGTCTTGCCCGCGCCGGTCGGGCCGACGATGGCGACGGTGTGGCCGGGCTCCGCCGTCAGGGACAGGTCCTCGATGAGGGGCTTGTCCTCCTCGTAGCGGAAGGCGACGTGCTCGAACTCGACGCGGCCGCGCAGGTCGGCCGGCTTCTCGCCCGGTACGGGGTCGGCGGACTGCTCCTCGGCGTCGAGCAGTTCGAAGATCCGCTCGGCGGAGGCGACGCCCGACTGCACGAGGTTGGCCATCGACGCGACCTGGGTGAGCGGCATCGAGAACTGCCGCGAGTACTGGATGAACGCCTGCACGTCACCGATGGAGAGCGAGCCGGAGGCGACCCGGAGGCCACCGACCACGGCCACGAGCACGTAGTTCAGGTTCGAGATGAAGAACATCAGCGGCTGCATGATGCCGCTGTTGAACTGCGCCTTGAACGACGCCTCGTACAGCGCCTCGTTCTGCTCGGCGAACTGCTCCGCCGACTCCTTCTGCCGGCCGAACACCTTGACGAGGTTGTGGCCGGTGTACATCTCCTCGATGTGCGCGTTGAGCGCGCCGGTCGTCCGCCACTGCTGCACGAACTGCGGCTGGGAGCGCTTGCCGACCTTCGCCGCGACGAAGATGGAGAGCGGCACCGTCACGAGCGCGACCAGGGCGAGCAGCCAGGAGATCCAGAACATCATGGCGAGGACGCCGATGATGGTCAGCAGCGAGTTGAGCATCTGGCCCATCGTCTGCTGGAGCGTCTGGCCGATGTTGTCGATGTCGTTGGTCGCGCGGCTCAGGACCTCGCCGCGCTTCTGCTTGTCGTAGTACGACAGGGGCAGCCGGGCCAGCTTCGCCTGCATCTCCTTGCGGAGCTGGGACACCGCCAGGTTGATGACGCGGTTGGCCAGGCGGGTGCCGATCATCATGGCGAGGCCCGCCACCGCGAACACGGCGAGGGCGAGGAGCAGCACCTGGCCGATGGCGTCGAAGTCGACGCCCTGGCCGGGGGTGAAGTCGACGCCGCCGAGCATGTCGGCCATGCCGTTGTCGCCCTTGGCCCGCAGGCCCTCAAGGACCTGCTCCTTGGTCTGCCCGGCGGGCAGCCGGCCGCCGATGATCCCGCCGAAGAGCAGGTCGGTCGCGTGGCCGAGGATCTTCGGCCCGACCACCGACAGACCCACGCTGACCACGACCGCGCCCAGCACGGCGAACACGGCCGAGCGGTGCACGGCGAGCCGCTTGAGCAGCCGTTTTCCGGAGTTCTTGAAGTCCATCGAACGCGAACCGGGGCCACCGGCCGCCATTCGCGCCGCCATCGGCCCGGCCATCAGGCGGCCTCCGCTTCCGTCAGCTGGGAGAGGACGATCTCCCGGTACGTCTCGTTGTCGGCCATCAGTTCGTGATGGCGGCCCTCGCCGACGACGCGGCCCTCGTCGAGGACGATGATCCGGTCGGCGTCCCGGATGGTGGCGACGCGCTGGGCGACGATCACCACGGTCGCGTCCGCCGTCTCGGCGCCGAGCGCCCGGCGCAGCGCGGCGTCGGTGGCGTAGTCGAGCGCGGAGAAGGAGTCGTCGAAGAGGTAGATCTCCGGCTGCTGCACGAGCGTGCGCGCGATGGCGAGGCGCTGGCGCTGGCCACCGGAGACGTTCGTGCCGCCCTGGGTGATGGGCGCGTCGAGCCCGGCCTCCAGCTTGCTGACGAAGTCCTTGGCCTGCGCCACTTCGAGCGCGTGCCACAGCTCCTCGTCGGTCGCGTCGGGTCGCCCGTAGCGGAGGTTGGTGGCGACGGTCCCGGAGAAGAGGTACGGCTTCTGCGGGACGAGGCCGACGGTTCTCGCCATCAGCTCGGGGTCGATCGTGCGGACGTCCTCGCCGTCGACGTACACGGCGCCCGCCGTGGTGTCGTACAGACGCGGCACCAGCCCGAGCAGCGTCGACTTGCCGCTGCCGGTCGAGCCGATGATCGCGGTGGTCTCGCCGGGCAGCGCGGTCAGGTCGATGGAGCGCAGGACCGGCTCCTCGGCGCCCGGGTAGCCGAAGTCGGCGCCCCGGATCTCCAGGTGGCCGCGGCGGCGCAGCTCCCGTACGGACGCCTTCGCGCTCGGCGGTACGACGCTGGACTCGGTGCCGAGGACTTCCTGGATGCGCTCGGCGCAGACCTCGGCGCGCGGCACCTGCATGAACATGAAGGTGGCCATCATCACACTCATCACGATCTGCATGAGATACGCGAGGAACGCGGTCAGGTCGCCGATCTGCATGTGGCCGCCGTCGATGCGGTGCGCGCCGAACCAGACGACGGCGATCGAGGCGACGTTCACGATCGTCATGACGAACGGGAACATCAGTGCCATGATCCGGCCGGTCGCGAGGGAGGTCTCGGTCAGGTCGTCGTTGGCCTCGCCGAAGCGGCCCTTCTCGAAGTCGTCGCGGACGAAGGCGCGGATCACGCGGTTGCCGGTGATCTGCTCGCGCAGCACCCGGTTCACCGTGTCCAGCTTCGTCTGCATCGACCGGAACAGCGGCCGCATCCTGCGGATGATCAGCGAGAGCACGATCGCCATGACGGGCAGCACCGCGAGCAGCACGCCCGAGAGCGGCACGTCGAGGCCGAGCGCCATGACCACACCGCCGACGCACATGATCGGCGCCGACACCATCAGCGTGAACGAGAGCAGGGCCAGCATCTGGACCTGCTGGACGTCGTTGGTGGTCCGGGTGATCAGCGAGGGCGCGCCGAACTGGCCCACCTCGCGCGCGGAGAAGGACTGCACCCGGTCGAAGACCGCGCCGCGCACGTCGCGGCCGAGGGCGGCGGCGGTCCGGGCGCCGTAGAACACGGCGCCGGTGTTGCACACCACCTGGACGACGGTGACGCCCAGCATCAGGGCGCCGAACTTCAGGATGTAGCCGGTGTCGCCGTTCACGACGCCGTTGTCGATGATGTCCGCGTTCAGGGTCGGCAGGTACAGCGCGGCGCAGGTCTGGAGGAACTGCAGCAGCACAAGGAGGCCGATGGATTTCTTGTACGGACCGAGGTGGGTCCGCAGGAGTCGTATGAGCACGCTCGGTCTCTCGGGGTCGGCGGTCGTTGAGGACGCATGGACCCTCATCGTCCGACACTCCACCCGCGTTACCTCAACCGATTAATCGCCGATCGGCCCAAGAACTGACAAAGACCGGCCGCACGCGTGTACGGCTACGAGAACGCGCCCGGGTGGATCTGCTCCCGCACCGCCCGGTACTGCTGGCGCACCGCCTGCCCCACCGGCGCCTCCTCGCCCGGCTCGAAGACCTGCGCCGCCGCGCCCTGCCAGTGCGGCAACTGCCCGCTCAGCGCCCACGCCGCCTGCCGGGCCGCGCCGATCGCCGCGTAGTCCGCGGGCTGCGGCACGACGACCTGCGCCCCGAACAGCATCGGCGCCACGGCCTGCACCGCGTGCAGTTCGGCGGCGGCCCCGAGCAGGAAGACCCGCCGGATCTCCACGCCCCGGCCCCGCAGGACGTCCATGGCGTCCGCGAGCCCGCAGACCATGCCCTCGAACGCGGCCCGCGCCAGATGCTCGGGCCGCATGGATTCGCGCCGAAGGCCGCTGAGCGTGCCCGCGGTGTGCGGCAGGTTCGGCGTCTTCTCGCCCTCCAGATACGGCAGGAGTACGAGGCCGTGGGCGCCCGGCGTCGACTTCATCGCCAGCTCGGACAGCTCTTCGAGTCCCCCGTCCAGGCCCAGCATCTCGGCGGTGCCGCGCAGCGCCCGTACCGCGTTCGACGTGTGCACGACGGGCAGATGCATGCCGGTCGCGTCGGCGAGGGAGGTGATGGCGCCGCTGGAGTCGGTGAGCGCCTCGTGGTGGACGGCCATCACGGAGCCGGACGCGCCGAGGGAGACCACGGCGTCCCCGGTCATCACACCGAGCCCGAAGGCGGCGGCCATGGTCTCGCCGGTCCCGGCCGAGATGATCAGCCCCTCGGGGGTGGTGCCCGCCGCGTCACCGGGGCCGAGCACCTCCGGGAGCATCGCCTGCCGGCCGAGCGCCAGCTCCACGAGGTCGGGGCGCCAGGAGCCGGTGGCGGCGGACCAGTAGCCGGTGCCGGAGGCGCCGCCGCGGTCCGTGGTGCGGCGCGCGGGCCGGCCGAGGAGCTGCCACACCAGCCAGTCGTGGGCCTGGAGCAGGAGCGCCACCCGCTGGGCGTTCTCCGGTTCGGTCCGGGCCAGCCAGCGCAGCTTCGTGACCGGCTGGCCCGCCTGCGGTACGCAGCCGACGGCCTCGGCCCACGCCCCGCGCGAGCCGAGCCGGTCGACGAGGTCCGCGGCGGCCGACTGCGCCCGCTTGTCGCCGCCCACCAGCGCCGGGCGCACCGTGTTGCCCTGACTGTCCAGCGGCACCAGCGCGTTCTGCTGGGCGGAGACGCCGATGGCCTGCACGCCTTCGAGCAGCCCGCCGCCCGCGGCCTCGCCGAGCGAGAGCAGCCACGCCTGGGGATCGACGTCGGAAGGGCGCCCTCCGCCCTCCACCGGGTCCAGCGGGTGCGGGGCGTAGCCCTGCCGCAACACGGCCCCGGTGTCGGCGTCACAAACCACAATGCGCGTGAAATCGGGCGAACTGTCCAGCCCTGCGACTATCCCCATGACAGAAATTCTGCCGCACCCCGGGACACTCCCGTGCCGGACCTCCGCCGCGCCCTACGTGTTGCTGGTGCCCCAGTCGTCCTCGCCGGTCGCGCCCGTGCGCTCACGCAGCGAGCGCACCCGCTCGGCCACCGAGTCGGGGACGCGGCCCTCGACCTTCTCGCTCACCGTGCTGAACGCCTTGCCCGCGTAGGACCGCGTCTGCTGGGCCGCCGACTCCGCGGTGTTGCGCACGGCGGGGTTCTGGGCGACCTCGCGCGCGGTCTTCTTCAGCTTCTCGTACCGCTCGCGCCCGGCGCGCGTACCCAGCACGTAACCGAGGGCCAGACCGGCGATGAAAGTGAGCCGGTAGCGCATGACGCCCACCCTTCCGTAGCTCGTCGTGATCGTTCGAGGGATACCGATTGGCGGAGCACCCCCCTGCTTGCGCTAATGTATGTGTCGCAGCGAGCGCCCGCCGCCTGGCAAGTACCCAGGTAGGTGCGTTCGAAGCAGATGAAGCATTCCCCTGTAGCTCAATTGGCAGAGCAGCCGGCTGTTAACCGGCAGGTTACTGGTTCGAGTCCAGTCGGGGGAGCTCGATCTCCTGTAGCTCAATTGGCAGAGCAGCCGGCTGTTAACCGGCAGGTTACTGGTTCGAGTCCAGTCGGGAGAGCTGCGGAACAAGCCCTTCGGAGACACTCCGGAGGGCTTTTTCGCACCCTGGGGAACCGTGTGCGCGCACGCGGAGTCCTCAAGGTCGTGCAGAGCCGGACCATCCGAGGCAGGAGATCGTATGAGCGGCTATGCTGCGGCAGACGGCGCGCACATATGTGCGCGGCGCGCCGTTACGGGGCGGTAGCTCAGCCGGTTAGAGCAGCGGACTCATAATCCGTCGGCCGTGGGTTCGAGTCCCACCCGCCCCACCACAGTCAGGGCGCAGAAACGATGCGACCAGGACGTACGTAGCCTGATGGGCCGTCACTAAAACAGGGGCGGCCCTTCTCTCACCCGATCAGCGCGACCGCCGCCCCCAGCGGCCGATCACCGTGGCGCGTGCCACACCAGCGCGGCCGGTTCCGTCCCCTCGCGGGCGCCGTCGTCCGTCACCGCCAGCCGCACCGCGGCACGGCCGTCCGGCAGCGGCGTACGGGTGTCGATCGTCACGTCCACGCGCGAGACCCCCGGGCGGCGCGACGCCGTGGCCAGGGCGCGGCGCAGCCGGGACAGGAGCCGGGCCTGCACCGGGGCGGCGAGCGCCGCCTCGACCGGGCCCGTGAAGTGCACCGACGGGGTGAAGCCCAGGATCGCCGCGGCGCCCGCCGTCTCCCGCAGCACCTTGCCGCGGAACGTCGTCGGGGCGTCCGCCGGCGGCTGTTGCAGCGCGAAGATCGTGGTCCGGACCTCCTGGATCGTCGACTCCAGCTCGTCCATGGCGTGCGCCAGCGTGGCGCGGACGTCCTCCGCCTCGGTGCGGCGCCGCGTCGATTCGAGCATCATGCCCGTCGCGAACAGCCGCTGGACGACAAGGTCGTGCAGGTCACGGGCGATGCGGTCGCGGTCCTCGTAGACGGCGAGACGCTCACGGCCCTCCTGCGCCTCCGCCAGGACCAGGGCGAGCGCGGCCTGCGTGGCGAACTGGGTGGCCAGGAGGTGGTCGACCGAGGTGTACGGGCGGTCGCCGGGGGAGCGGGGCAGGGCCAGTGTGCCGATCAGCTTTCCCTCGGCCTTGAGCGGCAGCATCATGCTCGGGCCGAACCGGGACCGCACCTCCGTCGTCATGCGCGGGTCCGTCGCCGAGTCGTCGATGAAGACGGGCTCGCCGGTGAAGAGCTGCTCCAGGACCGCGCTGCCGGGCAGGATCGTCGCACCCAGCAACGCCTCCGGGTCGTCGTCGGTCGTGGCCGCCGCGACGATCTCCATGCCGCCCGCCTCCGTCGGTTGCAGCACCACCCCGGCGACCGCCCCAGCGAGGAGCCGCGCCCGCTCCGCGACCGTCGTCAGGGCGTCGCCCGCGCGGCCCGTCAGCAGCGCCGTGGTGACGGCGGCGGCGCCCTCGATCCAGCGTTCGCGTTGTCTCGCGGTCTCGTACAGGCGGGCGTTGGAGATGGCGATGCCGGCCTGGGTGGCGAGGATGCGGGCCAGGGCGAGGTCCTCGCCGGTGAACCCGCCCGGGGGCGCGCCCGGTGATCTTCCGGTCAGGCGCAGGCGGCCGGAGACGGTCTGCTGTACGTGGAGGGGGACGGCCAGGGTGTCGGGGGTGTGGACGATGGCGTCCGGGGGCTCTTCCGGGGGCAGGACGGGGCGGGCGTCCCCGGTGCCGACCGCTTCTACGAGCCGTCCGTCGACGGGGTCGACCACGGTGAGCACTCCGTGTGCTGCCCCGGTCAGGGTGACGGCGCTGTCCACGAGGTGTCGGAGGGTCGGGCGCAGCTCGAGCGCGGAGCCGGGAGTGGGGGGTTCGGGGGCTGAGGTCATGGGGGCCGGTGCTTTGAAGTGGGGGCGGGTGGGTCTGCCTCAGGGGCGCGGGGAACTGCGCGCTCAGCCCCCGCCGGGTCGCGGGCGCGTCTGCCTCGCACGGTCGTATGGCGTGTGCGGCTTGTACGTGGCTGGTCGCGCAGTTCCCCGCGCCCCTGAGCGGGGCGGCAGGCCAGGTGGGTCCGGTGCGACCGCTCCGCATGCGCGTCTGCCTCGTTCGGTCATATGGCGTGTGCGCGTCGTGCGTGGCTGGTCGCGCAGTTCCCCGCGCCCCTGGGCGGGGCGGTCGCTCAGGGCACTGGGTCGGTACCGTCGCCGCGCTCTTTGCGGGCGCCAACAAATCAACCCGGGTCAGCTTCCCGTCGGGTCCAGGACCATCGGCTGGATCTTGCCCTCCATCATCGCGCCGAGGCCCTGCACCGCGCAGACGTCGGGGCGTTCCGCGGTGTGGACCGGCATGCCTGTCGCCTCGCTGAGCATGGTGTCGAGGCCGGGGAGGCGGGCCGAGCCGCCGACCATCATGATGCCGCGTTCCGCGAGGTCGGCGACGAGGTCGGGCGGGCAGTCGCGGAGCACCTTGCTGATGCCGTCGAGCAGGCCGGTCAGCGGGGTGTGGATGGCGTTGCGGACCGCCGCCGTCTCCACCTCGACGGAGCGGGCCAGGCCCGTCGTCACGTCGCGGCCGTGGATCTCCGTGCGCTCGGGGCCGTGGGGGGTGAGGCCGTTGCCGCGCAGGGCGAGTTGCAGGGGCCGTACGGTCTGGGAGGGGAGCAGGAGCGCGTGCTGCTGGCGCAGGTGCTGGACGACGGCGTTGTCGACCGCCTCGCCGCCGACGGGGACCCGGACGGACGTCACGATCGCGCCGAGCGAGAGCACCGCGATCTGGGTCGACGCCGTGCCGCACACGATGACCATCGTGGCCTCGGGCTGCTCGACGGGGAGCCCGCACCCGACGGCCGCCGCGATCAGCGTGTCCACCATCTCCACGCGCCGCGCGCCGAGCCCGACCAGGGTCTCGACGGCCGCGCGGCGGGCCAGCGGGTCCGCGTCGTGCGGGGTGCAGATCGCCGCGCGGAGCCGGGGCTTGCGGCGCAGGGTGCGGCGGAGTTTGTCGCCGAGGAGGTGCCGGAGCATGCGCTGGGCCATCTCGATGTCGACGACGCTGCCGCCGCAGATGGGGCGGACGACGCGGATGTGCTCGGGGGTGCGGCCGGTCATCTTCTCCGCGAGTTCGCCGACCGCGATGAGCGCGCCGGTCCGTGTGTTGACCGCGGCCGCGCTGGGCTCGTCGACGGCGAGGCCGAGGCCCTTGACGTAGACGCGGGTGCGCGCGGCACCGAGGTCGACGGCGAAATGGCAGCGGTACAACTGCTCCAGACTGACGGTCATGGCAGATCCTCCCGAGAGCGCAGACCGTGGACGGGCTCGCGTGCGCGGGCCCTTTTGGCAGCGTGCGGCCGGATTCCGATTCCCGCGCGCTGGACTGGGCCGGTAGGGGCGGGCCCGAACGGGTGAAAAGTTCGATGACCGGACCGGTCCCGCCGTTCGGGGGCGCCGATCGGACCCGCCCCCCGAGCGGCGCGCCTGGCGGGAAACCGTCAGGGCAGGTTTCCGCCAGGTCCTCGCAACTCTCCTGTAACGCACGGGGCTTGAGACTCTTCTGAGCGCTCGGGGCGCTCTCGGTCCGAGGCTTATGGAGAGGGGCGACGATGATCAGAGGACCTGGTGCGAGACGCGGCGCGGCTCTGCTGTCGCTCGGTGTCGCGTTCGCGTTGCTGCCCGGGGGCGGTGCGCAGGCCGACTCCAGGCCCGTACCGAAAGCGACGCACACCGTGACCCTGGTGACCGGCGACAAGGTGAGCGTCACGGAGTTGGGCGGGGGCAAGCGGGCCGTCGCCGTGGAGCGGGCGCGGGGTGCGGCCGGGGCGGTTCGTACGCGGGTGGTGCGCGGTGACATCAGCGTCGTACCGGACGAGGCCCGCCCCTATCTCGCCGCGGGAACGCTCGACTCCCGGCTGTTCGACGTCAGCGAGCTGATACGGCAGGGCCTCGCGGACGGCAAGGCCGACGCGACGCCCCTCATCGTGACCTACGGGAGCGGCGCGGACCTCGGCGCCCGCGCCGTTCCCGAGGGCGCCGAGCGGACGCGGACGCTCGCCAGTGTGCGCGGCGCGGCCCTCGACGCCGACAAGGGGCGGACCTTCTGGGACGTGGCCACCACCGGGCGGGGGTTCCGGGGCGGCATCCGCAAGGTGTGGCTCGACGGGCGCGTCCACGCCGACATGGCCGGGAGCAACGCCCAGATCGGTACCCCGCAGGCGTGGGAGGCGGGGTTCACCGGCAAGGGGGTGAAGGTCGCCGTCCTCGACACCGGGTACGACGCCTCCCACCCCGACCTCGCGGCCCGCGTCACCGAGTCCAGGTCGTTCGTCGAGGGGGAGGACGTCGCCGACCGGAACGGGCACGGCACGCACGTCACCTCGACCGTCGGCGGGTCCGGCGCCGCGTCCGGAGGCGGCAAGGAGAAGGGCGTCGCCCCGGACGCCACGCTCGCCGTCGGCAAGGTCCTCAGCGACGCGGGCTCCGGCACCGAGTCGCAGATCATCGCCGGTATGGAATGGGCCGCCAAGGACGTCGGGGCGAAGGTCGTCTCGATGAGCCTCGGCTCGGACGTGGCCAGTGACGGCACCGATCCGATGTCCGCCGCCGTCGACACCCTCTCCGCCGAGACCGGCGCCCTGTTCGTGGTCGCCGCCGGGAACACGGGAACGCCCGGCTCCATCGGCGCGCCCGGCGCCGCCGACTCCGCGCTGACCGTGGGCGCCGTGGACTCCGCCGACCAGGCCGCCTACTTCACCAGCCAGGGCCCGCGCCTCGGCGACAACGCCCTGAAGCCCGACCTCTCGGCGCCGGGCGTGAACATCCTGGCCGCGCGCTCCTCCCTGTCCGAGGGCGAGGGCGCGTACACGGAGATGAGCGGTACGTCGATGGCGACGCCGCACGTCGCGGGGGTCGCCGCGCTGCTCGCCCAGGAGCATCCGGACTGGACGGGCGCGCGGCTCAAGGACGCGCTGATGTCCAGCAGCAAGCAACTCGACGCCTCCGCCTACGCGTTGGGTGCGGGGCGGCTCAGCGCGGCGGACGCCGTCGGCGCGCGGATCACCGCCACCGGCAGCGCCGATCTCGGCTACTACAAGTGGCCGTACGAGGAGAACGAGCCGGTGACGCGGACCGTCACCTACAGCAACTCCGGGGACGCCGACGTTCAGTTGGAGCTCGCCGTACGCGGTGGGGGCGACGGGGTCGCCACCCTCGCCGACCGCACCCTGACCGTCCCCGCGCACGGCACCGCCTCCACCACCGTCACCGGCGACGGCGCGAAGGCGCCGGTCGGCGAGGTCAGCGGGCAGATCGTGGCGAGCGCGGGCGGGAAGGCCGTCGCGCACACGGTGTTCGGGCTGGTGAAGGAGGAGGAGCGGTACACGCTGACGGTCCATGTGAAGGACCGGTCCGGGGCGCCGACCGCCGCCGACCTCACCGTCCAGCGGCTCGCCGCGGACACGGACCCGTTCCCGGCGGCTGTCGGCGACTCCGGCACGCTGAAGCTGCGGCTGAAGCCGGGCTCGTACCACCTGGAGTCCTACCTCGACGTGCGCGGCAGCCACGGCGAGGACTCGCTCGGGCTCGGCTACCTCGCCGACCCGGAGGTGCGGCTCGACCGGGACCGTGAGGTCACCCTCGACGGGCGGCGGCTCAAGGAGATCACCGTCGACGCGGGGCGCACCACGGAGACCCGGCAGCTCGTCATGGAGGCCGCCCGCAAGGCGGGCGGCGCCGAATACATGAGCGCCGTGCAGGTGCCGGTCGCGTACGACAGCGTCTTCGCCGCGCCCACCAGCAAGGTGACGGACGGCGGCTTCGAGTACCGCACGGTGTGGCGTCTCGGGAAGCCTCTGCTCCGGGTCGACGGGGTGCGCGAGGCCACCGTGCAGGCCGGCGGCACGCTGATCGAGGGCCGCGCCCGCCTGCGTGTCGTCAACGCGGGGGACGGCACGCCCGCCGACTACAGGGGCAGGGACGTGCGCGGCAAGGCCGTCCTCGTGCGCCGCACCGACGCCGTCGCCCCCGACCGGCTCGCCCAGGCCGCGCAGGACGCGGGCGCGAGGGCGCTGTTCGTGACGGACGACGCGCCGGGGCGGCTCAGCGACTGGTTCGGGCCGGAGGACGGCGGCGACCGGCCGTTGCAGATCGCGTCCGTGGACGCGGCGGGCGGCGCCGCGCTGGCCCGGCTCGCCAGGACGGGCCGCACGCTCTCGATGACGGGCACGCGGTACACGCCCTGGGTCTACGACCTCACCGACGAGCACAAGGGCGCCGTGCCGCGCGGGGACCTGACGTACCGGCCGGGGAAGCGGGAACTGGCCGTCCTCGACACCAGGTTCCATGCGGTGAAGCCGCAGGACGGGGGCGAGTTCCGGTACTCGCTCACCGACACCTTCCCGGTCGGCCTCGGCTTCCTGGAGAAGGTCGCCTACCCGGCCGAGCGCACCGACCACGTCTCCACGGGCGCCGGGCAGACCTGGCACGAGTCCGTGCAGACCGGCCCGACCGACCTGGAGCAGCGCAGCGGCCTGGTCACGTACGAGGGCGGTACGCGGACGGGCCTCGACTGGTTCAAGCCGGTCTGGCACCCGTGGCTGGGCACCGGGCTCGGCTGGGGGCAGCAGCGCTCCGGCAACTCGCTCCAGTTCAACACGCCGGGCTGGGGCGACTCCGGGCCCGACCACACCGGCTTCGGCGACGCGTGGAGCAGCGAGACCAACGGCATGGACCAGTACACGTCGGTGGCCGTGGACGGCGTGGAGGTCGACCGGAAGAAGAGTTCGGGCGTGTACGTGTGGGGCGCCGATCCGGACGAGCACACGTACACGGTCACCACGGACACCACGCTCGACCCGGCGCGCTGGGAACTGTCGACCAGGGGCCACGCCGAGTGGACGTTCAGGTCGGCGGCGACGCCGGACGACCAATGGACGTACCTGCCGCTGATCAACCTCGGCTTCGACATCGACACCGATCTTGCGGGCGCGGTGCGGGGCGGGACACGCGTACCGGTCGGGATCTTCGGCGAGTACGTGAAGGACGCGGCCGGTACGGGGACCATCGGCGGGGGCCGTCTGGAGGTCTCGTACGACGACGGCCGGACGTGGCAGGCGGTGGCGCTGAAGGGGCGCGGCGCCTCGTGGACGGGCGCCCTGAGCGTGCCCCGGCACGCGGAGTACGTGTCCCTGCGGGCGTCGGTCAGGGACGACAAGGGCGGGTCCGTGACGCAGGAGATCATCCGGGCGGTCGGGGTGAAGTAGGGGCTCGTCGGTCCGGGGCCCGGTGCGGTGCGCTGCCGCGCCGGGCCCCGGCATGTCAAGGGGTGATACGGCGTCGTCCGGGATGCGGACCCTGGGTTGTGGTGGGGGCGGGGCCCGGAAAGGATGCGGGCATGGCCCCCGTACTCGTCTCCCGCCGACACGTGGATCTGCTGCGTGTCGCGACGATGCTGTGTCGGGCCTCCGTGCGTCGCCGTACGGCCGGTCGCTGAACACCCTGTCGTAGGGGGCGACCTCGTCGGTCGCCGTGGATGCTCGCCCGGCGCCGGGACGCTGCCCCGGCCGCTTCCCCGGCTCGCCCACAGCGGTGACGCGTCCGCACCCCGCCTGTCCCGGGGTGCCGCCCTGACCTTGCCACCCCGTCGTTAGGCCCGAGGTGCCCATGTCGTCCGTGTCCCAGAACGTGCCGTTGCTGCACTGGTCCCTGCCCGCCGGAGGTGACCGGGCCGACACCGCCCGGCCCGCGCGGATCGCGCACGCCGCCGAACGGGCGGGGTTCGCGTCGTTGTTCGTGCCGGTCGGGCGCGGGCGCGTGGACCCGTGGCACCTGGCGTCCGTGCTCGCCGGGCGGACCGAGCGGATCGGGTTCCTGGTCGGGGTGCGCGCTGGGTCGGTGACTCCGACGCTGCTCGCCCAGCAGGCCGACGCGTTCCGCCGGTTCACGGGCGGGCGGCTGCGGCTGAACATCGTCACGGCCGACGACCGGGCCGAACGGCGCTCCCGGGGCGAGCAGTTGGCGCACGACCAGCGATACGGGCGGACGGACGAGGTGATGGCCGTCCTGCGCGCCCTGCTCGACGGCAGGAGCATCGACTTCCAGGGACAGCACGTGCAGGTCGAGGGCGCGCGGCTGACCGATCCGGCCGTCGAGCACAAGGTGCCGCTGTACCTGGGCGGCGTGTCGGAGGCGGCGGAGAACCTCGCCGCGCGGCGCGCCGACGTCCACCTGCTGTGGAGCGAGGCGGAGCAGTCCCCGGCCGAGGTCGCGGCGCGGGTCGCCCGGCTGCGGGACCGGAACCCGGCGCTGCGGTTCGCCCTGCGGCTCTCCGCCGAGGCGGGCCGGGACCACGAGGGCGCCGCCCGGCGTCTGCACGCGTACTGTCGCGCGGGCGTCGACGAGTTCGTGCTCTCGGGGAGCGCGGACCCGGACGACGCCCTGCGGGTGGGGGAGGACGTCGCGCCCAGGCTGCGGGCGTTGCTCGCCGAGGAAGGGACGGGCACGGAACGTGCGGCGGCGCCGCCTCCCCGTGGGACCGGGGGAGACGGCGCCGCGCTGGTGTCCGACTGAGTTACACCAGCCAGCCGACGAAGTGGACGAGGCCGGCGAGGATGTCGGTGAGCAGGTTCATGGTGAAACGTTCTCCTTGCGATGGTGCATGTGTGTGGGACAACACCCCGGCCCTGTTGGGACATGGACCGGGTGCGCGACAACTACGGTCTGCAGCCCGTTGCTTGCGCCCCGTAAGCATCGTTGGTCACCCGTGCCTCATGCAATTTCTTGCGGAACGATCACCTGTTCGCGGGAACAACTGCGCGCCTGTTCGTTTCTAGATCTTGCTGGGCGGCGGCCCGGCGATGCCCCGTACGACGCCCAGGTCCACCAAGTCCTGCGGCCGGATGCGCAGTTGACCGGCGGTGTCCGGGGCCTGGTCGGCGGGGCGCTTGAGGATCGCGGCAGCCAGCTCCGGGGCGATCACCGAGAAGTACGCGTCCGGGGCCACCCAGGTGTTGCCCGGCGCCGCCAGCGCGAGCGCGCCGCCCGAGCCGCCCTCGCCGACGACGAGGGTGGTGACCGGCACCGGTGACTCGGCGAGCGCGAGGAACAGTTCGGCGATGGCCGCGCCCGCGCCCGCCCGCTCGGCCGCGTCGTCGCTCGCCGCGCCGGGCGTGTCCACGAGGGTGAGTACGGGGATGCCGAGGCGGCCCGCGAGCCGGACAAGCCGGGTGGCGGTGCGGTACCCGGCCGGGGTGGTGGCGGTGCCGCACTGGGCCGCGTACGCGATGGTCCGGCTCCGCCCCTGCGCCTCATGTGCGCCGAAACCGCAGAGCATGCCGTCGTCTGCGCCGCCCGCGCGGTCGCCGCGCAGTTCGATGCGGTCCGTGAAGTAGGCGTCCAAGTAGGCGGCGGCGCGCGGACGTTGGGGCGCGCGGGCGCGCTGGACCGCGTCCCAGCCGGTGGCGGGGAGGTCGGTGCGTCCCAGGGCGTACGGGACGGGGGCCGGGGACTCCGGGGCCTCCGGGGAGCCGGACGGCCGGGTCAGCAGGCGCAGGCGGCGGCCGAGCGCGGTGCGCAACTCGTCCGGGGCGACGACCGCGTCGACGGAGCCCGCCTCCCACTGCGCCCGCGCGGTGTACGCCGCCGGGTCCGCGTCCGGGGGCCGCACCCGGGACCCGGCGAACCCGATCTGCGCCCCCGGCAGCGCGAGCGTCAGATCGGCGCCCGCGCCCAGGGTCGCCCAGCCGCCGCCCGTCGTCGGATCGCGCACGACGGCGATCTGAGGAAGACCGGCGGCGCGCGTGAGTGCCGACTGCCGCGCCACGCGCTGGAGTTGAGTGAGGGCGATCATGCCTTCCTGCATCCGGCTGCCGCCCGTGGCGATCAGCGGGACGACGGGGAGCCGGTGCGCGCGGGCGTGGGCGTGCGCGGCCTCGATGCGGTCACCGGTCTCCTGCCCGAGCGAGCCGCCCAGGTACCCGAACTCGAAGGCCAGGACGACCACGGGGACCCCGTCGATCTCGGCGGTGCCGATGACGACGGACTCCGCTTCCCCCGTGCGCTCGGCGGCGCGCGCCCTCGCGTCGCCGTAGCCGGGCCAGCGGAGCGGATCGGGGCGCACGGGCGGGGCCGGGGGCGGGAGTTCGCGGAAGGTGCCGGGGTCGCAGACCAGGTCCAGGGCGCCGCGCGCGCCGCCGCCGTCAGCCATGGGGGTGGGTCCGCTGATCGTCGAGCGACTGCTGATCGGCAGGGTTCTGCTGATCGGTGAGCGCCCGCTTGAGGATCTTGCCCATGTCGTTGCGGGGGAGCGCGTCGAGGTAGTGGACGGTGCGGGGGCGCTTGTGCGGGGCGAGGCGGCCGGCCACATGGTCGGCCAGGGCCTCGGCGCCCGGCGGATGCGCGGCGTCGGCGGGGACGATCCAGGCGACGACGCGCTCGCCCAGGTCGGGGTCGGGGGCGCCGGTGACGGCGGCCTCCTTGACGCCGGGGTGTTCGAGCAGCGCGTTCTCGATCTCGCCCGCGCCGATCTTGTAGCCGCCGCTCTTGATCAGGTCGGTGGCCTTGCGGCCGATGATGCGGACATAGCCGTCGGGGTCGCGCACGGCCATGTCACCGGTGCGGAACCAGCCGCCCGGCGCGAACGCCGCCGCCGTCGCGTCGGGCCGGTTCAGGTACTCCAGGAACAGGTTGGGCCCGCGCACCTGGATCTCCCCGACGGCCTCCGGGTCACCGGCGGGGACCTCGGTGGTCCCGTCGTCCTCGGTGAGCCGCAGCTCCACGCCGGGCAGCGGGACGCCGACGGTGCCGGGGCGCGGCTCGCCGTCGGCGCGGACGCTCGTGTTCATCAGCGTCTCCGTCATCCCGTACCGCTCAAGGACACGCTGGCCGGTGGCGGCGGTGATCCGCTCGTGGTCGTGGACGGGCAGCGCCGCCGAACCGGAGACGAGGAGCCGGGCCGAGGTGAGCGCCTTCGCGAGCGCCGGGTCCGTGGGCAGCGCCTCCGCGATGCGGTGGTACATCGTCGGTACGCCGAACAGCATCGTCGCCCCGGACGCCAGCTCCCGCGTCACGCCGTCCGTGTCGAACCGGCCGAGGTGACGCACCGCGCCGCCCCTGCGCAGTGGCCCGATGACGCCCAGGATCAGCCCGTGGACGTGAAACAGCGGCAACCCGTGGACGAGGGTGTCCCGCTCCGTCCACTGCCAGGCGTCCCGCAGCGCGTCGAGGGTGGAGGAGACGGCGCGGCGGGGGAGGACGGCGCCCTTGGGCGGGCCCGTGGTGCCGGAGGTGTAGACGACGAAGGCGGGGGTCTCGGGGTCGGCGGGTTCGGCGGGCAGCGCGGGGGGCTGTTGTTCCGCGTCCGGCTCTACGGTGATGTCGATCCGGGTCAACTCGGCCAGTGCGGGCGGGAGTTCCGTGCCCGGCGCCGCGAGGACCGCGTCGGGCGGGCTGTCCGCCACGATGTGCCCCAGCTCGCTCCCGCCCGACTTCGGATTGACCGGGACGGCGGCGACCCCGGCGAGCAGCGCGGCGACGACACCGACGGCGGTCTCCAGCGTCGGCGTCGCCCACACGGCGACCCGCGCCGAACCGCTCAGCCGGGCCGCCAGGGGCGCGGCGACCGCCGCCAGTTCGCCGTAGGTCAGGGACCGCTCGCCGAAGCGCAGGGCCGGATGGTCGGGGGTGTCGGCCAGGGCCGGGAGGAGTCGGGGCACGTGAACGCTCCTGATCTGCGACAGATTGGTTCAGTGGCTGAGCCAATCCGAGCGTGACGTCTGGCAGGCGCCCACGTCAAGGACGTACGCTGCCGGGCACACGACCAGGGCTTGAAAGGGGTAGGCCGAGGTGACCGACGCACTGCGGCCGATGGCGGCGCGCCCGCGCCTGTACGAGCAGGTGATCGACCGCCTGCGCGCGTACGTCGCCGAGGGCGGCCTGCGCGCGGGCGACCGGCTGCCGACCGAGCGCGACCTCGCGGCGCGGCTCGGGGTCAGCCGGGCCTCGGTCAAGCAGGCCATCGTCGTCCTGGAGGTGCAGGGACTGGTCGAGGCGCGGCACGGCGGCGGCACGTACCTGATGCGCGACAGCCTCGACACGGCCGTCGTCGAACCGGTGGAGAGCCTCGTCGCCCGCAAGAAGCGGCTCCCGGACGTCCTGGAGGCGCGGGAGGCGCTGGAGACGAAGCTGGCGGAGCTGGCGGCGGAGCGCCGCACGGACGCCGACCTCGCCGCGCTGCGCTCCGCCCTCGACACCATGGCGCGCGACATCGAGGCGGGCGGGCTCGGCATCGAGGGGGACCGGCTGTTCCACGCGGCGGTGACGGCGGCGGCACACAGCGCGCTGCTCGCCGCGTTCATGCGGGAGATCGACGAGCCGATCGCGGAGTCCCGCACCGAGTCGCTGCGCCAGCCGCGCAGACCGGGGCGGTCGCTCGCCCAGCACCGGGCGATCCTCGACGCGATCGAGGCGGGGCGGGGGCGCGGGGCCGCGGCGGCGATGCGGAGGCACGTCCGTGCGGTGGCGAAGGTGCGGCTGCTGGAGTGGGAGCCGGATGCGGACTCGGACTCGGAGGAAGGGTGAGCGGCGCCGGAACAGCACCCTCCACTTAATCTCGGAATTCGGGTCGAGTGTGCGCCGAATTCCGGGGCATCCGGAGGATCGTAACGACGTTTCGCAAATCGATCTGAGGGGTGTGGACCATGTCGGCCTACGGTAGCCGTCCTGCTGCTTCTTCCGGTACCCGGACGAATGGCCTCGCGATAGCCGGACTCGTATGCGGCATCGTCGGACTGTTCTTCCTTCCCTTCATCCTGGGCCCGCTCGCGATCATCTTCGGCGCGCTCGCCCTCAGGCAGAAGACCGCCAGCGGTGGTGCGGGCATGGCCAAGGCGGGCCTCATCCTCGGCGTCATCGACGTCGTCCTCTTCATCGTCCTGCTGATCGTCGCGGCCAACGGCGGTTTCAGCTGGTACGTCGGCGGATAACGGGCCGCCGCGACGGGAACGGATCGAAACCGGAATCATCGCATCGGCGAGAAATGAGCGTGAGGTGTGCGCTCATTTCTCGCCGATGCTTTTCTGCGTGGTGCGCGCACGCTAGATTGGACGGCGAAATACCTACTGGTACTTATACCTCTGCCCGGTGACGGAGTCGGTGGCAGGCGCGCGTCCCCGCCTGCCGCCGCCACTGGACGGCTTCAGGCGCGCTCACGGGTCGGCACATCCGGACGCCGACGACCCCGGGTGAGCGCGTCCCGCCGGGCGGCGAAAGGGACGCGCCGTGCGGACGGCGAATCAACGGACTTACAGGGATCTTTTCGGTGTTCCGGGCGCGGCGGCGTTCTTCCTCGCCGGTGTCGTCGGGCGCGTCGGACTCGCGATGACCGGGGTCGGCATCGTATGGCTGGTGCACGCGCGGACGGGGTCGTTCGGGGACGCCGGCATGGTGACGGGCTGTTTCGCCGTCGCGGACGCGGTGGGCGGGCCGCAGGTCGGGCGCCTTGTCGACCGGTTCGGGCAGAGCCGGGTGCTGCCGTGCGCGTTGACCGTGCACGCGGGGGCGGTCGGGATGCTGTTCGCGGGCGGTAACCTCCTGACAGTCGTCGGGGCGACCCTCGCCGGGGCCAGCCTCCCGCAGCTCAGCGCGCTCTCGGCGGCCCGCTGGTCGACGCTGCTGCGAGGCACTCCGTACGAGTCCGCGCTGCCCCGCGCCTTCACACTCGAAGCGCTTGCCAACGGCCTGTCCTTCCTCTCCGGTCCGGCGCTGGTCAGCGCGGTCGGTGCCGCCGGGCATCCGCGTCTCGGCAGCTTGCTCGCCGCGGTGCTCGTGGTCGGCGGGGGTCTCGCGCTTGCTGCGCAGCGCCGTACCGCGCCGCCGGTCGCGGGGCACGCCGAACGCCGGGGCGCCGGTCGTAGCTTGTTGCGGCCCGCGTTCGTACGGCTCGTCGCGCTCAACGCGGGGCTCGGGGTGTTCTTCGGGGCGATGCAGGTGTCGGTGACGGCGTACGCGGTGGGGCGCGGGACGCCGGATGTGGCGCCGGTGTTGTACGCGGTATCCAACTGCACCAATGTGATTGGCGGTTGGGTGTACGGGGCGCGGTCCTGGGGTGGTGCGTCGCCGGAGCGGCAGCAGATGTGGGCGGCGGTCGGGATGGCGCTCGCGTGTGCGCCGTTGACGGTGGTGGACGGGGTGTCGGCGGTGGCCGTCTGTCTCGCGCTGACGGGGCTGGCGGTGCCGGTGCTGCTGGTCGTCTTCTCCGTCCTTGCCGAGAACACCGTGCAGCGCGCCGTACTGACCCAGGCATTCACCTGGCTCGGCTCCGCCAGCGCGGCGGGATCGGCGGGGGCCGCCGCGCTTGCCGGGCGGGCGGTGGATGGGGCGGGGCCGCATGCGGGGTTCGCGGTCGGGGCCGTGGCGACACTCGGGATGGTGGTGATCGCGGGGCGGGGGCCCGGCGTGAAGTGAGGGTGCTGGGGGTGGCGGCGATGCCACGCATGGCCGCCATTGCTGCTTCTTACGCGGCTGCCAGTTCGCACCACACGTACTTGCCCCGGTTCGCGCCGCTGTCCAGCGCGTGCCAGCCCCAGTCGCTGGCGCACGCCTTGACCAGCATCAGGCCCCGGCCCTCCTCGGTGTCCCATGCGTTTACGCAAGGCGGGTCGGGTGGTTCCGGGGCGGTGTCCCATGCCCCGATGCGCAGTACCCCGACCGACCATCGCACCCTGAGTGCGGCGGGGCCCTTCGTGTGCCGTACGGCGTTGCCCACCAGTTCGGCGGCGAGCAGCTCCGCGATGTCGACCAGGCGGATCAGGCCGTGCATGGTCAGGATCAGGCGCAGGGTGCGGCGGCTTACCGTGACTGCGCGCAGGTCGTTGGGGATGTAGAGGGAGTACTCCCAGGGTTCGGATTCGGGCATGCGATTGCTCCGCTCGGTTCGATGGAGGGTGGCGTCGGTCCGGGCCCCGGGAACCCGTAGAGTGTGCGGCGCGTCACTGACGGTAGACCTAACTTTTTAGGGTCTGCGAGCGGGACGCGTAACATCACCCCGAACGAGGGGTGGCAGTCAGCAGGTTGAAGGGACCGCTTTGGCGCTCAGGAGCGAACCGACGGCCCGCCAGATGCGTCTGGCCACCGAGTTGCGCAGGCTGCGCCGAGCGGCCGGCCTGACGTCGCGCGAGGCGGCGGCGCTGCTCGGGGTGAGTTCCGCGCAGATCAGCCAGATCGAGTCCGCCCTCACGGGCGTGAGCGAGAAGCGGCTGCGGCTCATGGCGTCGCATTACGCCTGTACCGACGAGGAGTTGATCAGCGCGCTGGCCGCGATGGCCGGTGATCGGACCCGGGGGTGGTGGGAGGAGTACCGCGGGTCGCTCCCTACGTCGTTCATGGACGTCGCCGAGCTGGAGCATCACGCCACGCGTCGGCGTGACGTCGAGCTTCTGCTCATTCCGGGGCTGCTTCAGACGGACGACTACGCCCGAGCAACCTTTTCCTCGCGCATCCCCGCGATACCCGAGGAGCAACTGGAGTTGCGCGTGCAGCACCGTATGCGGCGCAAAGCGATTCTGAACCGGCCTGTTCCCGTTCCATACGACGCCGTGATTCACGAAGCGGCACTTCGCATCCGGGTGCGTGATCGAGCAGTCGCCCGCGCCCAGCTGACGCAACTGCTCGAAGCGTCGGAGCTGGACCACATCAGCGTGCGCATCATCCCCTTTGACCTGGACGGGTTCGGCGGAACATGGAGCACGATGATGTTGGCGGAGGGAACCTGCCCCCAACTGGACACCGCAGTCAGGGACGCTCCCCACGGCGTTACGTTCATCGATTGCGAGGCACAACTCGAGGTTTTCCGGGCGCTCTTCCGTAGAGTGGAGGCAGTGGCACTCGAACCTGAGCGCTCCCGGGACTTCATTCACGCACTGGCGAAGGAAGTGTGAGGGACACCATGGCCCGCACCTACATCTGGCGGAAGTCGTCCTACTCCGGTGGCGGAGACGGCAACAACTGCGTAGAAGTCGCCGCTCTGTCGGCGCACGTAGCTGTCCGCGACTCGAAGGCCCCGGACCGTGGAGTCCTGGCCGTTTCGGGTGCCGTCTTCGGGGCCTTCGTCGAGGGGCTCAAGGCGCGGAGCATGCCGACTCGCTGAGGGAGGCATCTTGTGAGCTGCCCCTGCAACTGGCGAAAGTCGTCATACTCCGGCGGGGCCGAAGCCACCAACTGCGTCGAGGTCGCCGCCCTCACCACCTGCATAGGTATCCGCGACTCGAAGGACCCAGGGCGTGGAACCCTGACCGTCCCCCATAGCGCCTTCACCGCTCTCCTCGGCGCCCTGAAGGTCACACCTCTTGCCAGCGCTGAAGCAAGCCCCATGTGAATTCCGCCCGGACTCGGCGCGGTGGGACCGTGAGTTCCAGGCCCCAGCGGGTGGGGGCCGAGCCCTCCAGGGGGCGGGCCGGGGCGAAGGCGCGGGCCGCCTCGTCCACCGTGCAGGACCACGGGGTCAGGTCGGCCAGGGTGCGGAGGCGCGGCCCAGGGACGCCCGGGGCTCGGATCAGCCATTCGTTCCAGGTCGCCCCGGTCGGGGACAGCAGGACCTCGAAGCGGAGGTCGGGCCAGAGCGGGACCGGCCAGAGCAGGGCCTCGCAGGTCAGGTCGCCGATCTTGCGGGTGAGGCGGTGCTCGGGGGTGCCCAGGACGGAGCGGTACTGGGAGACCCCCGAACGGCCGCCCCGCGCATGCCGCATCGCCTGCCAGCGGCGATTCGCCTCGCGCATGTCGGCCACGGAGACGCCGAGGTCGGCGCGGGCCGTCTCCACCAGCTCGGGGTTGTGGTCGGCCATGCGGCGCAGCAGCACGAGTTGGAAGTGGAGGGGCGTGAACGGCTCAGGCGGCATGTTCTCCATGGTCGCGCACCAGGCCGGGCCGGCGGCCCTCCGGCAGGAACAGGACCGAGTTCACATAGCGCGGGCGGCGTGCCGTGGGGGTCAGCGCGCGGCGCAGCAGGCCCTGTGAGGCGATGTGGGAGGTGCCGTGCTGGTGGGCCTGGAGGTCGAAGTCGGTGAGGGGGAGCCAGTCGGACCCGGGCAGGACCCACCCCTGGTAGCCCCGTGCGCGCAGGTGGGCCACGACCGGGGCGATCGGCTGGATGCGGGTCTCCAGCTCCACGAAGAGGGCCGGGCGGTCGCGGTGGAGGAGCGTGCTCGCACCGCGCAGGACCGGCAGCTCCGCTCCGTCCACGTCTATTTTGATGAAGTCGACCTCGTGCAGGCACAACGCGTCCAGCGTCACGCACGGCACCGTCTGCGGCGTGCACGCGTGCAGGCCCTCCCTGCGGACGAGGGACGAGACGCCGCGCTCGCCCCGTTCGTCGTCCGGGGGCTGCCACAGCGGCGCGGCGCCGTGGCGGTCGCTGGCGGCGGCGCGGACGACCCGGACGTTCGGTGGCGCGGACGCGGCAAGGGTGCGGGCCAGGTGCGGGACCGGTTCCAGCGCCACTACGCGCCGCGCGTGGGCCGCCAGGCGGTGGGTCCACGGGCCGTACCAGCCGCCGACGTCGATCGCCGTGCCGCACACGCCGCGCGGGGCGGGCAGCATGTCGGCGAGGCGGGCCAGTTCCGGTTCGAAGCGGGGGTACAGCGCCCGCGCTGTCGCCGCGGTCAGGCGGGGCGGGAGGTAGGGGCCGAGGCGGGCCGCGAGGGTGGTCATGTCTCCAGGGCCTTCAGGAGTCGTTCGTGCTCGTCCTCCGGGACCTGTTCGCCCGAGGACGGCAGCAGTTGCGGGATGCCGTCGATGACCGGGTAGCGGCGGCGCAGGCGCGGGTTGTAGAGCGCCGTCCCGCCCGGGAGCAGCAGCAGCGGCTCCTTGTCGAGGGGGCAGACGAGGATGCGCAGAAGCGGGTCGTCAGGGCTCATGGGCTTGTTCGGGTTCGTTGGGTTGGCTGGGCTCGTGGGGTTGGCCGGGTGCGTGGGGGTGGCTGGGTTCGTGGGGTTCTTTGGGCTCGTGGGGGACATGAGACAGCAACTCTCTTGGGGACGGAGTGGGTGCGGGGACGGGCTGCGCGTCGTGTTTCGGCATCAGCAGGAGTACGGCCACCGCGAGCGCCGTCCCCGCCACCCGCAGGCCAAGCCGCAGCGGGTCCGACGGCAGCGACTCGCCGAACGCCACCGTTCCGAGCACCGCCGTGAATACGCAGGTCACCGTCGTGCACACCGGCACGATCAGCGAGGCCCGGCAGCGTTGCAGCGCCGCCTGCGACATGACGAGGCCGAACGCGCCCGTGCACAGCAGGAGGTAGGGGTAGGGGGAGCGGAACAGTGCGGGGACGTCCGGGAGCACGCCGGACACGCCCTTGATCGCCAGGGAGCTGACCCCGTAGAGCAGCCCCACCGCCACCCCGTACTCGACGCCCGACGACGGCTGGCGGTGCCGGTGCGCCGCTCGGCGTTCGGCCGCCGCGTACAGGTACAGGCCCGCGGCGAGCGAGGGGAGGCAGACCGTCAGGATCAGCGGAGCCGGGGCGGCGCCGCCGACCGTGTCCCGGCCGGGGCCGGTGTCGCGCAGGGACAGCACCACCATCAGCAGCGCGAGCAGAATCCCGGCGATGGCGTACCGCTCCCGGACGGACGTGCGTTCGCCGAGCATTCGGGAGGAGAGCAGGAGCAGCAGCACCAGGCCGGAGACGAAGATGCCCTGCGCCGCCGCGATCGGCAGGGTGCGGTACACCACCAGCTGGGCGCCGAAGCCCGAGGCCAGGGCGATCGAACCGGCCAGCCACAGCGGGCTCGTCACGACCTGGCGGAGCAGATGCGCCGGGCGACGCACGCTGACCTCGGGGAGCCGGGTCAGGGCCCGCTTCTCCAGGACGAAGCCGACGCTGTACAGCGTGTTGGCGAGCAGTGCCGCGCCGACCCCCCATGCCACGGCGGGCATCGCGGATCACGTCCTTCGGGCGTGCAGGAGGAGGATGGAGGCGAGCGACGGGGCCGCGCAGGCCAGCCGGTCCAGGGGGCGCAGCGCGCGGGGCACTCCGTGGAAGGGCGCGCCCGTCACCCGTACGACCTCGAAGCCCGCCGCCGTGGCGAACCCGCACAGGGCGCGCCGCGTGTACAGCCGCAGATGGCCCACCACTTCCGTGCCCGGGCGGCCGTGGACCGCGCGCAGGCTCACCTCCGAGAAGACAGGTTGTACTCCGGCCAGGAGCAGCGCCCGGTTGTACCAGGCGGCGAGGTTCGGGGTGGACAGCATCAGGTGGCCGCCCGGGCGCAGGATTCTGCGGAGTTCGTCGAGGGCGGCGTCGGGGTCCACGAGGTGTTCGAGGACTTCGGAGAAAAGCACCGCGTCGGCCACTCCGGACGCGAACGGCAGTCCGCCTCCCGTCAGTTCACCTCGTACGACCCGTACGGTGCCCGGCACGCGCCGTGTCGCGCGGCGCAGCGCGTCCTGGGACCAGTCGACGCCGATCAGACGGTGGCCGGGCAGCAGACGGGCCGCGAGCGCGGCCGCACTGCCGTCGCCGCAGCCCACGTCGAGGACGGTGGCGTCATGGGTGCCCGCGAGCGCGGCGGCGAGGGCGCGGGTCTGGCGCAGGGTGCGGGGCGCGCCGGAGGCCACCGGGACGGCCGGGTCCTCGTAGAAGTCCCGCAGGCCGCGGGGCGGCACCGTGGGCGTCATGGTCATCGTGCCTCCTCCTGCGTCGCGTGGAGGTGGTGCTCGAACAGCTCGCGCAGACGCTCCCCGTCACCGGGGCCGAGGAGCGTGCGCGACCAGCGCAGGGCCAGGTGCAGGCGGCCCGCCGTGGACGCCGTCGTGACGGTCAGGCCGCGCGGCATGCGGGCCGGTGCCGAGAACCAGACGGCGTCGGCCCGGCCGCCGTCGCCGAAGTCCAGCGGGTACGGGATCCGGCCGATGTTGCTGAGCAGCGTCGTCGAGGTCCAGGGGGCGGCGGCCGTGCGCAGGGCGCGGGTGGCGGCGGCGCGCCAGGCGACGGGGGCGTACGGAGACGTCAAGAGAGCTGCCCCGTGGCCGAGTTGGGGGCGGACGAGGGATCGGAGGGCCGCGGTGCGTTCGGCGGTCAGGCGCAGGAGGGACGGGGTCGGGCGCCGCAACTCCGCGAGTGAGAGCGGGACTTCGACCAGGCGCGTGCCGTTCCCTATCGGCATCGTCGCGTCCCTCGGGCGGTCGTCCACCGGCATCGTGATGCGCAGGGGGCGGCGGGGACGCAGCGCCCCGCGTTCCTCGTTCCAGTCCGCGACCGTGCGGGCCGTCGCCACCATGAGCTGATCGTTCACCGTGTACGGGGCGCCCTTCGGGCGGCGCGGCACCGGCAGTTCGCGGACCAGCATGGCGTTGCCGGGGCGGGGCTCCGGGGTGCCCGGGGCCACCCGTGCCGGGCGCGCCCAGGAGGACGGCAGATCGGACGGGGGCGGCCTGCGCGGGGCCGGCGGGGGCGCGGGCGGCGGGGTGTTGTCCCGGCCGCCGTAGAGATCCGCCGCCGTCGCCAGGACGCGGAGGCAGGCCGGGCCGTCGAGCGCGGTGTGGTTGATGGTGAGGAAGAGGACGGTGTTGCCGGTGCCGGGGTGCGGAACGCACTCCACGCGGACCGGGGGTGACGTCGTCAGCGGCGGCTCCTCCGTCAGCGCCCGGGCGCGGCACTCCTCCAGCACGTTCGGGTGTGGCTCGGGGAACGACACGGGTGGCACGTCCGGGCCGTCCGTCAGCTCCCATGTGTAGCGGCTCGTGTACCAGCGGCGGGGCGCCTCGCGCATCAGGATGCGGGGGTGTGTGCGCAGGGCGCGGTCGAAGGCGGTGGTCAGGCGGGGTGGGTCCAGTGTGCCGGTGAGGTGGACTTCTATGTGGACCGTCTCGGGTTCGTCGTGTTGTTGGCAGTGGCGGGCGATTTCGTCGACGGTGGGGAAGGGGTGGGTCCTGGTTGTGTGTGCGCCCGGGGTTGTCGTGGCTGTCATGGTTGCGGCCCCTCCTTTTCGGCGCCCTGAGCTGTCGTGGACGACTCGGGGCTCTGCCCCGGACCCCGCTCCTCAAGCGCCGGAGGGGCTTGATTTGGGTCGGTGCGCTCTGCTGCGCCTGCCCGTTTTGTGGTCACCAGTGCCGTGAACAGGGCCAGTACCGCCAGCACCTGCGCCGGCCCGCTGAACGCCCCCTCCCCGTTCCGTACCGGAACCCCCGACCCCGTCGCCGCCACCGCGCCCGCAGCCGTCATCGCCAGGAACGCCAGCGGTACGAGGACGGTGTGGCGTTTCCAGGCGAGGAGGGCCAGGGCCGGGACCAGGGCCGCCCATGGACCGGCGATCACGATGCCGACGGCCGTGAGGACGACCGTGCCGAGGATCAGGCCCGGGGGCGGCGGTGGCACGGGGGGCTCGACGGGCTCGTCGGGCCTGCGTCGCCACAGTGCCAGGCCGATGAGGAGGGCCAGCGCCGCCGCGCTCACGATCAGCCCCACGTGGTAGCTGGTCGCGGGCTGGTAGGACAGCTTCACCGTGCCCGCCGCCCCGTCCGGGATCAGCCACGCCTGCTGCCAGCCGTCGAGGCGCAGGCTCGTGAGTTTCTTGCCGTTCAGGGTCGCCCGCCAGCCGTCGTTGGCGTTCTCGTACGTGGTCAAGTAGGTGGCCTCGCCCGCGCTCACCCGTACCTCGCGGTGGTCGCCGAGCCAGTCCTTGATGGTGAGGTCGCGGGTGGTGGGCGGGACGGCGTCCGTGTCGGCGCCCGCGCGGGTCAGCGTGACGCTGGTCGGCGCCAGCGGGCCTTCCGTGTCGGTGGCGAGGGTGTGGGGGCCCGCTCGGAGGGTGAGGCGGTCGCAGAGGGCGAGGGCGACCGGGCGGCGCTCCGTGAGGTCGGCGAGGGTGCCGCGGGCCGATGTGCGGTGGCGGACGCCGTCGATCGTGACGGTCGGGCCCTTGCCGCAGGGGAGGCTGAACCTGCGCTCGGGCGTGGGCTGCCGCACCCGGTACATGTCGAGCGTCGGGATGTACGCCTCGGTGAGGCCCACCGGCAACTGGAGGTCCTCGTCCGCGACCGGGTTGTGGAGCGTCAGCGGGGCGGTGTCGGTGATGGTGACGTCCAGGCGGTCGGTGGTGATGGGGTCGAAGCGGGCCACCCCGTTCTCGTCCACACCGGCGACCGCGGCGCCGTCCGGCGAGCTGATCTCGATCCTCTCGGGGCGGGAGGAGAGGCCGCCGGCCGCGGGCAGCACGAGTTCGGAGACGGGCTGCTTGTCGGGCCAGCGCAGATGGATCGTCGGCTCGTCGCCCGCGATCCAGGCGGTGGTCAGGTCCCCGTCGGTGAGGTTGCGCGCGGAGGTGTTGGGACCGATCCGGGCCGTCGAGTCGGCGGTGGCGGTGATCGCGCGGCGCTGGTCGGGGGCGACCGAGTAGAGGAGTTCGTCGAGCGCCTCCGTCGGGGCCGGGACCGCCGTCGCCTGGAAGGTGAAGGGCGCCGCGGTGGAGGTGGTGAAGGCGCGGTGGATCGACGGGGCCAGGTCGGTGAGGGTGAGGGAGCCGTCGCCGGTCGCGCGGCGGAAGGTGTACTGGTCCGCGTCGTCGGAGTCGGTGGGGAGGTGCAGGGCGCGGGCCACCCGTACGCCGGGGACGCTGATCTCGGCGAAGCCCGCGCCGGTCAGCGAGGGGCGCCGGGCCTGCGTGTCCAGGATCTCGACCCGGAGCCAATTCGCCCTCCCCGCAGGCGCTTTGACGCGTTGGCGCTTGCCGTTCGGGAGGATGTCGGACGTCCTGCTGCCCTTGTCGGTCTCGACGCGGACGCGGGTGGGGGCCGCCCGTACCTCTTCCTGCGGCAGCGGAGTCACCCGCAGCGTCGCCGGGACGCGGGTGGGGCGGGTGAAGTCGACGCGGACCCATGCGTCGTCCGCCGAGTCCGGGGCGCCCGCCGTCCACGCGGTGTCCGGGTCGCCGTCGAAGGCGTTCACGGGATCGAACTGGGGGAGGTAGAGCAGCCAGTTGCCCCAGGAGGACGCGGTGACCGAGCGGGCCCCCTCGATCCGGGCGGTGGTCTGGTGGACGAGACCCCGGGTGGGGAGGATCTGCTTCGGTTTCTCGCCCGCGTTCTGGTCGGCGTCGGGGCTGTTGCGCTCCGTCGGCGTGTACGGGTACGAGGTGTTGGTGTTGACCAGCCCGAAGCGGGTGTCGGCGCGCCGGAGCCCGTCGACCGCCATGCGCACGGCCGGGGTGCCGATGCCCGGGTGGTTGTCGCCGGTCAGGACCGCCGGGCGGTTGCGGAGCGCCGGGTCGGCGGAGAGCGGCAGCAGCGCTTCCGGGCCGCCGCTGACCTGCGCTGTCGCGCTGACCGGGAGGAGGCCCGCCTGGCCGGGGCGGCGGGTGTCGGCGGCGGGCGCGTAGATCTCGACCGAGCGGGAGCGCGGATAGATGCCCTCGACCTGGACGGGGGTGTCCTCGGCGATCCGGCCGCCGGTGACGACGGGGCCGAAGCCGGTGACGCGGTGGTAGCCGGACTCGGTCAGGGTCCGCTTGACCGTGGCGGTGGGGACGTTCCCGAACTGGTCCGGGTCCAGGTCGTTGCGGACGACCACGTAGTGCAGGCCGCTGCGGGAGAGGAAGTCCTGGAGGCCCGGCACCTCGCCGCCCGACATCAGCGCCTGCTCGATCGCGTCCAGGGCGCGGCGGTTGCCCGGCGTGCCGAAGGGCACGTAGTCGCGCTGCGCCCAGCGGGAGTCCGCGAGCACGTCGAGCGGCTCGTCGATGGGGGAGCCCCAGAGGTAGATGCCGTGGGCGGTGGCCGGGACGACGAGGGCGCGCGAGTCGGGGGAGTACTTGTGGAGCCAGTCCGCCGTCGTCTCCCAGTACGTCGGCAGCTTCCGGAACGAGCCCGGCTGGAGGATCGAGCCGTTGAGGTACGGCCAGGCGAGGCCCGGCAGGATCAGGACGGCGACCAGCAGCGGCGCGAAGCGGCGGCCGCGCAGGGGTCTGGTGCCGCGCGTCTCCGTGGCGATGCCCACGACGTGTGCGAGGCCGACGACCAGGGCCAGGGCGAGGCCCGTCTGGAACTTGTAGATGTTGCGGAACGGGGCCAGGCCGCCGTCGAGCCACGACTGGACCGTCCCGTGGAAGGGGGCGCCCGCCGCGCCCCCGTACCCGGCGAGCGTCACGAGCGCCGCCGCCATGACCGTGAGCAGCAGCCAGCGGCGCTCCGGCAGGTCGCGGCGGGCCAGGCCCGCGAGGCCGAACGCCGCGGCGAGCGCCGAGCAGACGATGGCGACGGCGGCGGTCGCCACGGTCCAGCCCGCCGGCAGCCACGCCTCGCCGAGATGCAGATAGGCCACCCAATTGCCCGCGCCGCGCAGGGACTCCGTCGCCGCCATCGTGTCGGTCGTGGTCCGCGCGTCCTCGATGAAGGGCAGGAAGTTCTCCCCGTACACGCCGAGGAGGAGGAGCGGGACCGTCCACCAGAGCGTCGCCGCCACCACCGACGGGAACCACCAGGCGATCTGCTGCCGCTTGCGCGGGCCGGGCGCGCGGGAGAGGAGGTAGAGGCCCGCCGGGAGGAGGGAGGCCAGGGTCGCCGCCGCGTTCACGCCGCCCATGAAGGGGACGAGGAGTGCGGAGTGGACCGCCGAGACGCGGGGGGATCTGCGGGCGTCGGCCAGCGGCAGCAGGACCCAGGGGAGGAACGCGCCGGGCAGCGCCGCCGCCGACGTGGAACCGATGACGATCGTGTACGTGGGCCACAGCGCGTACGCCACCGCCGCGAGGAGCCGGCTGCGCGGGGTGCCGGCGCCCAGCCGCTCCATGAGCCGGAGCGCGCCCCAGAACGCGGCCGTCACGACGAGCGACATCCACAGGCGTTCGGCCAGCCAGACCGGCAGGCGCACCAGGTCGGCGAGGCCGTAGTACGGCAGCATCGGGAACGCGTAGCCGATGTACTGGTCCGCGATGCCGCCGAACCCGGCGCGGTCGTGCCACAACTGGCCGAGGTCACCGATGAACCGCCACGGGTCGAGGGCGACGCCGAGCTTCGTCTCGAACGTCATGCGGCCCGGGTGCACGGCGCTGAACAGGACGAACAGCACGGCCCAGAAGGACAGCAGCCAGCGGCGCGAACACGGACCCGGTTCGGGGTCCGGGTGCGTGGGCGCGGCGGGTGGGGCCTGGACCAGGGTCGTCATGAGGGGCACCGCCGGAGGATGAGAAGAAGGTTCCAGGTGACGAACTCGCGCACGCCCGGCACCCGCGCGACGGCCTCGGTGAGGAACGGCCAGTAGCGGGAGCGCGCCGTCACGACCGCCACGTCGTCGCGGGCGCGGACGTGGCGCAGCGTCGGGCCGATGTGGTGGACGAAGAGGTTCACGCCGAGGGTGTGCTTGGGGGCGCGGCCGGTGCGGCGCCGGTAGCGGGCCTGCGCGCGGTGTGCGCCCAGGTAGTGCCAGGGCGCCCACTCGTGGCCGCCCCACGGGGAGAGCCAGTTGGTGAACGAGACGTAGATGAGGCCGCCGGGGCGCGTGACGCGGACGAGTTCGCCGAGGAAGGTGTCGCGGTCGGCGACGTGCTCCAGGACGTTCGAGGAGAACGTGACGTCGGCCGCCGCGTCGGCCAGCGGCAGGAGGTAGCCGTCGGCGACCACCGTGGACGGTGGCGGGTCGGGGCCGAACTCGCGCGGGTCCGGCTCGAAGAGGATGCCCTGCGCGCCCCGCTCCCGGAACTCCCGCGTGAAGTGCCCGCTGCCGCCGCCGACGTCCACGACGATCTTCCCGGCCACCTTCCCGTACGCCTCGACCTGATCGGCGGCGTCCCGCGCGAGCAGCGCATAGCACGCCGCCGGGTCCTGCTGCTCGCGGAGGAAGGCCCGCAGGAGGGCGAGGGACCGGGCCGGCGACGGGTCCCGGAATCCGGTCGCGCTCATGGCCCCGGGCCTCCGCGCCGACCGACGCCGCCGCCCCGCCGCCTCCGCCCGCGCGCCACGAGGGACTGCCCCGCCTCGCGCGGCCCGCGCCCGCTCACCCCGTACCTGCGCTCACCCACGCCCCCTCACCGCCTCCGCCGCCACCGCGCGGAACTGGCGGACCGTCCGGGTCCAGCGGTAGCCCGCGGCGCGTTCCTCCGCCGCCTTGCCCATCAGTTCCCGGCGGTGGGGGGAGAGGGCGAGGGTGCACCAGGCCGCCGCGAAGGAGGAGGGGGCTCGGGCGAGCAGGCCCGTCGCGCCGTGTTCGATCGAGTCGCGGACGCCGGGGACGTCGAAGCCGATCGCGGGGGTGCCGCGCGCCGCCGCCTCGGTGATGACGAGCCCCCACCCCTCGACGGCCGAGGGGTGGAGCAGCAGCCACGCCTCGCAGAGCAGCCGGTGCTTCTCCGCCTCGGAGACGTGGCCGGTGAACTCGACGTCCGGGCCCGCGAGGGAGCGCAGCCGGGGGCTCTCGGGACCGTCGCCGACGATG
This sequence comes from Streptomyces sp. NPDC046939, assembly GCF_040644575.1. Taxonomy (NCBI): domain Bacteria; kingdom Bacillati; phylum Actinomycetota; class Actinomycetes; order Kitasatosporales; family Streptomycetaceae; genus Streptomyces; species Streptomyces sp. NPDC046939. The sequence goes on from NZ_JBEYWV010000020.1 coordinate 71,168, forward strand.
AGGAGCCGGCCGCCCGTCACCGGCCGCACCCGCTCCCACAGGCGCAGGAGCAGGTCGATCCGCTTGTACTCGACGAGCCGGCCCATCGCCAGGAACAGCGGGTCGGGGGAGCGGTCGGCGCGCGGCCCCGGCTCCTCGACGCCGTTGGGGACGAGCCGGATGCGGTCCTGGTCGACGCCGATGGTGTGCAGCGCGCTCGCCGTGGACGGGGAGACGGCGACGAGCAGATTGCGGCGCTGGGCGCCGGACAGCGCCCAGTGCTCAAGTCTTCGGCCGACGTGCGCGGCGGGCGCGAGGGGCCCGCGCAGCCGCATCCGCCACAGGTCCGTGTGGACGTGGTTGACCAGGCACAGTGTGGGGCCGCGGTGCCAGAGCGGCGCCAGGTACGGCATGCCGTTGCAGACCTCGACAAGCAGGTCGCAGTCGCCGACCTGGCGGGCGAAGGCCGAGCGGGCCCGCAGGTAGTGGGCGGCCTGTCCGCCCGCCGAGACCACGCGGTAGTCGCGGAAGGCGCCGTGTCCGGCCGGTCCGCCGCACAGCAGCGTCACCTGGTGGCCCAGCTCCGTGAGCCCGTCGGCGAGGCGGTCGACGAGCAGCTCGGAGCCGCCCGCGGCCGGGTTGCCGAGGTCGCGGTGGGCGAGGAAGACGATGCGGCGCGGCACGTGCTGGGGCATGGGGGCTCCCACTCGTCTCAGCGGAGTGCGTCTCGGCGGAGTGCGTCTCTGCGCGCGTGCGGGGATGCTCGGCAGGGTGCGGTCGGCCGAGCGGTGTCGTACGTGGCACTGTCGTAGGTGGTGCTGCCGTACTTGTCGGTTGCACAAGGTGGGGTTCGACAGTTTTCGCCGCGCTGTGCGCCGCGGCTACTCACCCGCGTGACAAGTTTGACCCCGAAATGAGCTGACGGGCCGTCACATCATGGTTCTCTCCAGGGCTGTCGCGGACGAGCCGGGTCCAGGACGCCCCGTCGGCCCGTCCGGGGTCCGCCGGCCCCTTCCGCCCCGTACGACGAACACCGTCCCCACCACCACGAGCACCGCGCCCAGCGCCGACGCCACGACGGGCAGCACCGTGCCGAGCAGCCGCAGGCGGTCGTCGTCGTCCCGGGCCAGCGCGACCTGCTCGCGCTGGGTCCGCGGGGTGAACGCGATCCTCCGGCTGTCCAGGAGCACCGCCGCGTCCCGCACCGTGCCGGGCGCGCGCAGCGTCAGCCGGGGCCCGACGGCCGCGTACAGGACCCGGCCGGTGCGCGGGTCCGCGACGAGGTCGACGCGGTGGTTGGCGTACCACTCCTCGGCGAGGACCTGCCCCTTCTCGGGCTGCCCGACGATCCGCCCCGGCACCTGCCGCGAGCCGGTCCGCGTCGGCGCGACCCGGCCGGTGAACCGGTACCCCTTGTGGCCCTGCACCTTCGCCTCGCCGCTGTAGTGGAGCGGCACCGTCGCGCCGAGCGTGTTGTCCCACCAGGTGTAGGTGCGCTTCTCGACGTCGAAGGGGAACTTCAGGTACGCCTCGCCCGAGAAGGCCGGGTCCTCGCCGCAGCAGTGCACCGGCGCGTTGGTCGCCCGGTCGGTGACCCAGCGCTCCTTGGTCCACTGGAGCGCGCCGTGCGGATCGGCGGCCGGCAGCGTCCTGTCCGTGTCGACGGACGTCACCACGTCCCACACGGCCCGGCCGCTGCGCTCGCTCTCGGCGACGTCACCGCGGACCTGCCGGGTGATCGTCAGCCGCCGGTCGTCGACGGTTCTGATCCGGTCGGTGTCGAAGTAACTGCCGGTCCCGGTGAACACGGTCGTCACGTCGACGTCGATGCTGGTGCGCTCGGCGCGCGGCTCCACGTACCAGGCGAGCATCCCCGCGAGGACGAGCAGGAACGTGCCGAGACCCACGCAGACGAAAGGGGACTTCGCGGGCGGGCGCTGCGGGCTCTTCATGGGCCGGGAACCGTAGACGCGTTCTTGACGGAGTGTCAATCACCTGTCAAAACTGGGTACTTGACGGTACACACAGGGTGGGGACCAAGCCACTGACGAGAGGCTGACCCTGCGATGAACCGACTGCTCGCCGCCGCGCTCACCGCGGCCGCCGGAGCGGCGCTCGCCGTCGCCGCCTCCTTCGGCGTGCTCGCGCTGATCAACGCGACACCGGACCAGCTCAACACCCCGCTCGTGACCTACGAGACCCCGAGAACTCCGGAAAACCCCGGTCAAGGGCGCTGAGCCGTGCCCGCCGCCACCCGCTCCGCCTGGTGCGACGTGCCGCGCCTTCAGGTCAAGCAGTTCGCCGCGCTCGCCATGGAGGAGGCGCCCCGGCTCGCCCAGGACATCTTCGACGAGATCCGCCGCGAGTTCCCGCACCTGCCGCTCGTCCACGACGCGTCCGGCGAACCCCTCGCCCTCGTCGGCATCCGCCGCGCCATCGAGGGCTTCGTACGCCGCCTCACCGACGTCTCCGCCACCGGCAAGGCACCGGCGCCGGACGGTCAGCCACCGCGCGTCTTCCAGGAGTTCGGCCGTGGCCAGAGCGTGCACGGGCGCAGCCTCGACTCCCTCCAGGCCATGTACCGGCTCGGCGTGAAACTCGCCTGGCGCCGCCTCGCCGACCTCGGCCAGCGCCTGCGCATCCCGCCCCCGGCCATGTACGAACTCGCCGAGGCGGGCTACGAGTACCTCGACGGCCTCGTCGACCAGTCCGTCCGCGGCTACGCCGAGGCCGCCGCCCGGCAGGCCGGGGAACGCCTCCGCCTGGAACGCAAGCTCATGGATCTCATGCTCGAAGGCCGGACGGCCGCCCCGCCCGACCCCGTCAAGGCGCTCACCGAACGCGCCGCCCGCATCGGCTGGCCCGTGCCCGAGCGCGTCGCCGTCGGCGTCCTCGTGCGGCCCGCGCGGGACGCGGTCGCCCCGGCCGTCGGCCCCGACGTGCTGCTCGACATGGAGACCGAACGGCCCCGGCTCGTCGTCCCCGACCCCGACGCCGCCGGCCGCCCCGACCTGCTGCGCCGCGCCCTCACCGGCTGGAGCGGCGCGATCGGGCCGCCCGTCGCCCCGCCCGCCGCCGCGAAGTCGCTGCGCTGGGCCGAGTCCGCGGTGGCCCTGATGGAGCGCGGGCTGCTCCCCGCCGACGAGGTCCTGCACTGCACCGAGCACACCCAGGCCCTCGTCCTGCTCCAGCCCGAGGAGCTCGTCGACGACCTGACCCGGCGCGCCCTCGCCCCACTCACCCAGTGCGGGCCCACGCACGCGCGGCGCCTCGCCGAGACGCTGCTCGCCTGGCTGGAGACGCGCGGCGGCGCCCCCGAGGTCGCCGCCCGGCTCGGCGTCCACCCCCAGACGGTCCGCTACCGCCTGCGCCAGATCCGCGAGCTGTGGGGCCCCGAGGTCGACGACCCCGACCGCCGCTTCGAACTGGAACTGGTCCTCCGCGCCCGCCGCCTGCGCGGGGAGTTGGGAGCCTAGGGGCCCGAACCCCTATTGCCCGGTCATCAGGGCTGTGCGTAGCCTATGTTCGCGATACCGACCGACTGTTGAAATGTCGAACATGGGAGGGGGCCGGTCGTGGGACGTCTCGTACCCGCCGTGACGCGGGCTCTGGACATACTGGAGCTCTTCCTGGACGGGGACGGCACGCTGTCCGCCCCCGACATCGTCCGCAAGCTGGGCCTGCCGCGCACCACGGTCCACGAACTCGTGACCACGCTCGCCGCCCGCTCCTACATCGTGCAGGTCCCCGGCCAGCCCGGCCGCTACCGCCTCGGGGTCCGCCCCTACCAGCTCGGCAGCCGCTACGCGGAACAGCTCGACCTCGCGGCCGAGGGTCAGCAGGTCGCCCGCAGCGTCGCCGAGACCTGCGACGAGACGGTGCACGTGGCGATCCTGGAGGGCGCCGACGTCATCTACATCGCCAAGGTCGACTCCACGCACGCCGTGCGCATGGTCTCCGCCGCGGGCCGCAGGCTGCCCGCGCACTGCACCTCGGTCGGCAAGATGCTCCTCGCGTCCCTGCCCGAGCACGAGCTGGCGGCCCGCATCCCGGCCGACGCCGACCTGATCGCCATGACCGAGAACAGCATCACCGACCCGGCCGCCCTCCACGCCCACCTCGCCGACATCCGCAGGCGCGGCATCGCCGTGGAGTCCCGCGAGTCGAACACGGACGTGTCGTGCGTCGCCGCCCCCGTCCGCGACCGCACCAACCGGGTCGTCGCCGCGCTCTCCATCTCCGTACCGATGATCCGCTGGAGCGACGACCGGCTCGAAGAACTCACCCAGCTCGCCGCCAAGGGCGCCGCCGACCTGTCGGAGCGGCTCGGGCACCGGGCGGCGATATGAGCGCCGTCGAGGTCGCCGTCAGGGAGTCGGCGCAGTTGGGGGAGGGTCCGACATGGGACGCGGAGGGGAACCGCCTGATCTGGGTGGACATCCTCGGCTCCCGCGTCCACACCTACGAGCCGGACAGCGGCCGCCGTACGGTCATGGTCACGGAGCAGCACGTGGGCGCGGCGAAACCACGCGCGGGCGGCGGTCTCGTCGTCAACCTCCGTGACGGCGTGGGCAGTTACGCGCCGGACGGCACCTTCTCGTGGCTGCACCGCGAGCCCGTCCCCGGACGGCGCGGCAATGACGCGGCCGTCGCCCCCGACGGGGCGCTCTGGGCGGGCTCGATGGCGTACGACGAGACGCCGGGCGGCGGCAACCTCGTCCGCCTGGCCCCGGACGGCACGACGGTGACGACGGTCCTCGACGACGTCACCGTCTCCAACGGCACGGGCTGGAGCCCGGACGGCACGCTCATGTACTACGTGGACACGCCGACGCGCCGCATCGACGTCTTCGACGTGGACGGCGAACGCGTGCGCGGGCGGCGGGAGTTGGCGACCGTCGAGGAGGGCGCCGGGTTCCCCGACGGCCTGACCGTCGACGCCGAGGGCTGCGTCTGGGTCGCCCTCTGGGACGGCGCGGCCCTGCGCCGCTACACGCCGTCCGGCGCGCTCGACCGTGTCGTCCCGCTCCCGGCCCAGCGCCCGACGGCCTGCGCGTTCGGGGGCCGGGACCTGACGGACCTGTATGTGACGACGGCGAGGGTGGGCCTGAAGTCACCGTCACCGCTGGCGGGTTCACTGCTGGTGCTGAGAAACGCGGGCCAGGGAAGCCCTCAACCCCGCTTCGGACAGCCCCGCTAGGGGCGCGGGGAACTGCGCGACCAGCCACGAACAAGCCGCACTCGCGACCGACCGGAACACGGCACACGGCTCAGAAGGGGACACATTGCGCACCGCACGCTTCACACTCGACCCGGCGTTCACGGTCGGCGAGGTCAGCCCGCGCCTGTTCGGCTCCTTCGTCGAACACCTCGGGCGCTGCGTCTACACCGGCATCCACGAGCCGGACCACCCGGCGGCCGACGAGGAGGGCCTGCGCACGGACGTCCTGGACCTGATCCGGGAGCTGGGCGTGACGACGATCCGCTACCCCGGCGGCAACTTCGTCTCCGGCTACAAGTGGGAGGACTCGGTCGGCCCCGTCGAGGACCGCCCCCGCCGCCTCGACCTGGCCTGGCGCACCACGGAGTCCAACCGCTTCGGCCTCTCCGAGTACATCGCGTTCCTGCGGAAACTCGGCCCGCAGGCCGAACCGATGATGGCGGTGAACCTGGGCACGCGCGGCGTGGCCGAGGCGATCGAACTCCAGGAGTACGCCAACCACCCCGGCGGCACGGCCCTCTCCGACCTCCGTATCGCCCACGGCGACAAGGACCCCTTCGGCATCAAACTCTGGTGCCTGGGCAACGAGATGGACGGCCCCTGGCAGACCGGCCACAAGACGGCCGAGGAGTACGGGCGGCTGGCCGCCGAGACGGCGCGGGCGATGCGCCAGATCGACAACAGCGTCGAACTGGTCGCGTGCGGCAGTTCGGCCCAGTACATGGAGACCTTCGCGGAGTGGGAGGCGAAAGTCCTGGCGGAAACGTACGACCTGGTCGACCACATCTCCCTCCACGCCTACTACGAGGAGCACGACGGCGACCGGGACTCCTTCCTCGCGTCGGCGGTGGACATGGAGTCGTTCATCCAGAACGTCGTGGCGACCTGCGACCACGTCGGCGCCCGCCTGAAGTCGCCGAAGAAGATCAGCCTCTCCTTCGACGAGTGGAACGTCTGGTACATGTCCCGCACCGAGGCCCAGGTCTCGGCGCTGGACTGGCCGGAGGCCCCGCGCCTCCTGGAGGACGTCTACTCCGTCACCGACGCGGTCGTCCTCGGCTCCCTCCTAATCGCCCTGCTCCGCCACGCGGACCGCGTCAAGATCGCCTGCCTCGCGCAGCTGGTGAACGTCATCGCCCCGATCATGACCGAGCCGGGCGGCCCGGCCTGGCGCCAGACGACGTTCTACCCGTTCGCCCAGGCGTCGAGGTACGGGCGCGGCGAGGTCCTGGACGTACGGGTGTCGGGCCCGACGTACGACACCGAGCGCCACGGCACGGCGGACCTGCTGCACGCGACGGCGGTCCGCGCGACGGACGGCACGGTCACGATCTTCGCGGTGAACCGCAGCCAGACGGAATCGCTGCCGCTGGAAGTGGCGCTGCACGGTCTGGAGTTGTCGGAGGTGGCCGAACACTCGGTCCTCGCCGACGCCGACCCGGACGCCCGCAACACACTGACCGACCCCGACCGGGTGACGCCGCACGAGGGGACGGGGACGACACTCGCCGACGGCACTTTGCGCGCGGCCCTGGAGCCCTTGTCCTGGAACGTGATCCGGCTGGCGTGAGGCGACAATGCCCTGAATCGCGGCAAATGCATGGCACACGTTCGAATTTTTTCTCGCGCTCACTGCACACCGTGCGCCCCTCGCGAAAGTCGGTCGTTAGCGGTGCGGAGGTGGTCATCGTGATCGCTGAGCACAAGGACGAGTCGGGCGACGGATCAGGGTGGGACGTCGAGCCGGACGACGAGGTCAAGCCGGTGGTTGCCGCCGTCGGGCGGCAACTGCGCGCCTGGCGGGAGGTGGCCGGGCTGAGCGCCGGGCAACTCGGGGCGCGGCTCGGGTACGGGGAAGGGCTCGTCTACAAGGTGGAGCAGGGGACGAGGATTCCGCGGCCCGAGTTCCTCGACAAGGCCGACGAGGTCCTGGAGGGGCGCGGCCGGATCGCGGCCATGAAGAAGGACCTGGAGGACGCCAGGTACCCGAAGAAGGTCCGCGATCTGGCCAAGCTGGAGCGGGATTCGGTCGAGGTGTTGGCGTACGGGGACCGGACGCTGCACGCGCTGTTGCAGACGAAGGAGTACGCGACGGCGCTGTTCGCGATGCGGCGACCGAGGTACTCGGCGGAGATCATCGAGCGTGAGGTCGCCGCTCGCATCGCCCGGCAGGAGATCCTGGACAACGAGGTCTTCCCTGTCTTCAGCTTCGTGCAGGAAGAGGTGACGCTGCGCAGGCCGCTCGGCGGACGGGAGGTCCATCGGCGTCAGCTTCAGCAGTTGTTGCGGCTGAGCCGGCTGCCCACCGTCGACATCCAGGTCATGCCGAGCGACTGTGCGGAGCATCCTGGTCTCGACGGCGCCTTTCGGGTGCTGAAACAGCGCGGTGGTACGACACTTGGGCATGTCGAGGTGCAGTCGTTCCGGCAGTTGATCACCGACCCGACGCAGGTCCAGTACCTGGAAATGCGTTATGGCATGATCCGAGCCCAGGCGCTCCCACCCCGCGAGTCGCTGACGTTCATCGAGAAGGTGCTGAACGAGACATGACGGACAACACCGCCGAGAGCACATGGTTCAAGAGCAGCTACAGCGGTAGCGAGGCCGGTTCCGACTGCGTCGAGGTCGCCATCGCTCCCACTGCGGTGCACGTACGGGACTCCAAGCGGAGCACCGGCCCCTCGTTCGCCGTGGGCGGCCCCGCGTGGGCCCGGTTCGTGGGGGACCTCACCCGCGACCGCTGACGGACACGCCTCCGCCCGTGTCCGTCCACGGACACGGGCGGGGCGGTGTTCAACCCTTGCGGCTCACGTGCCGAACGAGTGCACCGTCGTCGACCGGTACGTCTGCCCGGGCCGCAGCACTGTCGACGGGAACGCCGGCTGGTTCGGGGAGTCCGGGAAGTGCTGGGTCTCCAGGCAGAGGCCGTCGCTCTGGCGGTAGGTGCGGCCCGACGGGCCGACGAGCGTGCCGTCGAGGAAGTTGCCGGAGTAGAACTGCACGCCGGGCTGGTCCGTGGCGATCTTCAGGGTGCGGCCGGAGCGCGGGTCGCGCAGGGTCGCGAAGTGCACCGGGCGCGAGGTGATGCCCTTGTCGAGGACCCAGTTGTGGTCGAAGCCCTTCGCGGTGACGAGCTGCGGGTGTGCGGCGCGGATGTCGTCGCCGATCGCTTTGGGGCGGCGGAAGTCGAACGGGGTGCCCGCGACCTTCGCCAGCTCGCCGGTCGGGATGAGGCCCGCGTCGGTGGGCGTGTAGCGGGAGGCGGCGAGGGTCAGCTCGTGGTCGTAGATGCCGCCGCTGCCCTCGCCCGCGAGGTTGTAGTAGGTGTGGTTGGTGAGGTTGACGACGGTCGGCTTGTCCGTCGTCGCCTTGTAGTCGATGCGCCAGTCGCCGCGCGCGGTGAGCGTGTACGTGACGGTCACCTTGAGCGTGCCGGGGTAGCCCATCTCGCCGTCGATCGACGTGTAGTGCAGATGGAGGCCGACGTCGGAGCCGGACGTGAACGGCTCCACGTCCCACACCCGCGTGTTGAAGCCCTTCGCGCCGCCGTGCAGCGAGTTCTCGCCGTCGTTCACCGACAGTTGGTACGTCGTGCCGTCCAGCGTGAAGCGGCCCTTGGCGATGCGGTTGCCGTACCGGCCGATGGTCGCGCCGAAGAAGGTCGTGCCGGTGACGTAGCCCTCGATGTTGTCGTAGCCGAGGGAGACGTTCACGTACCGGCCCTTGCGGTCCGGGAGCTCCAGGGACTGCACGATGCCGCCGTAGGAGAGGACCTTCAGGCGGGTGCCGCCGTTGGCCAGGGACCAGCGGTAGATCTTCGTGCCGTCGGCCAGCTTGCCGAACAGCTCCTTCGTCGGTCTCCTTCCGGGCGCGGCGTGTGCCGTGCCGCCGAGCGTGGTGGTGGCGGCGATGCCCGCGGCACCGGCCGCCGCGAGCACCGTTCGTCTGGTCGTGTCCATCTGACGCTCCTAAAGCGGGGAGTGGTCCTGATGAGATGCGACGTGCGACGTGCGAGGTACGGGTGTGGGGCGGGTGCCGTCAGGAACCGGCGCGGCGCTTGTTCCACACGTCGAAGCCGACCGCGGCGAGCAGGGCGAGGCCCTTGATCACCGACTGCCAGTCGGAGCCGACGCCGAGCAGGTTCATGCCGTTGTTCAGCACACCGAGGACGAGGCCGCCGATGATCGCGCCGAGGACGGTGCCGACGCCGCCGCTCATGGACGCGCCGCCGATGAAGGACGCGGCGATGGCCTCCAGCTCGAAGTTGAGCCCGGCCTTCGGTGAGGCCGCGTTCAGGCGGGCGGCGACGACCAGGCCGGCCAGGGCCGCGAGGACGCCCATGTTGAGGAAGACGTAGAAGGAGACCTTCTTGTCCTTGACGCCGGAGAGCTTGGCGGCGGGCAGGTTGCCGCCGATGGCGTAGATGTGGCGGCCGAAGATCGAGTTGCGCATCAGGTAGCCGTAGCCGACGACCAGGACACCGAGGATGAGCAGGACGATCGGGGCGCCCTTGTAGCTGGCGAGCAGCATGGTCACCACGGCGATGGCGGCGACGATCGCGACGAGCTTCAGCAGGAACAGGTTGAGCGGCGGCAGTTCGAGGGCGAACTCCTGCTGGCGGCGCCGGTCCCGCAGCTCCTGGATGACGACGGCGGCGGCGAGCACGACACCGAGCAGCAGGGTGAGGTTGTGGTAGTTGGTGTCGGGGCCGACCTCGGGCAGGAAGCCGTTGCCGAGCTTGCCGAGGCCCTCGGGGAACGGGCCGAGGGTCTGCCCCTTGAGCAGGATCTCCGTGAGGCCGCGCCACACCAGCATGCCCGCGAGGGTCACGATGAAGGACGGTATGCCGCCGTAGGCGATCAGCCAGCCTTGGATGCAGCCCGCGGCGCCGCCCATCGCGAGGCAGATCACCGCCGCGAGCGGCCAGGGCATGTCGTGGCTGACCATGAGGACGGCGGCCGTCGACCCGACGAACGCGGTCAGCGACCCCACCGAGAGGTCGATGTGACCGGCGATGATCACCAGCATCATGCCGATCGCGAGGATCAGGATGTAGCTGTTCTGCAGCACCAGGTTGGAGACGTTGCGCGGCAGGATCAGGTCGCCGTTGGTCCAGACGGCGAAGACGACCACGAGCAGGCCGAGCGCGATCAGCATGCCGTACTGGCGCATGTTGCGGCGCATCCCGTCGAGCACGAGACGCAGCAGCCCGCCCTCGCCGGTGGCTCCGTCCTTGCCCGGCGGCGCGGGGGCCGGGGACTTGTCCATCACGTCCGTGCTCATCGCGTTACCTCTTCTGTCCCGTTCTTGTCCTTGGTCATCAGGCGCATCAGGGACTCCTGCGTCGCCTCCGCGCGGGTGACCTCACCGGTCAGCCGGCCCGCGCTCATCGTGTAGATGCGGTCGCACATGCCGAGCAGTTCGGGCAGTTCGGAGGAGATGAAGACCACCGCCTTGCCCTCGGCCGCCAGCTTGTCGATGACCGTGTAGATCTCGTACTTGGCGCCGACGTCGATCCCGCGGGTCGGCTCGTCGAGGATGAGCACCTCGGGGCCCGCGAAGATCCACTTGCTGAGGACGACCTTCTGCTGGTTGCCGCCCGACAGCTTCCCCACCGGTTCGAAGACCGTCGGGGCCTTGATATTCATCGACCTGCGGTACTCCTCGGCGACCTGCCGCTCCCCGTGCTCGTCGACCACGCCGCGCCGCGCGACCTTGCCGAGCGCCGCGAGGGAGATGTTGCGGTTGATGGTGTCGAGGAGGTTGAGGCCGTAGTGCTTGCGGTCCTCGGTCGCGTAGGCGATGCCGTGCTGGACGGCCTCCGCGACCGTCTTCGTACGGATCTCGGTGCCGTCCCTGAGGACGGTGCCGCCCGCGTAGCGGCCGTAGGTCCGCCCGAAGACGCTCATCGCGAGTTCGGTGCGGCCCGCGCCCATCAGGCCCGCGATCCCGACGATCTCCCCGCGCCGTACGTGCAGGGAGACGTCGTCGACGACCTTGCGCTCGCGGTCGAGGGGGTGGCGCACCGTCCAGTTGCGGATCTCCAGGGCGGGCGCCGCGCCCTTCTCGGCCTGGTGCGGGGTGCGCTCGGGGAAGCGGTGCTCCAGGTCGCGGCCGACCATCCCGGAGATGATGCGGTCCTCGGTGGTCTCCGGGGCGTGCACGTCGAGGGTCTCGATGGTGCGGCCGTCGCGCAGGATCGTGACCGAGTCGGCGACGCGACGGATCTCGTTCAGCTTGTGGGAGATGATGATCGACGTGATGCCCTGTTCCTTCAGGCCCAGGATCAGGTCGAGGAGCTTGCCGGAGTCCTCGTCGTTGAGCGACGCGGTCGGCTCGTCGAGGATCAGCAGCTTCACGTCCTTGGCGAGCGCCTTGGCGATCTCCACGAGCTGCTGCTTGCCGACGCCGATGTCGGAGATCCGGGTGTTGGGGTTCTCCGACAGGCCCACGCGGCGCAACTGCCGGGTGGCGTGCATCAGGGTCTCGCGCCAGTCGATGAGCCCGCGCGTGGCGTGCTCGTTGCCGAGGAACATGTTCTCGGCGATCGACAGGTAGGGGACGAGCGCCAGCTCCTGGTGGATGATGACGATGCCCCGCTTCTCGGACGCGTTGATGTCCTTGAACTGGCAGGGCTGCCCCTCGAAGAGGATCTCTCCTTCGTAGCTCCCGTGCGGATGGAGGCCGGAGAGGACCTTCATCAGGGTGGACTTGCCGGCGCCGTTCTCCCCGCAGATGGCGTGGACCTCGCCCTGACGTACCGTCAGGTTGACGTCCGAGAGCGCTTTCACACCGGGAAAGGTCTTGACGATCGAGCGCATTTCCAGGACGGGTCCCGCCATGGTCGTGCCCTTCAGCTAGTGGTTCGGACAGGGGTACTTACTGGCCCAGGTCGGCCTTGGAGTAGTAGCCGCTGTCGACGAGTTCCTTCTCGTAGTTGTCCTTGGTGACCAGGACCGGCTTGAGCAGGTAGGCGGGGACGACCTTCGCGCCGTTGTCGTAGGTCTTGGTGTCGTTGACGGCGGGCTTCTTGTCGTGCAGCACGTCGTCGACCATGGTCACCGCGACCTTGGCGAGCTGGCGGGTGTCCTTGTAGACGGTCGAGTACTGCTGGTCGTCGATGATCGACTTCACCGAGGCGACCTCGGCGTCCTGTCCGGAGACGGCGGGCAGCGGCTTGGACTTGGAGCCGTAGCCGTCCGACTTCAGCGCGGACAGGATGCCGATGGAGATGCCGTCGTAGGGGGAGAGCACCGCGTCCACGCGGTTGCTGCCCTTGTAGGTCGAGGTCAGGATGTCGTCCATGCGCTTCTGGGCGGTGGCGCCGTCCCAGCGCAACGTGGTGACCTGGTTGAGCTTCGTCTGGCCGGACTTGACGACGAGCTGCTTCTTGTCGATGTAGGGCTGGAGGACGCTCATCGCGCCGTTGAAGAAGTACTTGGTGTTGTTGTCGTCGTTGGAGCCCGCGAACAGCTCGATGTTGAACGGGCCCTTCTTGCCGCTCTTCAGGCCGAGCTTGTCGACAAGGGATCCGGCCTGGAGTTCGCCGACCTTCTCGTTGTCGAACGTCGCGTAGTAGCTGACGTCCTTGGTGTCGAGGATCAGCCGGTCGTAGGCGATGACCGGGATGTCGGCGTCGGCGGCCTGCTTGAGCACCGAGCTGAGCGACTTGTTGTCGATCGCGGCGACGATCAGCGCGGAGACGCCCTGCGTGATCATGTTCTCGATCTGCGAGACCTGCTGGTCCGGGTCGTCCTCACCGAAGACCAGCTGGGTCTTGTAGCCCTTCTCCTTCAGGGACTTCACGACGTTGTTGCCGTCGGCGATCCAGCGCTCCGAGGACTTCGTCGGCATCGCGATGCCGACCGTGGAGCCCTCGGCGCTCTTCTTGCCCTCGTCCGAGCCGCCCTCGCTGTCCTGGCCGCAGGCGGTCAGGGTGAGCGCGAGGGAGACGGTCGCGGCTATCGCGGCTGCAGCGGTGCGGCGGTTTCGCATGGTCATCATCCTTGATGTGTGAAGTGCGGGGCCCGGTCGCGAGGCGCGAAGTCCCGCGCTGTGCGCGGGGGTTGACCGAGAACCGAAGTGCGTTGGATTGTGCGCGGCTCTGTCGTCTTCTGTGAAGTTGCCGGGCCAGAACGTTATTCGGCCGTGCTGAAGCGCCGGAGGGTCCCCGGCAGCCGGGAGCCGAGCGGCGACATGCCCGCCCCCGCCCCGTGCCGGGCGAGCAGGTCGAGCGCGAGCCGGCCCCGGCGCACCCGCTCACGGGCGGTGTCCAGGGTGACGTCCCGCAGATGCGTGCCGTACGGGTAGATGCCGGGCGCCTTGGCCAGCCCGAACTTCAGGTACAACGGGGCGCCCCGGCGCACCAGTTCGGCGATCTCGTACATCCGGATGTAGCCGCCGAGGTCGTCCGGCGCCTCCACGTACATGTCCATCGGCGCCGCCGAGAGCCGGCGGATCTCGGTGAGGTGTGCCAGCGTCAGGTCCGAGGGCACGTTCAGCGAGTCGGCGCCCAGCCGCTCGTAGATGGCGTACGAGGCCGGGTTCACGGGCCCGATCAGCGCGGACACCTTGAGCGTGGTGTCGGCCGGTATGACGCCCTTGGAACGCGCCCTGTGCAGCGTCCACAGCACGCCCTCGTCGGCGACGAGCAGGCACTTCACGCCCAGCTCCGTCGCCCGTACGGCGTCCTCGACGCAACCGGCGACGGCGTCGTGGCCCCGGGCGCGCAGGCCCGCGCCGCGCGAGTCGGTGCGCACGGAGGCGCCGGTGTCCCAGGTGCCGCGCGGCCCCGTGAACAGGCACAGCTCGATGTCGCGCTCGCCGGTCGCCTCGACCATCTCCACGATCTCGGTGTCCCGCAGCATCCAGACGCCGCTGCCCTGGCTGATCCGGTGGATGGGGACGTCGAGCCGCGAGGCTTCCTTCAGTACGACGCCGACGGCCTCGGGGCCCTCGACGGAGGGGATCTCCACGCGCCACGTCCCGCCGTCGGGGAACGTGTGCGGGGAGGCGTCCGCCGGATCGGGCGCGGGAGCGCTCAACCCGAGGGCGGAGAGGGCGGGTTCGCCGGAGCGGCGGGGTGAGTCGGTCACGCTCGTCCTTCGTCTTGTCCGAAATCTTGGGAGAGTGGGCGGGGCGGGGCCGGTCCGTCAGGGCCGCAGCAGCACCTTGCCGACCTTGGGGTCCCCGGACCCGACCCACTCGATGGCCTCGGCGAACCGATCGAGCGCGACCTCGTGCGTCACGAGCGGCAGGGGGTCGAGCAGCCCCGCCCCGAACGCCCGCACCGCGTGCGCCCACGCGTCGGGGGCGGCGCCGAACACGGTCCGCACCTCCAGTTGGCGCACGACGAGATCGGTCGGGTCGAGCCCGTCGGCGCCCGGCGCCGGGATGCCGGTCAGCACCAGGCGCCCGCCGCGCCGAAGGAGCGAGGCGGCGGTCCGGGCGGCCGACGCGGAGCCCGCGGTCTCGATCACGACATCGATGTCGGAGGGGAGCGGTCCGCTCCGCAGCCGGAAGTCCGTCGCCCCGAACCGCCGCGACAGGGCCTCCCGGTCGTCCCTCGTGCCGACGACGAGCAGCTCGGCCGGGGAGTGCGCGGCGAGGAACTGCACGGCGAACATCCCGAGCGTCCCCGTCCCGACCACCGCGACCCGCTCGCCCGGCCGCGCCTCGGCCTTGAGCGCGGCGGCGGCGACGCACGCGGCCGGTTCCAGGAGGGCGGCGGCGCTCAGGTCCGCGTCGTCGGGCAGCACGTGCAGCAGCCGGGCGGGCAGGACCAGCGTGGCGGCCATGGCCCCCGGCTGCGTGAACCCCGTCTCCTCGTACCCGGCGGTGCACAGTGTCGTCTCACCGGCGTGGCACCGGTCGCACACCTGGCAGTTCCGGAAGCCCTCGCCGACGACCTTGCGGCCGATCAGCCCGGCCGGCACCCCGTCGCCCACGGCGTCCACGGTCCCGGACCACTCGTGGCCCGGGGTGAGCGGATACCGGACGTACCCCTCGGGCCGGTTGCCCTGGTAGACCTCGCGGTCGCTGCCGCAGATCCCCACCGCGTGCACCCGCACCCGCGCCTCGCCCGGACCGGGCTCGGCGGGCTCGTGCGCCACGACCCGGTGCTCACCGGGCCCGTCGACGACGACCGCGCCGCTCACTGGGTCCCCTTCGGCGCGCGCTTCTCCCAGCCCTCGGCCCACAGGTCGAACCGGGCCTGCTGCTGCGGGAACTCGGCGGCCGCGTCCACGTCAAGCTCGACCCCGAGACCCGGCGCGTGCGACAGCTCGAAGTAGCCGTCCACGACCTGCGGCGCGCCCTTCACCACCTTCTTGATCTCGGCGTCCGCGAAGTCGTTGAAGTGCTCCAGGATCTTGAAGTTCGGGGTGGTGAAGCCGACCTGGAGCGAGGCCGCCGTCAGGACCGAGCCGCCCACGTTGTGCGGGGCGACCAGCATGTAGTGGGTCTCGGCGGTCGCGGCGAGCTTGCGCGTCTCCCAGATGCCGCCGATGTGGCCGACGTCGGGCTGGATGATGTCGACGGCCTGGTTCTCGAACAGCTCGCGGAACTCGATCCGGTCGTGGATGCGCTCACCGGTCGCGACCGGCATGTCCACCTTCGCGGCGACCTTCTCCAGCGCCTTGAGGTTCTCCGGCGGCACCGGCTCCTCCAGCCACGCGGGCTTGAACGGCGCGAGGTCGCGGGCGAGCCGGACCGCCGTCGCGGGGGAGAAGCGGCCGTGCATCTCCAGCATCAGCTCGGCGTCGGGCCCGATCGCGTCCCGCACGGCCTCGATCAACGAGACGGCGTACAGCGACTGTTCGTGGTCCAGCTCGAAGTGCCCGGTGCCGAATGGGTCGATCTTCAGCGCCTTGTACCCGCGCTCCATCACCGCCTGCGCGGCCTTGTGGTACGCCTCCGGGGTGCGCTCGGTGGTGTACCAGCCGTTGGCGTACGCCTTCACCTTGTCGGTGACCTTGCCGCCGAGGAGCTGCCACACCGGGACGCCGAGCGCCTTGCCCTTGATGTCCCAGCAGGCCATCTCCACCACCGCGATGCCGGACATGACGATCTCGCCGGCCCGCCCGTAGTCGCCGTACTTCATGCGCCGGACGAGATCCTCGACGGCGAACGGGTCCGACCCCACGATGTGGTTGGCCAGCGCCTCGTTCAAGTAGCCGATGAGCGCGTCGGTGTGGCCCAGCATGCGGGTCTCGCCGACGCCGGTGATCCCCTCGTCGGTGTGCACCTGGACGTAGGTCAGGTTCCGCCAGGGCGTCCCGACCACATGCGTGCTGATTCCCGTGATGCGCAAGGCGATTGCCCCCTGTGCCGATCGTTGCCGTTCGATATTTCGTCACACGTTCGAAATGCTGGCGTGACAGTAAAGACGGCCGTGCGCGGGTGTCAATGGTTCGCGCAGAGGTTCGCTGGGCAGCGTGGAGGTTCGCCCACGCCATGGTTCGCACAGAAGTTTCACAGCACCGGCTTCCTCCGTCACCGGCCGGGCGCCTAGCCTCCTTGCGTCATGGACTACTGCCACCCGTGCCGCAGGCACCTCAACGGCGCTCTCGCCTGCCCGGGCTGCGGCACCCCCGCCGACGCCGTGCGCGCCTACGCGGAGGCGCTCGCCGCGCAGGAAGGCGCGGAGGAAGCGGCGCCGGTGGAGGACGCGGCGTCCGCCGGGCCGCGCGGCCGGAGGCGTGCGCGACCGCGCGCGGCGCACCGAAGACGCCGGGGGCGCATCCTGCTTGCCACGGCCGGCCTCGCGCTCGCGGCGGGCGGGCTCAGCCTCGCGGAGCTCGGCATGGAGTCGTCGCGCGGCGGCGACGCGCAGGCGGCGCCGGACACGGCCGACGCGGGGGACACGTCGGAGGCGGGCGAAGCGTCGTCCGCGCCGGGCGGGGCCCCGGTCTCCGGAGCGCCGAGACCGGACGCGGCCTCGCCTTCGCCCGGGGCGACCGGCTCCGCCTCGACGTCCGCCTCGGCGTCGGCGTCCGCCAGTGCGAGCGCGGAGGAGAGCAGCGGCGCGCCGTCGACGGGCGGCAGCGAGAAGGGGGACGAGGACGCGCACACGGGCGACGGCGGCGGCTCGCCGGACAACTCGCCCTCCTCCGGCCCGGGTTCACCCGGCGACTCGCCGTCCGACCCACCCCCGACCAGCACGGCCCCGGACCCGACCCCCACCTCCCCGACGCCCGAACCGACCCCGACGAAGACGTGCGACCGGTTCCTGTGGTGGTGCACCTAGACACGGCCGGGCAGGGCGGCTACTCCGCCCCGATCATCGTCCTCAGCATGTCCCGCAGCGCGAGCCGCTGGTCCCGGTCGAGCCGGGCCAGCGGCTCGCGCGCGAAGTCGAGGGACTCCCGCAGGCTCAGCGCCACGCGCGCGCCCTCCTCCGTGGGCGCGGCCACCTTCACGCGCCGGTCGCCGGGCGAGGGGCGCCGCTCCACCAGCTCCCGCGCCTCCAGGCGGTCCACGATCCCCGTGACGTTCGACGGCTCGCACTTCAGCCGGTGCGCGATCTGCCGCATCGGAAGAGGTTCGAGCGCCAGCAGACTGAGCACCCGTGCCTGTGCTCCGGTCAGTCCGTGCCGCGCGGCCGCGTCCTCGTACTCCTGGTGGTAGCGCGCGACGACGGCGCCGATCAGCTCCACCACCTCAAGGGTGAGCGGATCGACGGAACGGTGCGGACGGGTGGCGGTCATGGGTCCAGGGTACCCAGTTGCTTGACATCATGAAATATTCAGAAGCATGGTTGTTTCATGTACTGAAGTACCTGTTCCGATGTACGCGAACCGCTAGCCACGTAAGGATTGCCGCATGTCCGCCGACACCCCCCAGATCCCCGCAACCGGCCGCGAATGGGTCCTGCTCAGCCGCCCCGTCGGCTGGCCCGAGCCGAGCGACTTCGAGCTGCGTGAGGCCCCGGTCTCCGAGCCCGGCCCCGGCCAGGTCCTGGTCAAGAACCTCTACGTCTCCGTCGACCCGTACATGCGCGGCCGCATGAGCGCCGCGAAGTCGTACGTGGCCCCCTACGAGCTGGGCAAGCCGATGCAGGCCGGCGCCGTCGGCGAGGTCATCGCCTCCAACGACGAGGGCATCGCGGTCGGCGACCACGTCCTGCACTTCTTCGGCTGGCGCGAGTACGCGACCTTCGACGCCAAGCAGGCCGTGAAGGTCGACCCGGACGCCGCGCCCCTGTCGACGTACCTCGGCGTGCTCGGCATGACCGGTCTGACGGCGTACGCGGGCCTGCTGCGCACCCTCTCCTTCAAGGAGGGCGACAGCATCTTCGTCTCCGGCGCGGCGGGCGCGGTCGGCAGCCAGGTCGGCCAGATCGCCAAGCTCAAGGGCGCTTCGCGCGTCATCGGCTCGGCCGGGTCGGATGAGAAGGTCAAGCTGCTCCTCGACGAGTACGGCTTCGACGCCGCGTTCAACTACAAGTCGGGCAACGTCCACGAGCTGCTGAAGGAGGCGGCCCCGGACGGCATCGACACGTACTTCGACAACGTCGGCGGCGACCACCTGGAGGCCGCCATCGCCCGTCTCAACCGCGACGGCCGCATCGCCATCTGTGGCGCGATCTCCGTCTACAACAACACCGAGCCGGCCCCCGGCCCGCGCAACCTCTCCCGCCTCATCCAGACCCGCGGCCGCATCGAGGGCTTCCTCGTCGGCGACCACTACGACCTCCAGCCGCAGTTCGTGCAGGAGGTCGGCGCGTGGGTCCGCTCGGGCGAGCTGAAGTACCGCGAGACGGTCGTCGAGGGCATCGAGAACAACCTGGAGGCGTTCCTCGGTGTGCTGCGCGGCGACAACACCGGAAAGATGGTCGTGAAGCTCTGACGCGCGCCGCGGGCGCCCGGGGATTTTCGGCATCCGATAACCTGTTTCCGTCCTGCGGATCTTAGATCTCGCTTGCCGGAAACGAATGAGGGAGTACGAGCCATGGCCATCACGCAGTCCGACGTCGTCTACACCGCCGTAGCCACCGCCGAGAACGGCCGCGACGGCCGCGTCTCGACGGACGACGGCAAGCTCGACGTCGTCGTCAACCCGCCCAAGGAGCAGGGCGGTTCCGGCGCCGGCACCAACCCGGAGCAGCTCTTCGCGGCCGGGTACAGCGCCTGCTTCCAGGGCGCCCTCGCCGTCGTCGCCCGCCAGGAGGGCATCGACATCACCGGCTCGACCGTCACCGCGAAGGTCGGCATCGGCAAGAACGACGAGGGCTTCGGCCTGATCGTCGACATCTCGGCGGCCATCCCCAACACGGACACCGCCACCGCCAAGGCCCTGGTCGAGAAGGCCCACCAGGTCTGCCCGTACTCCAAGGCGACCCGCGGCAACATCACGGTCACGCTCTCGGTCTGACCTTCTTCGTGGTGGGGGCCCGTCCCGTAAGGTTTGCGCCATGCGTGATCTCGGGGCGGGCTTCGGCTATCTGATGAAGGGGCAGCGCTGGGTTGCCCAGCACGGCAAGAAGTACGGCTGGAGCCTGCTGCCCGGCCTCATCACCCTCGTCCTGTACGCGGCGGCCCTGGTCTGCCTCGCCGTCTGGGGCGCCGACCTCGTCGACTGGTCGACACCGTTCGCCGACGACTGGTCCTCGCCCTGGGGCGGCCTCTTCCGCGGTTTCCTCACGGCCGTCCTGTTCGCCCTGGCGCTGCTCCTCGCCGTCCTGACCTTCACCGCGGTCACGCTCCTGATCGGCCAGCCGTTCTACGAGTCCCTCTCCGAGCAGGTCGACATCGCCGAGGGCGGCCACGCCCCGGAGTCCGGCCTGCCGCTCTGGCGCGAACTGTGGATCTCCGCCCGCGACAGCCTGCGCATCCTCGTCCGCGCCGCCCTGTGGGGCATCCTGCTCTTCGCGCTCGGCTTCCTGCCCTTCGTCGGCCAGACGGTCATCCCTGTCCTCGGTTTCTTCGTCACCGGCTTCTTCCTCACGGAGGAGCTGACGGCGGTCGCGCTGCAACGCCGGGGCGTCGAACTCCGCGAGCGCCTCGCCCTGCTGCGCTCCAGGAAGGGCCTCGCGTGGGGGTTCGGGGCGCCGCTCGCGGTGGCGTTCCTCGTGCCGGTGGTGGCGGTGTTCCTGATGCCGGGGGCCGTCGCCGGGGCCACCTTGATGGTGCGTGACCTGGAACCGGCCGCCCCGGACGCGGAGCGCGAGGGCGACCAGGCGGACGAGACCCCGCAAGGAACGAGCGCATGAGGACCGCGAACGCCGGCGTCCTCTTCGCCATCGAGCTGGTCGCCCTGGGCGCGGTCGGCGCCTACGGCTTCACCCGCGACGTGGCCGCGCCGCTCGCCTGGCTCTACGGGCTGCTCGGCCTCGCCGTGATGATCACGGCGTGGGCCCTGTTCGGCTCGCCCAAGGCCCGCTACAGCACCCGCGGGGCGGTACGCGTCGCCTTCGAGACGGTCTGGTTCGGCGCGGGGGTCGCGGCCCTGGCGCTGTCCGGCGCATACGTCTGGGCGGCCGTCCTCGCGGGGGTGTGCGGGGTGAGCAAGGCGCTGGCGGTGCGGTGGCAGCAGTATCCCGGGGCGCAGGCTCAGTTCTGAGGGCCAGGGGCGGGTTCGGGTTCGGGTTCGCCCAGCAGGGTCAGGAAGTCGCGGAACGCCCCCGCCATGTCCACCGCCCCCGGGTCGAGCAGCCACTGGTACTGCAGCCCGTCCATCACGGCGACGAGCAGCGGCGCCGCCCGCTCCGGCGTCAGCCCGCTCGGCAGCCGCTCCCCGTACTCGGCGCGCAGCACCTCCGCCATCGACGCGCGGACGTCGCCGTAGCGCCGGGTGAAGAACCTGCGCGCCGGATGGCCCTCGGTGACGGACTCGCCGAGCAGCGCCGAGAAGGTCTGCACGATGCCGGGCCGCATCGCGTTGTACTCGACCAGTGAACCGAGCAGGTCCAGGCGCCACCGGCTGTTCGGCACGGCGTCCCACCGGTCCCGGTCCGCGAGGACCGCGACGAGCAGCGCCTCCTTCGTCGGGAAGTGGTGCAGCAGCCCCTGCTGGGTGAGCCCGACGCGCTCCGCGACGGCCGCGAGGCTCGCGCCCCGGTACCCGCGCTCGGCGATCACTTCGAGCGCGGCCCGCAGGATCTCGGCCCGCCGCTCCTCGCTGCGGGGGGTTCTGGTGCTGCCCATGCGGTCACCGTACGACATGGCCATGGCGCACCTGGGCAGGGTTGATAACGGCAAGATAACGAAACCTACCGCTCCACAGGTGTGCGGGTGCAGGATGGAACGCGCTCAGGCACAGCCACGTACACGAGGACCGCGAACTCGATGAGGAGGGCCGGCATGGCCACCCAGGCAGACGGTTTCACCGGTGACGACAAGGGGGCCGAGGCCCGCGAGGCGGTGGTCGAGGCCGCGCTCGGCAAGCTCGACCTCGACGCCAAGGCGCGGCTGCTCGCCGGGAAGGACATGTGGTCGCTGCCCGCGCTCCCCGAGATCGGCCTCGCCCCGCTGGTGATGTCCGACGGCCCGATCGGCGTGCGCGGCGTGCGCTGGACCGCCGACGACCCCTCGATCGCCCTGCCCTCCCCGACCGCCCTCGCCGCCACCTGGGACCCCGCGCTCGCCCGCCGGGCAGGCGCGCTGCTCGCCCAGGAGGCCCGCCGCAAAGGCGTGCACGTGCTGCTCGCGCCGACCGTGAACCTGCACCGCTCCCCGCTCGGCGGGCGTCACTTCGAGGCGTACAGCGAGGACCCGCTGCTCACGGGCGCCATCGGCACCGGCTACGTCCAAGGCGTCCAGTCCGGCGGCGTCGGCACCACCGTCAAGCACTTCGTCGCCAACGACGCCGAGACCGACCGCTTCACCGTGGACAACCGGGTCTCCGCGCGCGCCCTGCGCGAGCTGTACCTGGCGCCCTTCGAGGAGATCGTCGCCAACGCCCACCCGTGGGGCATCATGACCGCCTACAACACGGTCAACGGCACGACGATGACCGAACACCGCCACCTCGTGAACGAGGTCCTGCGCGGCGAATGGGGCTTCGACGGGTTCAACGTCTCCGACTGGATGGCCGCCCGCTCCACCACCGGCGCCCTCAAGGGCGGCCTCGACGTCGCCATGCCCGGCCCGCAGACCGTGTACGGGCCCGCGCTCGCCGCCGCCGTACGCGCCGGGGAGGTTCAGGAGGCGGAGGTCGACGACGCCGTGCGGCGCGTCCTGCGGCTCGCCGCGCGCGTGGGCGCCCTCGACGGCGCCGAACCGGCCGTCACCGAGGTGCCGGGGGAGATCGACGGCGTCGCCCTGGCCCGCGAGGTCGCCCGCCGCGCCTTCGTCCTCGTACGGAACACGGACGACGTCCTGCCGCTGCGCCGGGACGCCAGGATCGCGCTCATCGGCGCCGCCGCGCGCGACGCCCGCGTCCTCGGCGGCGGCTCCGCCACCGTCTTCCCCGACCGCATCGTCTCCCCGCTCGACGGCCTGCGCGCCGTGACGGACTCGCTCACGTACGCGGTCGGGGCCGACCCCAGCGACGAACTCGACGCCGCGGGCAAGGGGTTCGAGCTGCGTGCCGTCTGCCGTGACGCCGATGGCACGGTCATCGGCGAGGGCTCGCTGCCCAGCGGCCACCTCCAGTGGATGGGCGACGACCTGCCCGCCGGAGTCACCCACGAGGCGCTGCACAGCGTCGAGATCAAGGGCACGTTCACCCCGCGCGTCAGCGGCGACCACGCCTTCGGCACGCGCGGCCTCGGCGCGTTCACCCTCACCGTCGACGGCACCGTGCTCTACGACGGCGTGCAGGCCATGGGCGACGAGTCCGACCCCTTCGAGGCGTTCTTCGGCGCCCCTCTGGAGCGGGGCAAGGTCACGCTCACCGAGGGGCAGCCGGTCGAGGTCTCCCTGCTCCACCCGCTGGACAAGTCCCTCGCCATGCCGCTGCCCGCCGTGATCTTCAGCCTCACCCACCTCGAACCGCGCCGCGACGCGGACACCCTCATCGCGGAGGCGGTCGAGGCCGCGCGCGACGCCGAGGTCGCCGTCGTCGTGGTCGCCACCACCGAACGCGTCGAGTCCGAGGGCTTCGACCGCGCCGACCTGCGCCTGCCCGGCCGCCAGGACGACCTCGTGCGCGCCGTCGCCGCCGCCAACCCGAACACCGTCGTGGTCGTCAACTCCGGCTCCCCGGTGGAGCTGCCGTGGCGCGAGGACGTGGCGGCGGTCCTGCTGTCCTGGTTCCCCGGCCAGGAGGGCGGCGACGCCCTCGCCGACGTCCTCCTCGGCGCGGAGGAGCCGGGCGGCCGACTGCCGACGACATGGGGCGCGTTCGCCGACGCCCCGGTCACCGAGGTGAAGCCGACCGACGGCCGGCTCGACTACTCCGAGGGCGTGTTCATCGGCTACCGCGCCTGGGACAAGGCCGGGGCCGCGCCCTCGTACCCGTTCGGCCACGGACTCGGCTACACCGACTGGACGTACGAGTCGCTCGACGTCACCGGTACCACGGCGACGGTCCGGGTCCGCAACAGCGGCCCCCGGCCCGGCCGCGAGGTCGTCCAGCTCTACCTCGCCCCGAGCGAGCCCGACCCGGACCGCCCCGCGCGCTGGCTGGCCGGGTTCGCGAGCGTCACGGCGGCCCCCGGCGAGACCGTCGAGGCCGTGATCGAACTCCCGCGCCGCACCTTCGAGACCTGGGACGAGGCGGCGGACGCGTGGGTGTACCAGGCGGGCCGGTACGAGCTGACCGCAGGCCGCTCGCTCACGGACGGCCGGGTCAGCGAGACGATGGTGGCGTAAGGCCGTCCCTCCGGGGTGCGGGTCAGGCCCGTACCCCGAACCCGTACACCGTCTGCGACCGGTACACCTCGCCCGGCCGCAGCACGGTGGACGGGAAGTCGGGCCGGTTCGGCGAGTCCGGGAAGTGCTGCGTCTCCAGGGCGATGCCGTCACCGGGCGCGAACGGCAGCGTCTCGTCGAATCCGTCCGAGGTGTAGAGCTGGATGCCCGGCTCGGTCGTCGCGATCGTGAGCACACGGCCGGACGCGGGGTCGTGCAGCTCCGCGATCTCCTCGGCCGCCGTGGTGACGCCCTTGTCGAGTACGTAGTTGTGGTCGTACCCGGCGCCGACCTTCCGGCTCTCCCGGAAGTCGAACCGCGTGCCGTCGACGTCCTGCGGCGCCCCGGCGGGGATCAGATGGGCGTCCACGGCGGTCACCTTCCCGGCGGCGATCCGCAGCTCATGGCCGCCGACCGCGCTCCCGGACGACGCCCCGCCCAGGTTCCAGTAGGTGTGGTTGGTGAGGTTCACGACGGTCGGCGCGTCGGTCACCGCCTCGTACGACAGGCGCAGCACCCCGCCCTCCTCCAGCGCGTACGTCGCCGTGACCGCGAGGCGGCCGGGGAAGCCCTCCTCACCGTCCGGCGAGACGAGCGTGAGGCGCAACGCGTGCTCGCCGGCCGGCTCCGCGTCCCACACCCGCTTGTCGAAGCCGCGCTCACCGCCGTGCAGCGAGTTCGGGCCGTCGTTCCGCGCGAGCTGGTGGGGCCGCCCGTCCAGCTCGAAGCGGCCGCCCGCGATCCGGTTCGCGTACCGGCCGACGAGGGCGCCCAAGTACGGCTCCGGATGGGCCAGATAACCGGCCAGATCGTCGAAGCCGAGGGCGACGGACGTCACGGCCCCCTCACGGTCGGGCGCCTCGACCGACTGCAGGATCCCGCCGTACGTCAGGACGCGTACCCGCACCCCGTCCCGTTCCAGGATCCAGCGGTGGACGTCGGTGCCGTCGGGCAGGGCGTCGAAGAGTTCGCTGCGCATGATCGAGACCCTACGCCCTGCCGGCCCGCCTCATTCGGCGGTGGTCACCCCGCGATACGCGAGCGCCGCGAGCCGCGCCTGCCCGTCCTTGCTGGGGTGGAACCAGTCCCACTGGCTCAACTGGTCCCCGTCGAACCGGTACCCGAAGACCGCCCCGTCGTCGGAGCGGCACCGCCGGTCCTTCGCGCACACGTCCTTCAGGACCTTGTTGTACGCCTCCACGCGCCGCTGCACCTCGTCGCGGCGCGCGGTCGCCGTGGCGTCCATGGCGTCCGGATCGGCCAGCATCGACCCGCAGATGCCCAGCTTCCACACCTGCTTGCCCAGCGGATTGGTCCGCCCCTGCGACCACAGCCGCTTCAGATCCGGCACGCTCATCACGTACACCTGCGCCTTGGGGGCCGTGCGCCGCAACTGCCGCAACGATTCCTCGAAGTCGGCCCGGAACCCGGCCACCGGCGTCATGGCGCCGACGGTCGGGCGGCACGCGTCGTTGGCCCCGACCATGACCGTGACGAGGTCGGGCCGCTCCGCGCCGGCCTGCTCCATCTGCGCGGGCAGGTCGGCCATCCGCGCCCCGGTCTTCGCGTAGTTCCAACTGTGCGTGCTGGCGCGGCTCTTGCCGAGCAGCCGTACCGCCAGGCTCCTCACCTTCGCGTCGCTGCCCGTCGCCCACGACACCTCCGGGCAGTCGGACAGCACCGAGCACGCGTCGAACCCACGCGTGATCGAGTCCCCCACCGCGACGAGGGACCGCGGGCTCGTGTCCCACACGGGCGTCGGCGACGGCTTCGGCTTCGCGGCCGAGGACCCGCCCGGAGCGGGGGAGTTGCCACCGGAGGCGTCACACCCGGTGAGCACACCGACACCGAGTACGGCGACGGATACGGCGGCGAGGGCCCGGGTGGCGACGGTTCGGACGGCGGTGGTGCGTGGGGCGGTGGTGCGTGGGGCGATGGTGCGTGGGGCGATGGTGGTCCGTGGGGCGGGGACAGGCCGGGTGGCGGTGTTCGATCGGTGGTTTCGCTTGCGCATCCCTTGATCCCCTCCGTCGTCCACTACGTCACCGGCCCGCCCGCGCGGCACGCGCCGCGTCGCCCTCAGCCGGGCCCTCGCCGACCGTACGCGGGGCCGGGGTTGCGCCCCGCCGGGTGAAAGGTCGGCGTTTGTACGCCCCCGGACCGACAGTACGACACACTCCTTGCGGCACCGCGCGATAGCCTCGCCCCGGGGCCCCCGGTCGACCCAGTGAGACCCCGCTGTACCGGTTCCGCTAAATTACAACACGTCAGATGTGTCCCTTTTTGTCTGGGCTCGTTGGTCCGGGCGCAAAGGGAAGAAGGCTCGGCACGGGCGCGAGGCCGCTGGAGAAGGCGACCCTCGACCCACACTGGAGGTCCGGTGACGACACGTGGAGTTCTGTACGTGCACTCCGCGCCGCGCGCGCTGTGCCCGCACGTCGAATGGGCGGTCGCGGGCGTACTAGGCGTGCGCGTCAGCCTCGACTGGATCAGGCAGCCCGCGGCGCCTGGCACCTGGAGATCCGAGTTCTCCTGGCGCGGCGAGGCGGGCACGGCCGCGAAGCTGGCCTCCGCGCTGCGCGGCTGGCAGCTCCTGCGCTTCGAGGTGACGGCGGAACCCTGTGCGAACGCCGAGGGCGAGCGCTACAGCGCCACGCCCGAACTGGGCATCTTCCACGCCGTCACCGGCATCCACGGCGACATCCTGATCCCCGAGGACCGGCTGCGCGCCGCGCTGACCCGCTCGCTCGGCGGCGAGACGAACCTGGAGACCGAGGTCGCCAAGCTTCTCGGCAAGCCCTGGGACGACGAACTGGAGCCGTTCCGCTATGCCGGCGAGGGCGCCCCGGTCCGCTGGCTCCACCAGGTGGTCTGAGCCTTTCCGGGCCGTACGCGCGAGGGCCCGCCCGGGACTACCCGGGCGGGCCCACTGCGCGAACGTACTCAGACCGTGCGGAACGCCAGCACCACGTTGTGCCCACCGAAGCCGAACGAGTCGTTCAGCGCGGCGATGCGGCCCTCGACGGGCAGCTTGCGCGCCTCGCCGCGGACGATGTCCGCGGTGGCCTCGGCCTCGGGGTCCAGGTTCTCCACGTTGATCGTCGGCGGAGCGATCCGGTGGTACAGGGCGAGGACGGACGCCACGGTCTCGACGCCGCCGGCGCCACCGAGCAGGTGCCCGGTCATCGACTTCGTCGCGGAGACGGCGATGTGGTCGGCGTCGTCACCGAAGACCTTGCGCAGCGCCTTCAGCTCGGCCACGTCACCGGCGGGCGTCGAGGTCGCGTGCGCGTTCACGTGCACGATCTCGGCCGGGTCGAGGTCGGTGTTGGCCAGCAGGTTCCGCAGGGCCTGCGCGATGCCGCGGCCCTCCGGCTCCGGCTGGACGATGTCGTGGCCGTCGGCGGAGATGCCCTGGCCGACGGCCTCCGCGTAGACGCGGGCACCGCGCGCGGCGGCGTGCTCGGCCGACTCCAGGACGATCACGCCCGCGCCCTCACCGAGGACGAAGCCGTCCCGCGCGGTGTCGTAGGGGCGCGAGGCACCCTGCGGGTCGTCGTTGTTCTTGGACATCGCCATCATGTTGCCGAACGCGGCGATGGGCAGCGGGTGGATGGCCGCCTCGGTGCCACCGCAGACGACGACGTCGGCGCGGCCGGTGCGGATCATCTCGATGCCGTAGCCGATGGCCTCGGCGCCGGACGCGCAGGCGGAGACCGGGGTGTGCACGCCCGCCTGGGCGTTCACCGCCAGGCCCACGTTGGCGGACGGGCCGTTGGGCATCAGCATCGGCACGGTGTGCGGGGAGACGCGGCGGACGCCCTTCTCCTTCAGCACGTCGTACTGGTCGAGCAGCGTGGTGACGCCGCCGATGCCGGAGGCGATGACAGCGCCGAGCCGCTCGGGCTCGATGGAGTCGTCCTCGCCGGCCTTGCCGGTGAAACCGGCGTCGGCCCAGGCTTCCTTGGCGGCGATCAGGGCGAACTGCGCGGACCGGTCCAGCTTGCGGGCCTGCGGGCGAGGAATGACCTCGCTCGGGTCCACGGCTGCCGTCGCCGCGATACGGACCGCCTGCTCGGCGGCCCACTCCTGCTCCAGGGGCTTGACACCGGAACGTCCGGCGACCAGGCCCTCCCAGGTGCTTGTCGCGTCGCCACCCAGCGGTGAGGTTGCGCCGATACCGGTGACGACCACGGTGCGATTGGTCGAGCTCACAGGAATTCTTTCTCCAACGGATACGAGGGATTCAGCGGCGCCACCGCCGGGTGGCGGAGCGACTGACCTTCAGGCTGCGCCGGTGGCTCAGCTCTGGTGGTCGAGGATGTACTTCGTGGCGTCGCCGACGGTCTTGAGGTTCTTGACGTCGTCGTCCGGGATCTTGACGTCGAAGCGCTCTTCGGCGGCGACGACGACCTCGACCATCGACAGCGAGTCGACGTCCAGGTCATCGGTGAAGGACTTGTCCTCCTGGACGTCCTCAACGGGGATCCCGGCGATCTCGTTCACGATCTCGGCGAGACCGGCGACGATCTCTTCCTGAGTGGCGGCCATTGTGGCGCTCCTTCGGTGTGTATCCAGAGGGTGTGGCGCCCACCGCGTCAGCGGCAGGTTGACGACCGTCCGGACCAGGTGGCCCGGACGGGGATGCCTAGGGGAGGGTAACGACCGTCGCGGCGTACACGAGACCCGCCCCGAAGCCGATGACGAGCGCGGTGTCGCCGCTCTTCGCCTCGCCGGTCGCCAGGAGCCGCTCCATCGCGAGCGGGATCGAGGCGGCCGACGTGTTGCCGGTGGTGCGTACGTCGCGGGCGACCGTGACGTGCTCCGGCAGTTTCAGAGTCTTCACCATCGAGTCGATGATCCGCTCGTTGGCCTGGTGCGGAATGAAGACATCCAGGTCGTTCGAGCTGATTCCGGCCGCGTCCAGCGCCTGCTGGGCGACCTTCGCCATCTCGAACACGGCCCAGCGGAACACCGCCTGGCCCTCCTGCGTGATCGCGGGGAACTTGACGTTGCCCGCGGAGTCCAGCGGCAACTGAGACACGTCACCGATCCTGAACTGGTCCCACTGCACGGTCTGCTTGATCGTCCCGGCCTTGTCGCCCTCGGAACCCCACACGGTGGGGCCGATCGCGGGCTCCTTGGAGGGACCGACGATCACCGCTCCGGCGCCGTCACCGAACAGGAAGGCCGTCGCCCGGTCCTCGAGGTCGGTCAGGTCCGAGAGCCGCTCCACGCCGATGACCAGCACATACTCCGCGCTGCCCTCGATGATCATGCCCTTGGCCAGCGTCAGTCCGTACCCGAACCCGGCGCAGCCGGCGGAGATGTCGAACGCCGCGGCCTTCTGCGTGCCCAGCTTGTCCGCGATCTCCGTCGCGATGGCCGGCGTCTGCGCGAAGTGCGAGACGGTCGACACGACGACGGCGCCGATCTGCTCGGGCTGGATGCCCGCGTCGGCGATGGCCTTGCCCGACGCCTCGATGGACATCATCGCGACGGTCTCTTCGTCGTTCGCCCAGTGGCGCGTGGAGATGCCGGAGCGCGAACGGATCCACTCGTCGGACGAGTCGATCTTCTCGAGGATCACCTCGTTCGGCACGACCCGCGTCGGACGGTAGCCACCGACACCGAGGATGCGCGCGTACGGGGCACCCTTACTGGGCTTGATCTTCGACATGCTGCTCGGATCTCCTTGTCAGGCCGTGGCTTCAGCGGCTTCGGCGATCAGGGCGCGGGCTGCGTCGAGGTCGTCGGGGGTCTTCAGGGCGAGGGTCTTGACGCCGGGCAGGGCCCGCTTGGCGAGGCCGGTGAGGGTGCCACCGGGGCAGACCTCGATCAGCGCGCTCACGCCGAGCTCCTGGAACGTCTCCATGCACAGGTCCCAGCGGACCGGGTTCGCGACCTGGCCGACCAGGCGCGAGAGCACCTCGTCCCCGGTCGCGACCGTCTTGCCGTCCTTGTTCGAGACGTACGCGACCGTGGGGTCGGCCGGGGTCAGCTCCCGGGCGGCCTCCTCCAGCTTCGCCACCGCGGGGGCCATGTGCCGGGTGTGGAACGCGCCCGCCACCTTCAGCGGCACCACGCGGCGCACGCCCTCGGGCTTGTCGTCCGCCAGCGCGGCCAGCTCCTCGAGCGTGCCGGCGGCCACGATCTGGCCCGCGCCGTTCACGTTCGCCGGGGTCAGGCCCAGCTTCTCCAGGTGCGCCACGGTGGTCTCGGGGTCGCCGCCGAGCAGCGCCGACATGCCGGTCTCCGTGATCGCCGCGGCCTCGGCCATGGCCAGGCCACGACGGCGCACGAGTCGCAGCGCGGCCACGTCGTCGAGCACGCCCGCGAACGCGGCCGCGGTGATCTCACCGACACTGTGTCCCGCCACCGCGCCGGGCGTGACGTCGCCGAGCGCGGACGCGGACAGCAGCCCCGCCGCGACAAGGAGCGGCTGGGCGACGGCCGTGTCACGGATCGCGTCCGCGTCGGCCTGCGTGCCGTAGTGGGCAAGGTCGAGTCCGATGGCGTCGGACCACGCGGCGACGCGGTCCGACGCGCCGGGGAGGTCGAGCCAGGGAGTCAGGAAGCCGGGCGTCTGAGCGCCTTGGCCGGGAGCGACGAGTACGAGCACTCTCACACTCTCTCTTGAAGGCGGTGCAAGCCGCCCGTGGGGACAGGGACGAAGAACCCGAAGGGGAATTGTAGACCCCCGACAAAAGGCTAGGACTGGGGATCCGCGTCGGCCAGGCGCCCCAGGATGAGCGCGATGCGCAGCGTGAACGCCGATCGGACGTCCGACGGCGACCACCCGGTGACGTCCGTCACACGTCGGAGCCGGTAGCGGACGGTGTTCGGGTGCACGAAGAGCATTCTGGCCGCACCCTCCAGACTGCTCGCCTGCTCCAGATAGACGCTCAGCGTCTCCAGGAGAGCCGAGCCGGCTTCCTCCAGCGGTCTGTAGATCTCCTCCACCAACTGCTCCCGCGCGGAGGGGTCGCCCGCGATCGCGCGCTCCGGAAGCAGATCGTCCGCCAGAACCGGACGCGGGGCGTCCTGCCAGGCGCCGCACGCCTTGAGCCCGGCCGCCGCCGCCTGGGCGGAACGCGTCGCCGCGAGCAGGTCCGGCACCACGGGGCCCGCGACCACGGCCCCCGCCGCGAACGGCCCGATCAGCGACTTCGCCACCGCCAGCGGATTGTCGCTGCCGCCCGCGATCACCACGAGCCGGTCCCCGAGGACCCCGGTGAGCACCTGCAGCTTGGCGTGGCGCGAGGCCCGCCGAATGGCCTCGACCGTCAGCTCACTGTCCCCGTCGGGCGCCGTCCCGAGCACCACGCACACATGCTCCGGCGAGTTCCAGCCCAGCGCCGCCGCCCGGCTGATCGCGCCCTCGTCGGCCTCCCCGGAGAGCACCGCGTTCACCACGAGGGACTCCAAGCGGGCGTCCCACGCGCCCCGCGCCTCCGCCGCCTGCGCGTACACCTGGGCGGTCGCGAACGCGATCTCCCGCGCGTACACGAGCAGCGCCTCCCGCAGCACGCTCTCGTCGCCCGGCGCGGCCACCTCGTCGATGGCCGACTCCATGACCTCGATCGTCGTCCGCACCATCTCCACGGTCTGGCGCAGGGTGATCGCCCGGGTCAGCTCCCGGGGCGCCGTGCCGAAGACGTCCGTCGAGATGGCCTGCGGGGTGTCCGGGTGCCGGAACCACTCGGTGAACGCCGCGATACCCGCCTGCGCCACGAGCCCGATCCAGGACCGGTTCTCCGGTGGCATGGCCCGGTACCAGGACAGCGTCTCGTCCATGCGCGTGATCGCCTGCGCCGCGAGCGCCCCGGATGACTTCTCCAGGCGCTTCAGGGTCGCCGAGTGCGGGTGCGGGTCCACACGGGGGTTCGGGCGGCGGTCCGCCGGTTCGTTCGCTGAAGTCTGCGCTGATTCCGATTGGGGCACGGGGACAAGACTGCCTTACCGGGACGGCCCGGCGGAGTGGAGGGTCCGCGCCCGGCCCCGGGGACGACCGGAAACGGCGGCTGGCGGCGGCTACCGACAGCTACCGTGGAGCCTGTGATTGACGTCCGCCGCTCCGCCGACCGCTATCCGGGCGGTGAACCCGACGCCGGGATCGAGTCCTTCCACGCGTTCTCCTTCGGCCCGCACTACGACCCGGACAACCTGCGCTTCGGCTCCATCCTCGCCTGCAACGAGGAGCACCTCGCCCCCGGCGCCGGCTTCGCCGAACACCCCCACAGCCACACCGAGATCGTCACCTGGGTCATCTCCGGCGAACTCACCCACCGGGACTCCACCGGGCACGAGTCCGTCGTCTGCCCCGGCGACGTCCAGCACCTGAGCTCCGGCGGCGGCGTCCGCCACGTCGAGCGCAACGACGGCATGAAGCCCCTCGTCTTCCTCCAGATGTGGCTCGCGCCCCGCTTCCCGGGCGGCGACCCCTCCTACGAGGTCGTCCGCGGCATCGCCGACTCCACCCCCTACGACGTCCCCGCGGCGGGCGCCACCCTCCACGTCCGCCGCCTGGCCGACGGCGAACGCACCGAACTCCCCTCCGCCCCGCACGTCTACGTCCACGTACTCCGCGGGGAGGTACGCCTCCGCGACGCCGACCTGCGACAAGGGGACGCCGTCCGGATCACGGAGGAACCGGGGGTGGAGGCACTGGCGCTCAAGGGGGCGCACTTGTTGATCTGGGAGATGAGGTAGGGGGCGGGCCCGTCAGGCGGGGCGGGTCACAGCTCGGAGAGCACCGCGTCGGTGAAGGGGGGCCACACCTCGGCGGCCCAGGGGCCGAACGCCCGGTCCGTCAGGGCGACGCAGGCCGCCCCCGCGTCCGGGTCGACCCACAGGAACGTGCCGGACTGGCCGAAGTGGCCGAACGTGCGCGGGGACGACGCGCTCCCCGTCCAGTGCGGCGCCTTGTGGTCACGGATCTCAAACCCGAGGCCCCAGTCGTTCGGGTTCTGGTGCCCGTACCCCGGAAGCACCCCCTTCGTGCCCGGGTACTGCACCGTCATCGCCTCGGCCACGGTGCGCGGATCGAGCAGCCGGGGCGCCTGGAGCTCCATGGCGAACCGCACCAGGTCGTCCACCGTGGACACCCCGTCCTTGGCGGGCGAGCCGTCCAGCGTCGTCGCGGTCATCCCGAGCGGCTCGAGCACGGCCTGCCGCAGATACTCGGCGAACGGGATGTCCGTCGCCTTCTCGATGTGGTCCCCGAGCACCTCGAAGCCCGCGTTCGAGTACAGCCGCCGCGTTCCGGGCTCCGACGTCGTCCGGTGCTCGTCGAAGGCGAGGCCGCTGGTGTGCGCCAGGAGGTGCCGCACCGTCGACCCCTCCGGCCCGGCCGGCTCGTCCAGTTCGACCGCGCCCTCCTCGTACGCGACGAGCACCGCGTAGGCGGCGAGCGGCTTGGTGACCGAGGCCAGCGGGAAGCGGTGGGCCGTGGGACCGTGCGCCCCGAGCACCGTGCCGTCCGCGCGGACGACGGCTGCGGCGGCGGTCGGGACCGGCCAGTTCTCGATCATGGCGAGGCTCTGCATGGGGACGAGCCTAGAACGTCAGCCGCATCGCGGGTGAGGGGGTGCGGGTGAACCCGAGCGAGGCGTACAGCGGCTCGCCCTGCGCGGTCGCGTGCAGGTCGACCCGGCGCACGCCGCGCTCCCGGTACCAGGCGAGCAGCGCTTCGACACAGGCCCGCGAGTAGCCCCTGCGCCGGTGCTCCGGGTCGGTGCACACGTTGAAAACGTGCCCGGAGCTGCCGGAGGGGTTGGCAGGGGAACCCAGGCCACGGTGGACGGCCCCGGTGGCACAGGCCGCGAGCCCGGACCCCGGCGCCGGGGCGTCGACGACGAACGCGGTCAACTCGCCCGCCGGGTCGGCGAGGTGGGAGCGAAGGGCCGCGATCGTGGCCGGCTGCCAGCTCACATCGGTGCTGGGGTGCATCGAGTCGAGCATGATCTTGCGCAGCCGGACCAGCTCTTCGGCGTCCTCGGGGACGGCGCGACGGACGAGAGGCATGATCCGGACCGTAGTGCGGACACCACCGGGCTGTCGCCGGAAATTCCCGACGGTGCTTGCTTGGAGCGCACTCCAAGGTCCTAGCGTGGTGACCATGACGGTGATGGAGACCACGCCCGCACCCAACCGGACCGCACCCGGCCGGACCGCGACCGACCGCACCGCGACCGACCGGACCAAGGTCGACGCCTGCGCCTCCGCGCCGAGCGCGCACCCGCGCCCCGACGGCCAGGACCGGTACACGATCAGCGAGGTCGTCGCCTTCACCGGACTGACCGCGCACACCTTGCGCTGGTACGAGCGGATCGGCCTCATGCCCGATGTCGACCGCTCGCACACCGGCCAGCGCCGCTACAGCAACCGCGACCTGGACTGGCTGGCCTTCGTCGGCAAGCTGCGGCTGACCGGCATGCCGGTCGCCCACATGGTCCGCTACGCCGAACTCGTCCGCCTGGGCGAGGAGACGTTCGAGGAGCGCCGGGAACTCCTCGAATCGACCCGGCGCGACGTCCTGAACCGGATGGCGGAGCTGCAGGACACCCTCGCGGTACTCGACCACAAGATCAACTTCTATGCGGGCGCCCAGTAGGCGTCGGAAAGGGAGCCGAACCACATGGCCCACACCGAACAGACTCCGCGGACGGACGACCTGCGCCTTGCCACTGTCGAGCTGGGAAAGAACGGACCCGTGGTGGGCGTTCAGGGCCTCGGCTGCATGGGGATGAGCTGGGCCTACGGTCCGACCGACGCCGACGAGGCACGAGCCACCCTGGAGCGGTCCCTGGAACTCGGTGTCACCCTGTACGACACCGCTGACGCCTACGGCGCCGGTGAGAACGAGAGGTTCCTCGCTCCCTTCGTCAAGGCGCACCGTGACGAGATCGTCCTCGCCACCAAGTTCGCCCTCGGCACCGACCCCGACGACCCTTCCAAGCGCACCATCCGGAACGACCCCGCCTACATCAGGAGCTGCATCGACGCCAGCCTCCGACGCCTGGACGTCGACTCGGTCGACCTGTACTACATGCACCGCCGGGACCCCGCGGTCCCCATCGAGGAGACGGTCGGGGTGATGGCCGAACTCGTCGCCGCCGGCAAGGTCAAGCACCTCGGCCTCAGCGAGGTCACCGCCGACGAGCTGCGCGCCGCCCAGTCCGTCCACCCGATCGCGGCCGTCCAGTCCGAGTGGTCACTGTTCAGCCGTGACATCGAGCGGTCGGTGGTTCCCGCCGCCGCCGAGCTGGGGGTCGCGCTCGTCGCCTACTCGCCGCTCGGCCGCGGCTTCCTCACCGGTTCCTTCGTCAGCGCCGACAAGGAGTTGTCCGAGGGCGACTTCCGCCGCCAGCAGCCCCGGTTCACCGGCGACAACGCCGCCGCCAACGCGGCCCTCCTCGAACCCGTCCGCCAAGTCGCCGAGCACCACGGCGCCTCCCTCGGCCAGATCGCTCTCGCCTGGGTGCAGCGGCAGTCGGAGACCTTCGGGCTCCCCGTCGTCCCGATCCCCGGCACCCGCAAGCGCGGCCGTGTCGAGGAGAACGCCGCGGCGACCCGGATCGCCCTGACCGACGAGGACCTGGCGCTTCTCGAACCGATCGCCTCCCGGGTCTCGGGCGACCGCTACGCCGACATGAGCTTCACGTCGGCGGGCCGCGAGTAGTCGTCGGAGTTCTCACCCAGGGACGACGGCACGGTCGTCACAGCTCCGCGAGGAGCTCCGCCTTCTTCGTCGTGAACTCCGCGTCCGTGACCAGGCCCGCCTGATGCAGTTCGCCGAGGTGACGGATGCGGTCCGCGATGTCCGCCGGATCACGGCGGCCTGCCGTCGCGGAGTCGGCACGCAGATGGTTCGGGGGCGACGAGGGGGCGGGGCTCGTGGACCGTACGGCGGCGAGGACCGAGGCGGCGAAGGGCAGGGACTCGTGCACGGGGCCGTAGCCCAGACCGAAGACGACGGCGGCGGGGTCCTGATCGGCCTGCCCGGGCTGTTCCTCGGCGCTCGCCCGGTGCACGAGACGCAGATAGCCCTCGAAGAGTTCGGGGGAGCGCCACTCCACGCCGCTCAGGTCGGCGACAGGGAACGTCTTGTCCCCGGCCTTCCACTTCGCGGACGAGGCTCCCGTCCAGAACCAGCGGAAGGACACCGAGGTTCCGTCGAAAGACGCCTTGCCGTCGTACGCCTTGAACTGGAGCGGGGCCTTGGGCGGTGCCACCAGGTAACCGTCCGCCCGCACGTCCTTGTCGGCGACGAGCATGCCGCGCAGTTCGTCCACGTAGTACTCGGCGAGGGTCTCCCGCTCGGCGGGCAGGACCAGACGGTAAGGGTCGCACGTCTCCTTGAGCTGTCCCGCCGCGGCGTCCATGAGCGGATCCACGCCGGGTCTCGGCTCCGCCTGCAGCACCACGGTCCCGCGCTTGCCACGAGTCAAGGTCACCCCCGCGATCGCTTCCAGGGGGATGCGGCGTTCACCGAGCGCCTGCAGAAGCTTCGGTGTGCGGATCCCCCGTTCGAAGCGGATGAGCACGGAGTCGGACTCGAACTCCCAGGCGGCATGAAATCCGGCCAGTACGTCACCCATGCGGCTCATCGTATGCGGCATGCGCGCCTCCGTCGCCTGTTGCGTCGGACCACTGTTTCACCGATTTCTACGCGCGTCAGGCAGAGGTACTACCGGAAAATCCTTTCCGGCACTGAGGGTCCGTACCCGCACAGCGCACCGATCGGTACGCGCCAGTCCCGATCAGGGCGAAGTTGTCGAGGCTGTCGGTGCCCGGTGCGAAGTAACCGGTGTGGCCCTTGGCGTCCGCCGAGGAGATGACCCGCGCGCCGAAACCAGCGGAGACCGGGTCGGCACCGTGCCCGAGGCCGCCCACCTCCATGTACGGCACGTCCTGGATCCAGTCGTCCTTGTCGCGCGTGGCCCACACGCGCGCGTGGGTGCCCAGACCGGAGACGCTCCCGCTGCGCATCCCCGGGCTGCCCGCCACCGCGATGTCGCTGACCCGCGCGGGCAGGTGACGCGCGGCGACGCCGCACACCACGGAGCCGTAGCTGTGGCAGTACAGGGCGACGGGGGAGCGGCCGGGCAGGCCACGCAGCATGGCGTTGAGCCGGACCGCGCCGTCGTCGGCCCGCATCGACGTGGCGGCGTCCACGCCGAGGCCCGCGGGCGCCGTGTAGTCGGCCCACGCGATCACCGCGGTACGGGTCCGCGGGCTCGCGGCGCGCTCGGCGGCGTACAGCGAGCGCCCCATGCCCACGGGGGCCGAGTACTTGCGGAACGTGCGCTGGAAGTTCAGTACGTTCGTGTCGACGCCCGGCACCACGACGGAGACGCGCTGCGCCTTGTCGAGGTCGCCGAAGACCTCGGCGACCCGGCCCGAGCCCATGGGGTCGAAGGCGAGGATCTTGCGGTCGGGATGGGTCAGCAGCGCGAAGCGCTTCATGCGCTGCTCGGCGCCGGCATGGCCGACGGCGGAGAGCCGGACGTCGTGCACGCGTCTCGCCTCGACCTCGCGGGCCTGGTCGAGCGCGCGGCGGTTGGCGCGGTAGCGCAGCTCGACGGGGGCGCCGTTCATGTTGCCGACCGCGAGGGGGTAGCGCCTGACGAGCCGGCCGCGCTGGTGCTCGGTGAGCGAGGCGAAGAACCGCCTGAGACGGTCGGGGGAGGCGTCGGGCGCGGGCAGGGCGTGTCCGTCGAGGCTGCCGTGCTCCCAGGCGGTGAGCGCGGCCTGGAGCGGCGACGCGGCGCCCCGGTGATGCCGCACCGCGGTCCACCCGGTCGTCGCCAGCATGATGAACACGACGGCCAGCGCGAGCGATGCGCGCCACACGTTGAGTTGGGGGGAGGAGTCGAAGGAAGTCACTGCGGGACACCCTAGGAGAAGCGCACAGCGCTTCGTGCCACGGGTGAGGCACATCACGTTTCACTCGGCCTTTTTGGGCAAGAGCGAACGCGGTGACGGGCTTGCCTTTACGTTTCGTGAGCGTTCGGCGTGCGCACGCGCGCGTGGATGCGATGACGTGACGGAGGGACGCTCATGATCCTTCGTGGCTCCACCGCTCGCCCAGGGACGGCTTCAGGTGGTCGAGGTAGGACTCGGTGAGCTGGCGGATCGCGTCGATGCTCGCGTCGTCACCCGCACCCCACAGCCGCCCCGTCATCCGCATCACCCCACTGAACGCGGCCACCGCCACGCGCGGCCGGGGGTCGGCGTCCACGTCGAGCCCCTCCCGCTCGGCGATCACGCGTGCGGCCTCCTCCTCCAGTTCGACGGAGCGGCGCAGGTGCGTGGCCAGCAGGGCGGGTGTCGACTCGATCATCTGATAGGTCCGCATGTGCAGTTCGACCGGGATGACCTCCTCCACCGAGCGGCTCAGCGCCTCCCAGGTGCTGGAGACCGTGTGGCGCAGCGCCTCGAACGGGCTCTCGTCCGCGGGCCGTTCGCGCAAGGCCGCGACGAAGCGGGACTCGACCATCTCCTGGACGGCGAAGGCGACCTCTTCCTTGCTCGTGAAGTAGCGGAAGAAAGTGCGCTGCGAGACCTCGCACGCCTCGGCGATCTCGTCGACCGTGGTGGACTCGAAGCCCTGGGACGTGAACAGCTCCAGAGCGGCGCGCAGCAGGGCGTTCCGCGTGCGCTGCTTCTTGAGTTCACGCAGGTTCAACCGAGTCGTCATGGTCCTCTTTCAGGCTGTTTGTGCAGCCCAGCGTAGTGTGAGCGACGTGACAGTTACCGACTTGTGAAATGCTTTGTCAACTGTCAGTTGCTGTCACTAGCCTCGAACGTATGACTAGTCAGACCACTGTCGACAAGGCGGACCGGGTTCCGGGACCCGACCCCGTCCCGGCACCGGCCAAGGGGCTGCGCGGCCACCCCTGGCTGACCCTGTTCTCCGTCGCGATCGGCGTCATGATGGTCGCCCTCGACGGCACCATCGTCGCCATCGCCAACCCGGCCATTCAGAAGGACCTCGGCGCGAGCTTCGCCGACGTCCAGTGGATCACCAACGGCTACTTCCTCGCCCTCGCGGTCACGCTCATCACCGCGGGCAAGCTCGGCGACCGGTTCGGACACCGGCAGACCTTCCTCATCGGCGTGGTCGGCTTCGCCGCCGCCTCGGGGGCCATCGGCCTGTCCGACAGCATCGCGTTCGTCGTCACGTTCCGCGTCTTCCAGGGCCTGTTCGGCGCGCTGCTCATGCCCGCCGCGCTCGGCCTGCTGCGCGCCACCTTCCCCGCCGAGAAGCTGAACATGGCCATCGGCATCTGGGGCATGGTCATCGGCGCGTCGACCGCGGGCGGCCCGATACTCGGCGGCGTGCTCGTCGAGCACGTCAGCTGGCAGTCCGTCTTCTTCATCAACGTCCCC
Organism: Streptomyces sp. NPDC046939; assembly: GCF_040644575.1. NCBI lineage: Bacteria > Bacillati > Actinomycetota > Actinomycetes > Kitasatosporales > Streptomycetaceae > Streptomyces > Streptomyces sp. NPDC046939. The sequence goes on from NZ_JBEYWV010000020.1 coordinate 110,558, forward strand.
GTGGGCGTCCTCGCGCTCATCCTCGGGCTCGTCATCCTGCTCGACCACCGCGCCGAGAACGCGCCCCGGTCCTTCGACATCCCCGGCATCGTGCTCCTGTCCGGCGCGATGTTCTGTCTCGTCTGGGCCCTCATCAAGGCGCCCGAGTGGGGCTGGGGCGACGGCCTTACGTGGACGTTCCTCGCCGCGGCGGTGCTCTGCTTCGCGGTGTTCGCGTTCTGGGAGACCCGGGTCGCCGAGCCGCTCATCCCGCTCGGCCTGTTCCGCTCGATGCCGCTGTCGGCCGGTGTGGTGCTGATGGTGCTCATGGCGATCGCGTTCATGGGCGGCCTGTTCTTCGTCACCTTCTACCTGCAGAACGTGCACGGCATGAGCCCCATCGACAGCGGTCTGCACCTGCTTCCGCTGACCGGCATGATGATCGTCGCCTCGCCGCTGGCCGGCGCGATGATCACGAAGGTCGGTCCGCGCATCCCGCTCGCGGGCGGTATGGCCTGCACGGCCATCGCCATGTACGGCATGTCCACCCTGGAGGCGGGGACCGGCAGCGGCATCATGTCCGTCTGGTTCGGGCTGCTCGGCCTCGGCCTCGCGCCCGTCATGGTCGGTGCCACCGAGGTCATCGTGGGCAACGCGCCGATGGAGCTGTCCGGCGTCGCCGGCGGACTCCAGCAGGCCGCGATGCAGATCGGCGGCAGCCTCGGCACCGCCGTCCTCGGTGCCGTCATGGCATCGAAGGTGGACAACGACCTCGCGGGCAACTGGACGGACGCCAAGCTCCCGCCGTTGACCCCGACGCAGTTGGACCAGGCGTCCGAGGCCGTCCAGGTCGGGGCCGCGCCGGTGCCGCCCGGGACGCCGGCCGCGATCGCGGAGAAGATCACGGGCGTCGCGCACGACACCTTCATCTCCGGCATGAGCCTGGCCTGCCTGGTCGCCTCCGGCGTCGCGGTCGTGGCGATCCTCGTCGCGACGTTGACCAAACGGGGTGACAACGCGGACGCGGCGGCGGGCGCCGCGCACATCTGACCGACGGCGGTCCCGGTGCCCGAACCCCCAGCTCATGGGGGTGGGCAGTACCGTCCTCAGTCGTCGACAGGGCGCTGAAACCGCTCGTGTGAGGGAAGCCCCCGGGGAACTCTCCGGGGGCTTTCGCTTATCCGGGTGACGTCGCCGGGAAGACCTTCCCGGAACCCGATCCTCCGGGCCAAGGTGTGTGTCGAGCGATCAGTCGCGAAGGCAACTGGTCGACACGACACGGGGGTTCAAGCACATGCGCACGTCCAAACACAGTCCGACATCCATGCCGGTCGCCGTCACCGTCAGCATCGCCGCGGCGGTGCTCGGGGCGATGGCGCTGCCACCCGGCCCCGCAGCGGCGTCACCCATCAAGCTCGGGGACTGCGGGGCGGGGCAGCTCTGCCTCTGGGGGAAGGCCGCCTTCAAGGGGCCCCGGCACACCTACGAGCTGTCCGAGATCGACATCGAGAGCTGCGTCGCGCTGCCGGAGGGGAGCAGCGCGGCGTCCCTCGCCAACCGCACGGGCCGCCCCGTCACCACGTACCAGTCGGCGGAGTGCGGAGAGACCGGAGAGTTCCAGACGTACCCCGGCAGCGGTACGTGGGAGCCCGAATCGCCGTACCGGGCGCGGGCGTTCAAGGTGTGGGAGAGATGACGGCACGGGGGTGCCGGTGATAGTCGGTGGAAGACGGGGTACCCGATTCATCGCCCGAGTCCTGACGAACTCGAGGAGTGATGATGGCGGCCTTCGGTCACACCACGCGCAAGCACCCCCGTTCACGCGGCCGCGCAGGATCGCGGAGCGGGCCGGACCGCGCGTCGCTCGCGATCATCGGCCTCGTCAGCGCGATCGCCGGGTTCTTCGTGATGGGCATCCTGCTCGGTCCTGTCGCCCTGGTCTGCGGATGGCTGGCCATGGGGCGACGCTGGACCGGCACGCAGTCCGTGCCGGCGCTGGTCGCCGTCGTCCTCGGCGCCATCGACACGCTGCTCGCGGTCGCATGGCTGGCCTCGGCGACCGGCTCCGCCACGGGCGGACTGCTGTAACCCCTGACGGGGAAAACGGGGCTTGGAGGGCATCCGGGCGGTGCGTGAACCCGGCCCAAAATGACCGGCCCGGCCTCAAGGGAACACACAGCTCGGCACCAGCCAGGCGGCCCCACAGCCCGCGTCCACCTTCCCTGCGGGCGGCACCCACCCGAAGCCGAGCCCCGCCCCACCCCAGGCGACGGCCGCGCGACCCCGCACAGCGGAACCACGCGGCCGCCCCCACCCCGCTAACCCAGCGGAGCGCTACGCATCGCCCCCCGCCGCCCCCGGATGAGCCGCGCTCACGTCAAGAAGCTGGTAGCGGTCGATCGCCTGCTTCAGGAGGGAGCGGTCCAGTTTGCCCTCGCGGGCCAGTTCCGTGAGGACCGCGACGACCACCGACTGGGCGTCGATGTGGAAGTAGCGGCGGGCGGCGCCCCGGGTGTCGGCGAAGCCGAAGCCGTCGGCGCCGAGGGACTGGTAGGTGCCGGGGACCCAGCGGGCGATCTGGTCGGGCACGGACCGCATCCAGTCGGAGACGGCGATGAACGGACCCTGCGCGCCGGAGAGCTTGTGGGTGATGTACGGCGTGCGCTGCTCCTCCTCGGGGTGGAGCAGGTTGTGCCGCTCGACCTCCACGGCGTCGCGGCGCAGTTCGTTCCAGGAGGTGGCGGACCAGACGTCGGCCCGTACGTTCCAGTCCCGGGCGAGGATCTGCTGGGCCTCGATGGCCCAGGGGACTCCGACACCCGAGGCCATGATCTGCGCGGGGATCTCGCCGGAGGTGCCCGTGCTGACGCGGTGGATGCCCTTGAGGATGCCCTCGACGTCGACGTCGGCGGGTTCCGCGGGGTGCTGGATCGGCTCGTTGTAGACGGTGAGGTAGTAGAAGACGTCCTCGCCGGGCTTGCCGTCGGCCGTCGGGCCGTACATCCGGCGCAGGCCGTCCTTGACGATGTGGGCGATCTCGTAGCCGTACGCCGGGTCGTAGGCGACGCAGGCGGGGTTGGTCGAGGCGAGGAGCTGGGAGTGGCCGTCGGCGTGCTGGAGGCCCTCGCCGGTCAGGGTCGTACGGCCGGCGGTCGCGCCGAGGACGAAGCCGCGCGCCAACTGATCGGCCATCTGCCAGAACTGGTCGCCGGTCCGCTGGAAACCGAACATCGAGTAGAAGACGTAGACAGGGATGAGGGGTTCGCCGTGCGTTGCGTAAGCGGAACCGGCCGCGATGAGGGAGGCCGTGCAGCCCGCCTCGGAGATGCCGTCGTGGAGCATCTGGCCGGTCGGCGACTCCTTGTACGCGAGGAGGAGGTCGCGGTCGACGGACTCGTACTGCTGGCCGAGCGGGTTGTAGATCTTCGCGCTCGGGAAGAAGGAGTCCATGCCGAAGGTGCGGTACTCGTCGGGCGCGATCAGCACGAAGCGCTTGCCGATCTCCTTGTCCCGCATGAGGTCCTTCAGGAGCCGGACGAACGCCATGGTGGTGGCGATCGACTGCTGCCCGGACCCCTTCTTGACCGTGGCGTACGCCTTGTCGTCCGGCAGTTCGAGCGGCTTGGCGCGCACCACGCGGGTCGGCACGTAGCCGCCGCATGCCTTGCGGCGGTCGTGCATGTACTGGATCTCTTCGCTGTCGCGGCCGGGGTGGTAGTACGGCGGCACGCCGCTCTCCAGCTGGGCGTCGGAGATGGGGATGTGGAGCCGGTCGCGGAACCGCTTCAGGTCGTCGACCGTCAGCTTCTTCATCTGGTGCGTGGCGTTGCGCCCCTCGAAGTTCGGGCCGAGGGTCCACCCCTTGACCGTCTGCGCGAGGATGACCGTCGGCTGGCCCTTGTGCTCCTTGGCCGCCGTGAACGCCGCGAAGATCTTTTTGTGGTCGTGACCGCCGCGGCCCAGGTGCAGGATCTGGTCGTCGGTCATGTTCTCGACCATGGCGCGCAGGCGGTGGTCGTCGCCGAAGAAGTGCTGGCGGATGTAGGCGCCGGACTCGGTGGCGTAGGTCTGGAACTGGCCGTCGGGCGTGGTGTTCAGCTTGTTGACGAGGACGCCGTCGCGGTCCTGGGCGAGCAGCGGGTCCCAACTGCGGTCCCACACCAGCTTGATGACGTTCCATCCGGCGCCGCGGAACTGCGACTCCAGCTCCTGGATGATCTTGCCGTTGCCGCGCACCGGTCCGTCGAGCCGCTGCAGGTTGCAGTTGACGACGAAGGTGAGGTTGTCCAGGCCCTCGCGGGCGGCGATGGAGAGCTGGCCGAGCGACTCGGGCTCGTCCATCTCACCGTCGCCGAGGAAGGCCCACACGTGCGAATCGGAGGTGTCGGCGATACCGCGGGCCTCCATGTAGCGGTTCATCCGGGCCTGGAAGATCGCGCCGAGCGGGCCGAGGCCCATCGAGACGGTCGGGAACTCCCAGAAGTCCGGCATGAGGCGCGGGTGCGGGTACGAGGAGAGCCCGTGCGGCGCCTTCGACTTCTCCTGGCGGAAACCGTCGAGCTGGTCCTCGGTGAGCCGGTCCAGGAGGTAGGCGCGGGCGTAGATGCCGGGCGAGGCGTGCCCCTGGAAGAAGATCTGGTCGCCGCCGCGGCCGTCGTCCTTGCCGCGGAAGAAGTGGTTGAAGCCGACGTCGTACAGCGACGCGGACGAGGCGAACGTGGCGATGTGGCCGCCGACGCCGATGCCGGGGCGCTGCGCGCGGGAGACCATCACCGCGGCGTTCCACCGCGTGGCGTTGAGGACCTTGCGCTCGATCTCCTCGTTGCCGGGGAAGAAGGGCTCGTCCTTGGTGGCGATCGTGTTGATGTAGTCCGTGCTGCGCATCTCGGGCACGGCCACGCGCTTCTCGCGGGCCCGCTCGATCAGCCGGAGCATCAGGTAGCGGGCCCGCTCACGGCCGCGCTGGTCGACCGCGGCGTCGAGGGAGTCGAGCCACTCCTGGGTTTCTTCCGGATCGAAGTCCGGGACCTGACTGGGAAGACCGCCAATGATGATCGGGTTGCGATCGGATCCGGAAACCACGCTGTTCCTTCACTGTCGGTGATGCCACTCTCGGTGGGTTCGGCCGCGCACGGTCGGTTGTGCATCGTGCACTGTCGCGTACGCCGTCGGGGTACACCCTTGTCCATCGTGTACCTCGGAATCGGAATCGTCATCTCTGTGCGAGGCAATTCGACGGGCCCGTTACGCTCGGTGTCGGCGCAGGGCGGGCAAACCCGGCAGAATGCTGTGGCGTACATCACCGGCCTGCGGGAATCCTTGACAGGAGTTGTGGTGGCACAGCCCGGAACGTCACCGTTTCGGCGGTCTCGGCGGCCGGGTACTTGCGCGATCCGTCGCGCACGTGTGGACTACGGCCAACGCTTCGCGCCTGCGCGAGGCTCAGACATTCATAAACATGATCAGGAGGCAATCCGTGAGCGCGACCGCGGACCACGCGGAGACGAACCTTGCCGCAAGGCTTGGTTTCCAGACCGACATGGTGGTCCAGGAGATCGGCTACGACGAGGACGTCGATCAGGAGCTCCGTGAGGCCATCGAGGCCGTAACCGCCACAGAGCTCGTCGACGAGGACTATGACGACGTGGCTGATGCCGTGGTGCTCTGGTTCCGTGAGGACGACGGGGACCTTACTGATGCGCTGGTGGACACCACCACGTACATCGAAGACGGCGGTTACATCCTGCTTCTGACGCCGAAGACCGGGCGGGACGGGTACGTCGAGCCGAGCGAGATCGGCGAGGCCGCCACGACCGCCGGGCTCTCGCAGACCAAGGGCGTCAGCGTGGGCAAGGACTGGACCGGGAGCAGGCTGGTGACGCCCAAGACGGCCGCCAAGAAGCGGTAGACCGGCCCGGCGGGACCGGTAAGGACCCGGGAGACCTTGACGAGGCCCCGCGGGCGCACACGTGCGCCCGCGGGGCCTCGCCGCTTGCGCGTGGGGTCGGCGGAGGGGCGCACCCGCCGCCAACTAGGGTGAAGCCACCCGAACAGCCCCATCGAAGGGAAGCTTCACCATGGCGATCGAGGTCGGCACCCAGGCTCCGGACTTCGAGCTGAGGAACCAGCACGGCGAGACCGTGAAGCTCTCGGACTTCCGCGGCGAGAAGAACGTGGTGCTGCTCTTCTATCCGTTCGCTTTCACCGGGGTCTGCACCGGCGAGCTGTGCGCCCTGCGGGACGAGCTGCCGAAGTTCGTCAACGACGACGTGCAGTTGCTCGCCGTGTCGAACGACTCCCCGTTCTCCCTGCGGGTCTTCGCCGAGCAGGAGGGCCTGGAGTACCCGCTCCTGAGCGACTTCTGGCCGCACGGCGAGGCCTCGCGCGCGTACGGCGTCTTCGACGAGGAGAAGGGCTGCGCGGTGCGCGGCACCTTCATCATCGACAAGGAGGGTGTGGTCCGCTGGACGGTCGTCAACGGCCTGCCCGACGCCCGCGACCTCAACGAGTACGCGAAGGCGCTCGAAGCCCTGTAAAGCGGTTTTTCCGGATTCCCGGGGTACGACACCCGGCGGGAACCTCGCCGGGGTGGGAACCCCTCACTAGGATCCAGACGTTGATCCGATACAAGACGCACTACGGGGCTCCCCGCCCCTACAGACCATAGGGAGGACTCGTGGGAGTCAGCCTCAGCAAGGGCGGCAACGTATCGCTGAGCAAGGAGGCCCCTGGCCTCACAGCGGTCGTCGTGGGCCTGGGTTGGGACGTCCGCACCACCACCGGTACGGACTTCGACCTGGACGCCAGCGCCATCCTGATCAACGCGGAGGGCAAGGTCCGCAACGACCAGGACTTCGTGTTCTTCAACAACCTGAAGAGCGCGGACGGCTCGGTCGAGCACACCGGCGACAACCTGACCGGTGAGGGCGAGGGCGACGACGAGCAGGTCAAGGTCGACCTCTCCGCGGTCCCGGCCGACGTGGACAAGATCGTGTTCCCGGTCTCGATCTACGACGCCGAGAACCGCCAGCAGTCCTTCGGCCAGGTGCGCAACGCCTTCATCCGCGTCGTGAACCAGACGGGCGGCGCGGAGATCGCCCGGTACGACCTCTCCGAGGACGCCTCGACGGAGACCGCCATGGTCTTCGGCGAGCTGTACCGGAACGGGGCGGAGTGGAAGTTCCGCGCCGTCGGCCAGGGCTACGCCTCGGGCCTGCGCGGCATCGCGCAGGACTTCGGCGTCAACGTCTGAGCCGGCAGTAGCCACACGAGCGGTCGCCGTACGCGCGGCACGCTCACCCGTCCGGCGCCGCACTCTCGCAGTGCGGCGCCGGACGCGCTCGACCACAGCACTGTCTTACACGCGGGGAGGACCAGGGATCATGGGCGTCACGCTCGCCAAGGGAGGCAATGTCTCCCTCTCCAAGGCCGCACCGAACCTCACGCAGGTCCTGGTCGGGCTCGGCTGGGACGCACGTTCCACCACCGGGGCCGATTTCGACCTGGACGCCAGCGCGCTGCTGTGCAGCGGCGGCCGGGTGATGGGCGACGAGTGGTTCGTCTTCTACAACCAGCTCAAGAGCCCGGACGGCTCGGTCGAGCACACCGGGGACAATCTGACCGGTGAGGGCGAGGGCGACGACGAGTCGCTCATCGTGGACCTGTCGAAAGTGCCGGCCGCCTGCGACAAGATCATCTTTCCTGTCTCCATCCATGACGCGGACAACCGCGGGCAGACCTTCGGCCAGGTGAGCAACGCGTTCATCCGCGTGGTCAACCAGGCGGACGGCCAGGAGCTCGCGCGCTACGACCTCTCCGAGGACGCCTCCACCGAGACGGCGATGATCTTCGGCGAGCTGTACCGGTACGGCGGAGAGTGGAAGTTCCGTGCAGTCGGTCAGGGGTATGCGTCCGGTCTGCGGGGCATCGCTCTAGACTTCGGAGTCAACGTTTCCTAAAGCGTTGCTAAAGCCGTGCACGGAGCGGGGGAGCCCCGTACAACCAGCACGGGGAAACCCGTACACACGATGGGGTAGTCAGTGGTTCTGAAAACCTTCGGCTGGTCGTTCGCGATCACCGTGCTCGGATTGATCGCCGCGGTGTTCTACGACGGCTGGACGGCGCTCGGCCTCGTCGGGATCCTCGCGATCATGGAGGTCTCCCTCTCCTTCGACAACGCGGTGGTCAACGCCGGTGTCCTGAAGAAGATGAACGCCTTCTGGCAGAAGATCTTCCTCACGGTCGGCGTGCTGATCGCGGTGTTCGGCATGCGGCTGATCTTCCCCGTCGTCATCGTGGCGATCAGCGCCAAGATGGGCCCGGTCGAGGCGGTCGACCTCGCGTTCAACCAGCCGGACCGCTACCAGCAGCTCGTCACCGACGCGCACCCGTCCATCGCCGCCTTCGGTGGCATGTTCCTGCTGATGATCTTCCTGGACTTCATCTTCGAGGACCGGGACATCAAGTGGCTCGGCTGGCTGGAGCGCCCGCTCGCCAAGCTCGGCAAGGTCGACATGCTGTCGGTCTGCATCGCGCTGATCGTGCTCCTCGTCTGCGCCATGACCTTCGCCGTCCACGCGCACCAGCACGGCGGCGTGCACGCGGACAAGCAGTCCACGGTCCTCATCTCCGGCGTCGCCGGTCTCATCACGTACCTCGTGGTCGGCGGGCTCTCCAGCTTCTTCGAGAACCGCCTGGAGGAAGAGGAGGAGCGCGAGCACGAGGAGGAGGAGCGGGCGGCCCGTGAGGGGACCAAGCCGAAGTCGGCCGTGCTCCTCGCCGGCAAGGCCGCGTTCTTCATGTTCCTCTACCTCGAGGTCCTGGACGCGTCGTTCTCCTTCGACGGTGTGATCGGCGCCTTCGCCATCACCAACGACATCGTGATCATGGCGCTCGGCCTCGGCATCGGCGCCATGTACGTCCGTTCGCTCACCGTCTACCTGGTCCGCCAGGGCACCCTCGACGACTACGTCTACCTGGAGCACGGCGCGCACTACGCGATCGGCGCTCTGGCCGTGATCCTGCTCGTCACGATCCGCTACGAGATCAACGAGATCATCACCGGCCTCATCGGCGTCGTCCTGATCGCCTGGTCCTTCTTCTCCTCGGTGCGCCGCAACAAGCGCCTCGCGGCCGAGGAGGGAAACACGGGCAGCCCGGACAAGAGTGAGGTCTCCTCCGGGGTCTGACCTGGAGAGAGGCCCCCGGGGTTTTAGCCGGGCCCCAATCCTGGAACGCTTCGGACGGGGCGGTCGCACGAGGCATTGCCTCCCCGCGACCGCCCCGTTCGGCATGATCGGCACGATCGGCATGAACGGGCGACTCGGCATCGGCAGTTGGGGGCGGCATGTCCTTGTGGGACAAACTCTGGCGCGGCGGCTCCGCGCAGTTCGACTTCGACTCGGGGAGCGCGGCGACCAACGCCATCGAACTCACCAAACGACATCCGACGATCTCGCTCTCCAAGCAGGGCGCGACCACCGGCAACCTCCGCGTCAATCTGTCCTGGCGGATGCGGACCTCGGACATCGGCGGATTCGAGAAGAACAGCCTGATCCGCCATCCGTTCAGCATGTTCAAACCGGACGTCGTGCAGGCGCACACCCAGTCCATGGTCAATGTCGACCTGGACCTCGGCTGCCTGTACGAGCTGACCGACGGCGAGAAGGGCGTCGTACAGCCGCTCGGCAGCTTCTTTGGCTCGCTCAACGCGCCGCCGTACGTGAAGCTCAGCGGCGACGACCGGTTCGGCTCGGCGTCCGGCGAGACCATGTACGTCAATCTCGACCATCGCGACGCCATCAAACGGCTGCTCGTCTTCGTCTACATCTACGACCAGACGCCGGCCTTCGACCGTACGCACGCGATCGTGACGCTCTACCCCAGCAACGGCCCGCGCATCGAGATCAGCCTCGACGAGCGCGCGCCGCAGGCCCGCTCCTGCGCCGTCATCTCCATCGAGAACGTCAAGGGCGACCTGGTGGTGCGGCGCGAGGTGAAGTTCGTGTACGGGTTCCAGGCCGAGCTGGACCGGCTGTACGGCTGGGGGCTCCAGTGGGGCCGCGGCTACAAGTCCAAGGTGGGGGAGCGCTAGCCGCCCCCGCGCCCGTACCGGTTCACCGTCCGATGAACTGCGGCCCCTGCGGCGGCAGCCGGAACTCCTGGTCGGGCTGGGCCGCCGCCACCGGCTGCGGATAGCCGTACGCGGGCTGGGACGGCGGCGCCGGCTGCGCCGTGGCCTGCGGCGGATAGCCGTACGACGGCGGCTGCTGGGGCGGCAGCGGAAAGGACGGGGCGGGGGCCGCGGGCGCCGGGTGGGCGGCGGGCACGGTCGGCGCGGACGTGTCCGTCGCCGAGGGGGACGGTGCGGACGGAGACGGTGCCGACGGGGCCGGTGCGGGCTCCGCGGCGGCCGACTCGTCCACCGAGATGCCGAAGTCCGTGGCGAGCCCGACCAGGCCGTTGGAGTAGCCCTCGCCGACCGCGCGCAGCCGCCAGCCGTCGCCGCGCCGGTACAGCTCGCCACAGATCATCGCGGTCTCCGCGCCCGTCTCCGGCTTGATGTCGAAGTGGGCGAGCGGCTCGGCGCCCTCGGCGCTGGCGTCGTACACCACCATCCGCAGCGCCTGCACGTGCTCGAACGCGACCTCGTCGGCGGAGGCCGTGAAGAGGATGCGGGTGATGTCCTGCGGCATGCCCGCGAGGTCGGCCTGGAGGGTGTCCGTCATGCCCTCCGGCACGCGCTTCTGGCCGAGCCGCCAGACCTTGCCGGAGGGGTGGCGCGGCTGGTTGTAGAAGACGAAGTCCTCGTCGGAGCGGACCTTGCCGTCGGCGCCGAGGAGCAGCGCGGAGGCGTCCACCGCCGGTACGCCCTGCCCGGGGGTCCAGCGGAGCACGGCGCGCACCGCCGTGGCGTCGAGCGGGACGTTCGCCCCCTTGAGCATCGCGTGCGTCATACGGTCATCCTGCCTTCCCGCGGTGGGCCGGGACAACGCGGGGTACTCGCGTTCGAAGGGGACGCGGGGCGCCCGGGGAGCGGGGGCGGGGCGGAACGCCGTACGACACGCACGGGTTACCAGAATTTCATTGCACCCGGGAACTGTTGACACAAGTTTGTACGTACTATTACCGGCCACATCAAGCCGGGCGGCCCAGTAACAAGCAGGGAGACTAATGCGTCATTTCGGGCATATCGCGCCTGAGGTGCGGGAGCGTCTGTTCCACCGGGAGCCCGCGCTCTTCGGTGCGGACTCCGCGCCCCGCGTCCTCGCGGCGGCGCTCGGCGCCACCCTGTACAGCCCCGCCACCCGGCCGCACCTCGCCGACGACGTCCTCAAGCAGGCGCGGCGCGGCGTCGTCTCCATGGTGCTGTGCCTGGAGGACTCGATAGGGGACGAGGAGGTGAGCGGCGCCGAGGACAACCTGGTCCGCCAGTTCGCCGACCTCGCCGCGCGCGGGGCCGAGACGCCGCTGCTCTTCATCCGCGTCCGCGCGCCCCGGCAGATCACCGACCTCGTCCAGCGTCTCGGACCGGCCGTCGCGCTGCTGTCCGGATTCGTACTGCCGAAGTTCACGGAGGAGCGGGGCGTTCCGTTCCTGGAGGCGCTCACCGCCGCCGAGGCCGTCACCGGACGCAGGCTGTTCGCCATGCCGGTCCTGGAGTCCCCCGAACTGCTCCACCTGGAGACGCGCACCGAGACCCTCGACGGGATCGCCCGCACCGTCGACAAGTACCGCGACCGCGTCCTCGCCCTCCGCCTCGGCGTCACCGACTTCTGCTCGGCGTACGGGCTGCGCAGGCCGCCCGACATGACCGCGTACGACGTCCAGATCGTCGCCTCCGTCATCGGTGACGTCGTCAACCGCCTCGGCCGGGCCGACGGCACCGGGTTCACCGTCACCGGACCGGTCTGGGAGTACTTCCGCCACCAGGAGCGGATGTTCAAGCCGCAATTGCGCCGCAGTCCCTTCCTCGAGGAGGGCGCCGAAACCCTGCGCGAGGCGCTGATCAGGCACGACCTGGACGGGCTGCTGCGCGAGATCGAGCTGGACCGGGCCAACGGGCTGCTCGGCAAGACCTGCATCCACCCCACCCACGTCCTGCCGGTGCACGCGCTCTCCGTCGTCAGCCACGAGGAGTACAGCGACGCCCGGGACATCCTGCGGCCCGAGCGGGGCGGCGGCGGGGTGCTCAGGTCGTCGTACACGAACAAGATGAACGAGGTGAAGCCGCACCGCGCCTGGGCCGAGCGGACGCTGACGCGCGCGGAGGCGTTCGGGGTGGCGCGCGAGGACGTCGGGTTCGTGGAGCTGCTGACGGCGGGGCTGCCCGCCTCATGACCGAGAGCGTGGCTGGGACCGCCACCCGAGCAGAGGACACAGAGAACAAAGTGAACACCGTGTGGTCGGGTACGTGGGTCGCGGAGCGGCTCGGCGTCGAGCTGACCGGCGACCAGGAACTGCCCGCGCTCCTGGGCCTCGCCCTGCGGCGCAACCCCAAGCGCGCGCACCTGCTCGTCTCGAACGTGCTCGGCAAGCACGTGCCGCAGCGCCCCTCGGTGGTGTGGGGCGCGGGACGCGAACTGGGCATACGGGTAAGGGAGTTGCTCGGTGACGAAGCGGCGGCGCGCGCCGTCGTCCTGGGGTACGCCGAGACCGCGACGGGCCTCGGCCACTCGGTCGCCGACGGCCTCGCGCTCGCGCCGTACCTGCACTCCACGCGCCGTCCCGTCGACGGGGTGGCCCCCGCGGGCGGCTTCGAGGAGTCTCACTCGCACGCCACCTCCCACCTGCTGCTGCCCGAGGACCCGCAGCTGCTCGCCGGGGACGGCCCGCTGGTCTTGGTCGACGACGAGTTCTCCACCGGCAACACGGTCCTGAACACCATCCGCGCCCTGCACGAGCTGCACGCCCGCGCGCACTACGTCATCGTCGCGCTCGTCGACATGCGCTCGCCCGGCGACCAGGGGCGGCTGGAGGCGTTCGCGGAGGAGATCGGCGCCCGGGTCGACCTCGTCGTCATGGCGCGGGGCGAGGTGCGGCTGCCCGACGGGGTCCTGGAGAAGGGGCAGGCGCTCGTCGCCGCCCACGAGGGTGCGGTCGTGCCCGCGGCCCGGCGCGAGCGGGGCGACATCGTCCGCGTCGGTGACCTCGGCTGGCCGGACGGGGTGCCGGACGGCGGCCGGCACGGCTTCACCCCGGCCCACCGGGTCCGCCTCGAAGCGGCGCTGCCCGCCATGGCCGCACGACTCGCCCCGCACACGCGCGGACGCGTGCTCGTCCTGGGCACCGAGGAGCTGATGTACGCGCCGCTGCGCCTCGCCACCGCCCTGGAGGAGAGCGGCGCCGACGTCTCCTTCTCCACGACCACCCGCTCGCCGGTCCTCGCCGTCGACGACCCCGGGTACGCGATCCGCACCCGCCTCGTCTTCCCCGCGCACGACGCGCCGGCCGACGGGCCCGGCGAGCGGTACGCGTACAACGTGGCGGGCGGCGGCTTCGACACGGTCGTCGTCGTCCTCGACTCGGCCGGTGACCGGGCCGAACTCGAAGCGTCCGGCGGGTTGGTGGAGCGGGTGGCCGAGCACGCGGGCCGGGTGGTCGTGGTCGTGCTGCCGTCGTACGTGCCGGAGAGAAGCCAGGAGAGGTCGTCCATGTCGTTGCCCGAGCCGCTGCGCGGTCCCGCCTTCTCCTCGTACGCGCCCGACGAGGTCGGCTGGCTGCTGCGGGACCTCTCGGACGTGACCCTGGAGGCGCCGACCGAGGAGCGCGAGGAGGCCATCCAGAGCGGGGGCGCGCACTACGCGGAGTCGCTGCCGGTCGAGTACCAGCCCAGCGCCCAGTACCAGGAGCTGTTCCACGCCGCGCTCGACGCGTCCGCCGAGCGGATCGCGCACGCGGTCGGTGTCGTTACCGAGACGGTGTTCGCGGAGCGCTCGCCGCGCCCGGTCCTGGTGTCGCTCGCGCGGGCGGGGACGCCGGTCGGCGTGCTGATGCGGCGCTGGGCGCTGCGGCGGCACGGCCTCGAACTGCCGCACTACGCGATATCCATCGTGCGCGGCCGGGGCATCGACGAGAACGCGCTGCGCTGGCTCGCCGCGCACCACGACCCGGCCGACGTCGTCTTCGTCGACGGGTGGACGGGCAAGGGGGCGATCACCCGCGAACTGGCCGCCGCGGTAGCGGAGTTCGAGGGGTTCGACCCGGAGATAGCCGTGCTCGCCGACCCCGGTTCGTGCGTACGGACCTACGGGACGCGCGAGGACTTCCTGATCCCCTCCGCCTGCCTCAACTCCACCGTCTCCGGGCTGATCTCGCGCACGGTGCTCCGCTCCGACCTCGTCGGGCCGAACGACTTCCACGGCGCCAAGTTCTACGCGGAGCTGGCCGGTGCGGACGTGTCGCGGCACTTCCTCGACGCGGTGGAGGAACGGTTCGACGCGGTGCGCGACGCGGTCGACTCCGACGTCAAGGACATGCTCGGGGCCGATCGCACCCCGACCTGGGAGGGCTGGGCCGCCGTCGAACGCATCAGCGAGGAGTACGGCATCCACGACGTGAACCTCGTCAAGCCCGGCGTCGGCGAGACGACACGCGTGCTGCTGCGCCGCGTGCCCTGGAAGATCCTGGCGCGGACCGGCGCCGGGGCCGACCTCGCGCACGTGCGGCTGCTCGCGGAACAGCGCGGGGTGCCCGTGGAGGAGGTCGACGGCCTCCCGTACACCTGCGTCGGCCTGATCCACCCGAGGTTCACGCGCGGGGCGACGGGCGGGGACGGCAAGGCGGTGGCGGCGAAGTGAGCTCCGCTGTCCCCATGACGGTCGTCGCGAGCGACCTCGACCGTACGCTCATCTACTCGGCCGGGGCGCTCGGCCTGACCATGCCCGACGCGCTCGCGCCGCGCCTGCTCTGCGTCGAGGTGTACCAGAGCAAGCCGCTGTCGTACGTGACCGAGGACGCGGCCGCACTGCTCGCGGAGCTGGCGCGGCGCTCGGTGTTCGTGCCGACGACGACGCGGACCCGCGAGCAGTACGGCCGGGTGCGGCTGCCGGGCCCGGTGCCGAGGTACGCGATCTGCGCCAACGGCGGCCACCTCCTGGTCGACGGGGTGTCCGACCCCGACTGGAGCGCGGCGGTGGCCGCGCGGATCGACTCGGGGTGCGCGCCGCTCGGCGAGGTGCGCGAGCGGATGGTCGCCGCCGCGGACCCGGCGTGGCTGCTGAAGGAGCGGGTCGCCGAGGACCTGTTCGCCTACCTCGTGGTGGACCGGGCCCTGCTGCCGCCCACCTGGGTCAAGGAGTTCGCCGCGTGGGCCGACGGCGTCGGCTGGAACGTCTCCCTCCAGGGCCGCAAGGTCTACGCCGTTCCGAAACCGCTGACCAAGGGCGCGGCGGTACGCGAGGTGGCCCGCAGGACCGGCGCCGAACGCACCCTCGGCGCGGGCGACTCCCTCCTGGACGCGGATCTCCTCCAAGCGGTGACCCAGGCATGGCGCCCGGCCCACGGCGAACTCGCGGAGACGGGCTGGACGATGCCGGGCCTGACGGTTCTCGCGGAGAGCGGGGTACTGGCGGGGGAGGCGGTACTGCGGGGGTTCCTGGGGGCGCTGTGAAGTGACCCGGGGCCGGTGAAGCGGCCCCGGGCGGCCCCGGGCGGTCGCCTTCCCGGTCGCCGGAGGCTAGCCGCAGCAGCCGCCGCCGCAGCAACCCCCGCCACCGCCGCCCGTGCTCGGCGAGGGGGCCGGGGCCGCCGCGCCCGTCACGGCCACCGTCGACAACAGCTTCACCGTGTCCTCGTGGCCCGACGGGCACGGGGTGGGGGCCGAGGACTGGGACATGGGGCGGCGGAGTTCGAAGGTGTCGCCGCAGGTGCGGCAGCGGTATTCGTAACGAGGCATGGGTCGAGGTTACGGGGTCGGGTCGTCCTGGAGCGAGAGGTCGAGGAGTTCCAGCATCGCCGTGTAGGCGCCGTCCGCGTCCCGGTCCCGTACGCGCGCCGCGACCTCGGCGTGGACGGGGAGCGGGTGGTGGTGCGGGCCCGCGTGCACGTGTTCGGCGCGGGCGGTGAGGGGCGGGGCCAGGACGTGGGAGAGGCGGGCGAAGAAACGGTTGCCCGAGGCCCTGAGGAGGGTCGTGTGGAAGGCGACGTCGGCGCGTGCGGCGAGTTCCGGGTGCGGGGCGTTCGCCAGGCGCTCCGCCTCGGCCATCGACGCCAGCGCCGCGTCCAGCGTCCGCAGGTCGGCCTCCGAGCGGAACTGGGCGGCCAGGGCCGCGGCCGACGGTTCGACGGCGCGGCGCAGTTCGTGCAGGTCGGGGAGGATGTCGAGGGGGCCGGGCGGTGCGTGGGCCAGGGTCCAGCGCAGGACGTCGGCGTCCAGCACGTTCCACTCGGCCCGGGGGCGGACCCGGTGCGCGGCGTCCACGACGCCCTTCGCCGCGAGCACCCGTACCGCCTCACCGATGACCGGTTCGACGAAGCCCAACTCGGCGGCCAGGGACGGCAGTCGCAGTCGGCGTCCGACCACGTACGCGCCGTCCGCGATGCGACGGGCCAGGGTCTCCACCGCGGCGCGGTGCACGTCGTGCCCGTGCGGCAGCGGTGGGGAGCTGGTCATGGGGAGCAGGCTCGCACGGGTCTCCGTACGAGATCAATTCGCTCTGCGTGACGCGGGGTTGGGCGGGCGGCGGGGGTGCCTTGTCAGGCGCCGCCCCGCTCCTCGCGGATCCGCGCCACGACCCGGGCCGCCGTCTCCCGGACCGCCTCCGTCTCCGTGAGGAAGTGCCAGTAGTCGGGGTGGCGGCCCTCCAGGCCCTCGACGGCGCGGTCCAGGCGGGCCACGGAGTCGTCGAGCGGGCGGGCGTGGCGCGGGTCGGGCGTGGAGCGGCCCGCCATGGCGAGGCGCTGGGCGTCACGGATCGCGAACCGGGTGCGGTCGATCTCCTGCTGCGGGTCCTTCTCCACCGCGTTCAGCCGGTGCAGCCGGTCGGACGCGGCCGAGACCGACTCGTCCGTCGTGTTGAGCAGGGCCCGCACGGTGGAGAGGAGCGAAGTGGCGTCGGGCCAGCGCTGCTCGTCGCGCGCGGCGCGGGCCTCGGCGAGCTTGGTCTCGGCCTGCCGCACGTTCTCCGCGGCCACGTCCGGTACGCGCTGGAGGTCCTGCCAGCACGCCGCGGTGAACCGGCGCCGCAGCTCGCTGAGGATGGGCTCGACCTGCCCCGCGCGCGTGGTCAGCGCCTGCGCCCTGGTGCGCAGGGAGACGAGGCGCCGGTCGATCTCGGCGGCCCGCTCGGGCAGGCGTTCGGCCTCCGCCCGTACGGACTCGGCGTCCCGCGCGACCCGCTCGGCGCGCTCCAGCGTCTCCGGGACGCCGTGCTGCCCCGCGCCCTGGTTCAGCTTGGTCAGCTCGGGGCCGAGCGCGGCGAGCCGGCCCGCCAGGTCGTCGGCCTTCAGCCCGGCCGCGCGGACGGTGTCCAGCGCCGTCGTCGCGGCGAGCAGGGCCTGCCGGGCGCGCTCCACGGACGGGGCGAGCCGCGCCAGCTGCGTCTCCGCCTTGCCGAGCAGCGGCCCGAGCCCCTGCGCGAACCGGTCCAGGTCCTGCTTGGTCCGGAGCAACTGGTCCTTGGCCTGCGTCAGATCGGCCCGCGCGCGAGCCGCGACGCTCGCCTCCAGATCGTCCCGGTCCAGGTCATGGGCGTCGACCGCGCTGATGTACTGCGCGCTGACCTCGTCGATCCGGGCCCCGAGCCGCTCGAACTCGCCGACGGCGCGGCGCGCGGCCGGGGAGTCGTCGACCGCCGTGATCGTCTCTATCGAGATGCGCAGGTCCCGCTGGGCGGTGTCCAGCTCGTAGAACGCGGCCGCCGCGGCGTCCTTCGCCGCCTGCGCCTCCGCACGCTGCGACTCGGCCCGGCCACCGAACCACTTCCGGGTGCCGCCACCGGCGAAAGCCGTGGTCATGGCCGCCGCCAGCACGGGCAGCGGCAGCAGCGTGAGGACGAGCAGATCGTGGAGCGGACGGGGGCGGGGGTGGGGGCGGGAACGGGGCCCGCGCCGCGCACCCTGACCCGTCCCGGTCGTGGCCGGGCGCACCTCGCCGGGGCGCTCGTTCTTCGCCGTCGTCACCAACCACTCCCCGTGCTGCCCGTGCCGTCGTCCGCCCTGACCGGTCTCCATTCTCCCACCGGTCAAGGGCGAACACACGAGCCGGTCAGTCCGCGGTTCCGTCCGCGGTGCGCACGGTGACCTTCCCGTCCTGCGCACGGGCCGAGATCCGGTGCGCGCTGGCGTCATCGCGGGGCACCGAGACATCGACCCGGCCGTCGTCCGTGTGCGTGTCCACGCGGTACTTCGCGGAACCGGGGAGTTCGAGGGTCAGCGAACCGTCGTCGCTGGTGGCGTCGAGCCGGTCGGGGGCCGTGCGCAGCGCGACACGCGCCGAGCCGTCCTTGGTGTGCAGGGACACCCGCTTGGCGTCGACGCCGGAGGCGCGCAGAGAACCGTCGTCGCTGCGCAGCCGCAGCGGCCCCGACACGTCCTCCACCCGCACCGAACCGTCCTTCGTCGCGATGTCGAGACCCTTGCCGAGACCGTTCGCGCGGACACTGCCGTCGTCACTGCGGACGACCACGGCGACACCGCGCGGCACCTCCACGCGGTGGCGCGCCGAGCAGTCGGCGATGAACCCGCTGCAATGCAGGCGCAGGGTGAGCCGGTCCTCGTCCTCCTGCCACTTCCACGTCACCTTCGGATCGGAGCCGATCACGGTGGAGCCCCGGAACCAGCGGACCACCTCGACCTTGGCGCTGTCGCCCGGTACGAGTTCCAGGGCGGCGTCGTCCGAGTCGACGGTGAGGGTGCGGCCCTGGAGGGCGAAGGAACGGTGGTCGGGGTGGTCGTCGTCGGAGGCGTCGGCCCCGCACGCCGAGGCCGTCGCGGCGACAGCGGCCACGGCCGCCACGGCGGCGAGACCGCGGGCGGTACGGGTGCGGAACGGATGGACGGTCATGACGAACTCCCCCTGCGACGACTCCCCTTGCGGCGCCGGACCGGCGAGCCGCACCCCATGAACGTACGGCGGCGGGAGCCCGGCCGGGATGCGGGTGGCCACCGGATCACGGGTGGGGACAACCCCCGCCGCGGGACCGCCTCTCACGGGTTTGCGGTGCACTGCCTGCGGCAAGGTAGGCTGTCGACTCGTCCTGGTCGCGAGAGCGCGGGGCGCAGGGGTGCGTAGCTCAGGGGTAGAGCGCCTGCCTTACAAGCAGGATGTCGGCGGTTCGAAACCGTCCGCGCCCACCAGTGTTCAGCAGCAGGACCAAGGCTCCCGGCTCGTGTGCCGGGGGCCTTTTCTGTGTGCCGTGGGTCCTTCTGCGTGCCGTGCGCGCGGGGCGGGGTAGGCGCGCGGCATGGGGTGGTTTCGGTGGTCCTTGATCATGCTTGCGGTCGCGACAGCGTGGGGCGTGCTGGTCTGGGCCGTCGCCCGGTGGGTGTTCCACGTCGACGATCCGTCCGGGACGGGGTTCGTCGCCGGTGGCGTCCTGATCGGGCCGCCGCTGGGGCGGCGGATACGGGAGCGGCGGCGTGGGGCGGCGCGACGGTAGGGGGCCGGGGGCGGGGACGGGCCCCGGGCCGGGGCGGGGGCGGGTCAGGGGTGCGGTTCTGAGTCTGGTTCCTCGTGTATGTGGTCCTTGTGTGCGCGCTCCTCGTGTACGTGCTTGAGGCGGGCCCTCGCTCTCACCGCGTCGGGGCCCGACAGGTCGCGCCAGTAGCGGTGGCACGTCACGAAGACGGCCAGCTCCAGTTCGCGCCGTCGGAGCTTCTCGACCTCGGCCTGTTCGTCCTCGGTCCAGCCCGGTGAGGCGGGGCGCTCCAGCTTGCGCCAGCCCTGGGTGTCACTGATCGCGTCATGAGGTGCGACGGACCAGGGGAGCCGCTTCAATAGGGCCAGGAGTTCGGCCCGGACCTGGTGTAGCTCCTCCTGGCCGGCGCGGAGGTCGCTCGGGAAGTCGAAGTCGGGGTCATCGGTCGCTGCCACCCGGCAATGGTACGTCTGTTCGAATTGGGTGTGCGAGGGGTCCCGGGGGTTTCACGCGAACGTGTGATCGGGCCGGCCTCGCGGAGGCAGACTGGGGGTATGTGCCGCAGCATCAAGACCCTTCGCCCGCCCGCCCTCCCCGAGGAAGCCACCGAGGACGAGATCAGGGCCGCCGCGCTTCAGTACGTACGGAAGGTGTCCGGTTTCCGGGCGCCCGCCGCGCACAACCGGGAGGTGTTCGAACGGGCGGTGGAGGAGGTTGCGCGCGCCACGGAGGTTCTCTTGGCGGGGCTTGAGGTGCGGGGCGCGGGGCGCGCCAGCGCGTGACCCGGCCGGGGGTGCGGGTGGGGTGGCGGGTGCGGCGTTGGTGTGGCTGGGCGCGCCGTTCCCCGCGCCCCTGGGGGGTTGATGTGCTGCGGTGAGGGGGCGGGCGCGTCACCGTCTTGGGGGTGGGTGTGTGGTGGCGGGTGCGGCATCGTTCTGGCTGGGCGCGCAGTTCCCCGCGCCCCTGGCGGGGTTGGTGTGCTGCGGTGACAGGGTGGGTGCGTCACCGTGGTGGGGGCTTGGGTGTGGTGGCGGGTGTCGCGCGTCGTTGTGGCTGGGCGCGCCGTTCCTCGCGCCCCTGGGGTGCGCACTTCGTGCGGCACTCTCCGCAGGGGCTCGTGGCTGGGCTGGGCGTGGTCGCTTTAGGCCGGTTCCGGGGTTTCTCGGGTGGGGCGGCGCATTACGTAGGCCGCCACTACGCCCGCCCCGATGAGCGCCAGCAAGGACACCACCGTCGACAGCCAGCTCGCGCCCAGCCACTGCGCGCCGAAGTAGCCGAGGGCCACGCTGTACGCCGCCCAGGCCACGCCCGCCGCCGCCGACCAGGGCAGGAACTCGCGGACCTTGCGGTGGGCCGAACCCGCCGCGAAGGAGACGACCGAGCGGCCCGCAGGCGCGAACCGGGCGATGATCACGAGCAGGCCCCCGCTGGAGCGCGCGAGCGCCCCGCCGAGGCGTTCCTGCGCGGTCGTGAGGCGCCGGGAACGGGCGATGGCGCGGTCCAGGCGCTCGCCGCCGAGCCAGGCGAGCCGGTACGCCACCAGGTCCCCGAGGACCGACGCCGTCGCCGCGCTCAGCGTGAGGACCAGCAGATCGGGCACCCCGTGCGGAACCGCACCGGTCGCCGCGCCTGAACCCGCCGCGGCCGCGGTCGCCGCGGTGATCACGAGGACCCCGCTCGGCAGCACCGGCACGAAGACGTCGAAGAGCACGGAGAGCGCCACGATCGCGTAGATCCATGGACTTCCGGTCAGAGAACCCACGCTCTCCAGCACTGCCAGCCAACTCCCGTAAAACGTTCCCCCGGACCGTTCCTCCAGGCGGGAGCGGTGTCATGACAGCTCTACAGCGTACGCCTGGTGTGTCGCCCGAGTGACGCAAGGGGTACAGATGTTCCCCATCTCACGTTCACCTCGTTCACCCAGGTGCGCCGCCCCGAGCGGCGGCATGCCGTCCCGTCGCGTACGAACGGACCGAAGAGAAGAAGTGAAGACGACGGACAACGGACGACGGACGACGGAGACCGGAGGAGCAGGCGATGGTGGCAGGGATGGTGACCGGCGCGCTCGCGGCGGCCGTGCTCGCGGCGGGCGGCGGCGGGGCCGCGGACGCCACGGGGACGTCCTCGTACTGGATGGAGAGCAGGGCGACGTTCTCGCCGCCCACGGCGTTCCTGCCGTCGTCCGCAGTGACGTACGACACCGGGCTGGTGCCCGCGGCGGCGTCGATCAAGGTGACGCAGAGCGGTGACACGGACCGGATGACGGTGCGGCTGGACGTCGGGGGCCTTGCCCACTCGCACGCCTTCGGGGCGCATGTGCACCAACGGGCCTGCGGCGCGGGCCCGGAGGCTGCCGGCGGGCACTACCAGCACGTGGCCGACCCGAAGAAGGCGGACGCCGAGAACGAGGTGTGGCTCGACTTCACGACCGACGCCGAGGGCGCGGGCCACGCCGAGGTCAAGAAGGGCTGGGGGCTTCGGGACGGCGAGGCGGGATCCGTCGTCATCCACGACGCGCCCGGCGCCGCCGGCAAGCGGGTCGCATGCTTCACCGTACCGTTCGGAAAACACCCATTCAGCAAGCCACCTTTCGCGACGCAACCG
The DNA here is from genome assembly GCF_040644575.1 of Streptomyces sp. NPDC046939. Classification (NCBI taxonomy): domain Bacteria; kingdom Bacillati; phylum Actinomycetota; class Actinomycetes; order Kitasatosporales; family Streptomycetaceae; genus Streptomyces; species Streptomyces sp. NPDC046939. The sequence continues at coordinate 132,718 of NZ_JBEYWV010000020.1, forward strand.
CCGGGTCAGCAGTCGGGCGCCCAGCAACCGGCCGGTCAACAACCGGCGGGTCAGCAGTCGGGCGCACAGCAAGCGGCCAGCCAGCAGCCGAGCGCCCAGCAAGGGGCCGGTCAACAACCGGCGGGTCAGCAGCCGAGCGCACAGCAACCGACCGGTGAGCAACCGGCCGGTCAACAACCGAGCGCACAGCAGTCGACTGAACAGCAACCGGCCGGCCAGCAAGCGAGCGCCCCCTAGCCGATCGGTCAGTAACGACGCACCAGCAGCCGACCGGAGAGCAACCGGGCTTACAGCAATCGGCCGCAGCAACCAAGCGCGTCGCAGCCAGGCGTCAGTAACCGATCGACAGCAGTCGGTCAGCCAACAGCCAGCCGGACAGTAAACAGCGACAGCAGCAGGGCGCACAACAGCCGACCGGAGAGCAACCGGGCTTACAGCAATCGGCCGCAGCAACCAAGCGCGTTACAGCCAGGCGTCAGTAACCGATCGACAGCAGTCGGTCAGCCAACAGCCAGCCGGACAGTAACCAGCGACAGCAGCAGGGCGCACAACAGCAGAGCGCACAGCAGCCGACCGGACAGCGACCGAGCTCACAGCAGCCGGCTGCCCGATCAGGAGCCGCGCGCTCAGCAGCCGTTCGGACAGCGTGGTCTGCCAGCAACCAGCCGGACAGTGATCGGCCGACAGCTACCCACCGCACAGCAATCGACCGGCAGCGACCGACCGGTCAGCAACCGTGCGGTGAGCAACCGTTATCAGCTACCGGTCGGAGAGCAGTCGGCTGGCAGCAACCGGCCGGACAGCAGTCGCCTGCCAGCAGCCAGCCGGACAGCAGTCGGCTGCCAGCAACCGGTCGGACAGCAGTCGGCTGCCAGCAGCCAGCCGGGCAACAGTCGGCTGCGGCTACCGGTCGGACAGCAGTCGCCTGCCAGCAGCCAGCCGGACAGCAACCGAACGCACCAGCAACCGGCCAGCCAGCAACCAAGCGGCCTGCACCCGTTCAACAACCGAGCGGGAAGCAAGCGCTCAGCAACCACGTGCGAGGACGGCCCGCCCATTCAGGGGCGTGCCCAGTCCAGCCGGGTCCGTCCTCGACCGCGTTCACATACTCACGCCGCGACCGTCGCCCGCTCGGGGTGTGTCTTTTCCGGGTGTTCGCCGTGGCCGGTGAACAGGCGGTCCAGGCCGAACGCGCCTGAGCCTGTGAAGACGAGCAGGAGCATGGTCCAGCAGAACACCGCGGCTGCCTCGCCGCCGTTCTGCAGGGGCCAGAGCGATTCCGGCTGGTGGACCTTGAAGTACGCGTAGGCCATCGAGCCGGACGAGATCAGCGCGGCGGCGCGGGTGCCGAGGCCGAGCATGACCAGGCCGCCGCCGGCGAGCTGGATGACGGCCGCGTACCAGCTCGGCCAGGTGCCCGCCTCGACGGTGCCGCCGCCCATGGATCCGCCGAGGACGCCGAAGAGCGAGGCGGCGCCGTGGCAGGCGAAGAGCAGACCGATGACGATGCGGAACAGGCCGAGGACATAGGGCTGGGCGCTGTTGAGACGTCCAGTCATGGTGGGGCTCCTTCGGTCGGTTGGGGACGAACCGATGTCACCGATGGAGTCGGCGCCGACGCTGCCGCCGTTGCCACCGGCTTGGAAGAGCCAAACGTTAGGTGTCCCTAAATAGAGCTTGCAAGTTCAACATTCGGCCAAGTTCCGGTTCCGCTTGCGCCGCTTGCGCCGGGCTTACGTGATCTTGCGGTGGTCCTTCCTGACCAGGCCCTGCCGCGCGTCGGCCTGGTCGAGGGCGAGTTCGGCGGAGCGCCCGCGCAGCGTCAGCGTCATCAGGTGGTTGCCGAACCAGGGCCCGCCCGACCTGCGCCAGTGGACCCGCAGGGCTGCCGCGCGGGCGTGCCGGGCGAGGCCGCGCCCGATGGCCCGTCCCCATCGGCTCCAGCCGAACCGGAACGCCAGGCGCATATAGCGGGGGATCGAGTTGTGCACGGGCGAGCAGGTCAGTTGCAGGATGCGGGACGTGGGCGCCGGAGTTCCGGTGGGCCAGGTCGGCTCGGCGATGTAGGCGTGGTGCACGTCGCCGCCGAGGACCGAGATCGTCGCGGGCGCCACCGGGCCGCCACCCGCCTCCGCGATCAGGTCCGTGAGCGTGTCGAACGACTTCGGGAACGCCGGCCAGTGCTCCAGATCGGCCCGCCTGCGCAACTTCTCGCCGCGCCGCGCCCAGCGGGCCCCGCGCTCGCCGCCGCACATCGCCGCGTTCCAGTTCTCCGCGTCGTGGATGAGGTGGGGCAGCAGCCAGGGCAGCGAGGAGCCGATGAGGAGGTGGTCGTAGGCGCCGGGCGCGCTGTCCTGGCCGTCGAGGACCTGCTCGCGCACCCAGCGTTCCTCGTCCGGGTCGAGCATCGACCGGTGCTCCTCCTCGAGGACGCGGGCGGCGCGCGTGTCGATCATGACCAGGCGGACGCGGCCGAAGTCGCGCCGGTAGCTCCAGCGGGCGCAGGTGGGGTCGGCGTCGGCGCGGGCGGCGAACGCGCGCAGGGCGTCCGTGCCGTCGGGGGTCGCGCACACCGCCGCGTAGACCGGGTCGTCGGCGAGCACGGACGGTGGCAGATTGCCTATGTGCTGGTGCACCCAGTACGACATGAGGCCGCTCAGGATGCGCTCCTGCCACCAGGGCTTCGCGCGCATGTCCCGCAACCAGGCCGAACTGGTGTTCCAATCATCTATCACGTCGTGGTCGTCGAAAAGCATGAGGCTGGGGACCGTGGACAGGAGCCAGCGGATCTCCGGGTCCAGCCAGGATTCGTAGTAGAGGTGCGTGTACTCCTGGTAGTCCGCCACCTGTGTGCCGGGCGGTTCGTCCAGGTCGCGGCGGCGGGCCAGCCACTCCTGCGTCGCCGGTGAGGTCTCGTCCGCGTAGACCTGGTCGCCGAGGAGGACGAGGACGTCGGGGCGCTCGGCCGACGGGTCGGCGGCGAGGCGTGCGGCCAGCGTGTCGAGGGCGTCGGGGCCGACCGGGTCGTGTTCGCCGCCCAGCTCACGGCCGCGCTCCCGCCAGGAGGAGCCGGAGGCGGGCGGCGCGGCCCAGCGGCAGGAGCCGAAGGTGACGCGGAGCCGCGCGTCCGCCGCCTCGTGGTGCGGGGTGCGGATGGTGCTGGCGGGGAAGCGGGAGTCCGGCTCGGGCCAGACCGTGCCGCCGTCCAGGACCACCTCGTACGCCGTCTCGGTGCCCGGCGTGAGGCCGCCGACCGGGACCAGCGCGTAGTGGTGGCCGTCGATCTGGAAGGTCCGCGCGGTGCCCGACGCGCCGTCCGCGCAGCGCACCTCCGCGACGCAGGGCCGGCTCGCCTCGACCCAGACCGTCGCGGCCTCCTCGTCCACGTACCTCAGCACCGGTCCCAGGCGCAGCTTCGCCACGTCGCCTCCTCCGCACTCGCTCGGTCGGTGTTCCGTAGTCGTCCGTACGGTACGGAACACCGGGAGAAAGCGGGGGACCCGGCTCAGCGGCCGGTCAGCAGCCGCTCAGCTTCGTCTGGATCGCGGACTTCTCCGCCGAGTCCACGGAGAGGTTGTAGTAGTGCTTCACCTGCACGTACATCCGCAGGTACGTGCAGGCGTACGCGGTGCGGGGCGGCATCCACTCGGCGGGGTCCTTGTCGCCCTTGGCCTGGTTCACGTTGTCCGTGACGGCTATGAGCTGGGGGCGGGTGAGGTCGTTGGCGAGCGACTGGCGCTGCGCCGTCGTCCAGGCGTTCGCGCCGGACTTCCACGCCTCGGAGAGCGGTACGACGTGGTCGATGTCGACGTCGCTCGCCGCGGTCCAGGTGGCGCCGTCGTACGCGGAGTACCAACTCCCGGACGTGGCCGCGCAGTCGGAGCCGGTCTGGACGTTGCTGCCGTCGCGCTTGAGGACGACCTCGCGCGTGTTGCAGGTGCCGGACTGGGTGATCCAGTGCGGGAACTTGTCGCGGCTGTAGCCGTCGGAGGAGCCCTCGGCCTTGACGGTCAGCTCGGCGAGGTAGGTGCGGGCCGTGGCGGCGCTGACCGGGGTGGGCGGGGCCGCCTGCGCGGCAGGGGCCGTCGTGAGGAGGGTGAGGGCGCTGAGGGCGGCGGCTGCGGTGCCGAACGCCGCGGCGCGGGATCGGGATCGACGCGCGTAGAGGCTGGGCATGGGTGAACTCCCTTGACATGGGGGGTGGTTGGCCGGGCGCGGGGGGTGCGTGCGGCCATGGTGGGGGGAGGGGGTTGCGCGGGGGTGTTCTTCTGGTGACAGGGTCGCGTCAAAGTGGTGGGCGGGACAAGGGGCGAGGCGGCAACTCCGCCGATTTGCCCGGTATTTGGGCCGGTCGGCTCTCTGAGGTGCGCCCGGTCGTGTTCCGGTGCGCCCGCTCTCCGTCGGCTGCCGTGTTCGCGTCCGGACCGCGGGGCTCCGCCTCGCCGCCGTCGGGGGGTGTGATGTGCGCGGGTGGCGCCGACCCCCCTCCGTTTTGTACCGTGAGGGAACAAAGTGGCCCCCGCCCGCGTACCCTGACCGGTGGGCGGGGCCGCCTTGTCCCCGCCCGGCACACAGCCGTCACACGTTCACTGGAGCCCGCCGAATGACCGTCCTCTCCGCGCGTGCCCTCCTGCTCGACATGGACGGCACCCTCGTCAACTCCGACGCCGTCGTCGAACGCATCTGGCGGCGCTGGGCCGCCGAGCACGGCCTGGACGGCGACGAGGTGATGCACGTCGTGCACGGGCGCCAGGGCCACGCCTCCATGGCCCTCCTGCTGCCCGAGCGCCCCATGGCGGAGAACCACGCCGACAACGCCCGCATGCTCGCCGCCGAGACCGCCGACATGGACGGGGTCGTGCCCGTCCCCGGCGCCGCCGCGTTCCTGGACTCGCTGCTCTCCAGCGGCGTCGCGCACGCGCTCGTCACCTCGGCCGACCTGGCCCTTTCCACCGGCCGGATGGCCGCCGCCGGGCTGCCCTACCCGGCCGTCCGCGTCACCGCCGAGAACGTGGGCGCCAGCAAGCCCGACCCCGAGGGCTTCCTGAAGGGCGCCGCCGAACTCGGCGTCGACCCCGCCGACTGCGTCGTCTTCGAGGACTCCGGCGCGGGCATCGCGGCCGGGCGCGCCGCGGGGATGCGGGTGGTCGGGATCGGCCCGCGCGCGGCCGAGCACGGGCCCACGGTCCACGTGCCCGACCTGACGGCCGTACGGGTCGAGGCCCGCGCCGACGGCGAGATCCTGCTGCACATCGGCTGACCAGGAGAAACTTTCGAAACACGCCCTAGCGCGTCTCCGCCTCCAGGAGCCGCCGCGTCGCCGGGCCGTACGTGCCCGGGGCGTCGCCTCGGACGCCGCGGGCCATCTGGTAGTTCCGCACCGCGGACTCCGTACGGTCGTCGAACCTGCCGTCCGGCTCGGCCGGATACAGGTTCACCTTGCGCAGCCGGTACTGGAGCTCGCCGACCTCCGGGCCGCGGTCGCCCCGGCGCAGGACCTCCGGCTCCCGGCGCTGCGAGCGGGACGGGCGCGGCGTCGCGGAGGCGGACGCGGAGGGCGGGGCGGAGGTCCGTGCGGACGCGGACGGTGAGCGGGTTGGGGAGGCGGGCGGCCTGCTCGCCGTGGCCGACGGGGAGGGCGCCGCGACGGCCGACGCCGCCCGCGACACCCGCGGGGGCGCGGGCCGCGCCGTGCGCTCCGACGCCGGGGCGGAGGGGCGCGGGGACGTCCCGGACGGCGCCGGTGCCGGTGTCGTCGCGGAGAGCGGGGTGCCCGCCTCCTGCGCGGTGGCGCCCGTGTCGCCGTCGCCCGACGAGATGAGGACCGTCACCAGCGCCGCCACGCTCAGTACCCCGGCGAGCGCGGCGAGGAGCAGCACCGGGGGACGGCGCGGCGGCGGGGGCTCGGGGGCGTCGTCGTCCTCATCGGCCCCTGTCCGCCCGGGCGGCAGCGGCGGGCGCGCGTACGGGTCCGGGGCGCGCGGCGGCGGGGGCTGGGACGGCTCCGGCAGGGTGACGTAGGGGCGGACCCGCAGCGGACCGAACCCCTCCGCCTCGCAGACGCACGTGGTCTCCCCGCCCGCTGCCGCCGTCGCCCCGCACTCCTCGCAGGGATACTCCGGACGCCGTGGACGCTCCTCACCACTCCCGCTCATGCGTGGCCCCTCCCCGAGACTCCGACGCGGTCCTCCCCCCGAGAACTGCAGCGCATTATGCAGACCCGGCGGCCCGGCCCGAACTCGACAGGCCGGATCGGGCCGCACGGGACAGGAGGGGTGGACCCGAGCAGGAGCGGCGGGGTCCTCGCCGTCGTCCTCTTCCTGATCGGCTCGGCGCTGTGCGGAATGGCGCGGAACATGCCCGAGCTGATCGGCTCCCGGGCGCTCCAGGGGCTCGGCGGCGGCGCCCGCACGAGGGCCGTCGGCAGGGTCTCGCGGCCTGAACCTCACGTGCCCTCGGGGGCCTCACGCGTTCTCACGGGGTGAGCCGCTTGCTGAACCAGTGCTCGGCGTAGACGTCGTCGTTGTGCGGCGCCGTCTCCTCGTAGCCGAGCCGCGCGTACAGGGCCCGCGCCTCGACCAGGTCGGCGCGGGTGTCGAGCCGGATGCGGGTGGCGCCGAGCGCGCGGGCCGCGTCCTCGGCCGCGCTCACGAGCAGCGCCGCCCCGCCCGTACCGCGTACCTCCTCGGCCACGAAGACACGGGTCAGCTCGGCGACCCCCGGCTCCACGAGCCGCACGCCCGCGGTCCCGGCGGGCTCGCCGTCGTACCGGCCGACCAGCAACTCGCCATTTGGGCGCGCCAGTTGGGCACCCGACTCCGAGGCGATCCCGCGTTCCAGGTCCGCCGGGTCGGTGGCGCGGCCCTCGTGCAGCAGGTACCAGCGGTCGCTGACCTCCGTGTAGTAGGCGCGCCACAAGGCGGCGGCCACGGGGGAGTCGTAGGGCTCGGGGGAGACGGTCCAGCGGGTGCGCATGACGCATTGTGAGACGCGTGGGGCGTCGCGCGGCAACCGGATTTCGCCGCCCCGTGCCGCCGCCGGTGCGGCCTGTTTATGCCCGCGGGCGCGGGCAACCCGGTTACCGGTAAGCACGGTTGACAGTTGACCCATATTCGACGGACACCGGGAAGGTCGGGAAGACAACCATGTCCACAGGCGTGATCATCGCTCTGATCGTGGTGGGGGTCGTGGTCGTCGTCGCGGCGGGCGTGTTCGCCGCGCGGACCAAGCCCCGCGGCGGCCGGAGCCTCAAGAGCCGCTTCGGGCCCGAGTACGAACGGGTCGTCGCCCGACACAACGGCGACACGAAAGCCGCGGAGCACGAGCTGACCGAGCGGGTGCGGCGCCACGGGTCGCTGCGCACGCGCGAGCTCGACCCCGCCGCCCGCGAGCGCTACCGGGCGCGCTGGGCCGCCGCCCAGGAGCGCTTCGTCGAGTCGCCCTCCGAGGCGGTCGCCGAGGCGGAGGCCCTCATCGCCGACCTCGCGAAGGAGCGCGGCTTCCCGGACGCCGGCCGCTACGACGAGCAGGTCGAGGCGCTCTCCGTCCACCACGCCCACCACGTGCACGGCTACCGGCGCGTCCATGAGGCGGCGCACACCGGGATCGGCGCCGGTACGGAGGAGCTGCGCGAGGCGATGGTCGAGGCGCGGGCCCTCTTCGACGACCTGACCGGTGCGGGCGGAGGCGTCGCGCACCGGGACCGCACGGACGAGACCGCGGCGGACAGCGCGCACACGCGACACAACCGGACGAGCGGCAGCCCCCTCAAGGGCCGCCTTGCGAAGGGGAGTTGAGCGAGGATGACGGAGATCGGACGCACGCGACAGGACGGCACGGCGCCGCACGCGGCCCCGCTGAACGAGACGCCGGAGGAACCGTTCAAGGAGCCGCTGCACGACCCGGCGGCGCCCGGCGCGCAGGCCCCCCGGCACGAGCCCGGCCACGAGCCCCGCGAACAGGCACCGGGCACGGCCACCCCGGCCGGCGCGAACCCGCTCACCGGGCACGGCACCGACGGCCCGCACGGTGCACACGGCACCGACGGCACGCACGAACCGCACGGCACAGGCACCACGCACGACACCCACGGCACGCCCGGCACGGGTCACCATCGTGCCGCCGAGGGCACGGGCCACCACGACGGCCGCTCACCGCTCGTCGCGCACGAGCTGCGCGAGGACATGACGGGCCGCCTCAAGCACGCGGTCGCGGGCTTCGTGGACCAGCCCCGGGCCGCCGTCGAGGAGGCCGACCACGTCCTGGAGGACCTGACGGCCCGCCTCACCGAGACGCTGGCCGGTCACCGCCGCACCCTGCGCACGTCCTGGCAGGACTCCGGCGAGGACACGGAGCGGCTGCGCCTCGCCCTGCGCGACTACCGCGAGACGGCGGAACGCCTGCTCAGCCTGTGACGCCCTCACCCACGACGCGGTGCGGCCGGACCCCGAGGGGGGGACCGGCCGCACCGTCGTACGCGCGCGTGATCAGGCGCTCTTCGGCGCCGCCTGCTGCACGACCTCGAAGGACCACACCGAGGAGCCACTGGCGGCGGGCTTCGGACGGTCGCCGCCGCCCTGGTGCGCGGCCTTCATCGGGCCCTCCATCCACGCCTTGAACGACTCCTCGTCGCGCCAGCGCGTGTAGACCAGGTAGTCGTCGGTGCCCTCGACGGGGCGCAGCAGCTCGAACCACTCGAAGCCGTCCGAGCTCTCCACGGCGCCCGCGCGGGACGCGAAGCGCTGCTCCAGGACCTCGCGCTGCTCGGCCGGGACGTTCAGGACATTGATCTTCACGATGCTCATGACCTCATCCTGCCGCACCGCCCGCTCCGGGGAGCCCCGCGGGCTGCCGCCGCTTGCGTTCGGTCATGCGTCCATTGTCCCGCAGCCCCCGCGACGGGCGGGCGCGCGCTCTAGGATGCGGCCCCTACGGTCCTGCTGGACCCGGACGCTGGGGGAGTACGGTGCTCGAACTGACCATGGCCGCGGTGGGCGGCGGCGACGAGGGCGCCACCGCCGGGATGGTGATGGCGGAGGCCGCCAGCGCCCCGGGGGCCGTGCTGCGGGTGGGCCGGGACGCGGCCCGGTGCCGGCTGGTGACGCCGGAGGACTGGCTGTTCGTGTCGCGGGCGCACCTGGAGTTCCGGTGCGGGCCCGAGGGCGAGTGGAGCGTGCTGTGGCTGCGGGGTTCGCAGGGCGACCCGGCCGCCGAGGTGCGGGTGCGGCTCGGCGCGGGCGGCGGGCCGGGGCACCCGCTCGCGTACGGCGGGGTGTACCGCCTGCCGCGCGGCGCCTCCGGCGAGGTCGTCGTCCTGGACCGGAGCGGGCCGCGCGGCGTGCACGTGGGCTTCTACCACGAGGTGTGAGCGGTACGGGTGTGCGGTACCGGGTGTCAGCCCTGTACGTACGCCACCGCGAACCCGTCGTACCCCTTGGCGCCCACCGTCTGGATCGCCGTCGCGTCCAGCTTCGGGTGGTCGGCCATGAGCCGGAGCGCGGCGCGGGTGCCGGTGACGTCGGGCCGGTCGTCGGCGGGGTCGGCGACGCGGCCCTCACGCACCACGTTGTCCACGACGATGACGCTGCCGGGCCGGGTCATCCGCAGCGCCCACTCCAGGTAGTGCGGGTTGTTGACCTTGTCGGCGTCGATGAAGACGAGGTCGAAGACGTGCCCCTCATCGGCGAGCACCGGCAGCGAGTCCAGGGCGGCGCCCACCCGCACCTCGACGACTTTGTCCAGGCCCGCGCGGGCGAGGTTGGCGCGCGCCACCTCGGCGTGCTCGGCGCTGTACTCCAGGGTGATCAGTGCGCCGTCGGCGGGCAGCGCGCGGCCCAGCCAGATGGTGCTGTAGCCGCCGAGCGTGCCGATCTCCAGGATGCGGCGGGCGCCTTGGACGCGGGCGAGCAGGTGGAGCAGTTTCCCGTTGGTGGCGGAGACGGCGATGCTGGGCAGCCCCGCCTCCTCGCTGTCCGCGAGGGCACCGGCGAGGGCCTCGTCGGCGGGGACGAGCAGTTCGCTGAGGTAGGCGTCGACAGCGGCGGGGTCGGGCCGCTGGGCCCCGGGTGGCGTGGTCATGCCGGTCAGCCTAGGCGCGGCGGCACGTGGGCGGGAGGATCAGACGGCCGGGGGCGAGCCGGGGAGCGGGCGGCCCGCCGATTCCCGCATGCGCCAGGCGGCGATGCCGCCGATGACGGCCGCGCCCATCATGTAGTAGGCCGGGATCATCAGGTCGCCGGTGGCGGCGATGAGCGCGGCGGCGACGAGCGGGGTGGTGCCGCCGAAGAGGGACACCGAGAGGTTGAAGCCGACGGAGAGGGAGCCGTAGCGGACCTTCGTCGGGAACAGCGCGGGGAGCGTCGAGGGCATCGACGACGTGAAGCCGACCAGGAGCAGGCCGAGCGCGGCGAGGCCGAGCGCGATGGCCCAGGTGGAGCCCGCGCGGATCAGCAGCACGGCGGGCACGGAGAGGACGACGAATCCGGCGCAGGCGGCGCCGATCACGGCCCGGTGCCCGTAGCGGTCGTTGGCCCGGCCCATCGGGATCTGCACGCACATCATCAGCACCATCACACCGATGAGGATGAGGGTGCCGTGGGTGGCGTCGTAGCCCAGCTCCTCGCTCAGGAAGGTCGGCATGTAGGAGAGGAGCATGTAGTCGGTGACGTTGAAGACGAGGACGAGGGCGATGCAGAGCGCCATCGCGCCGCCGTTGCCGACGAACATGTCCTTCAGCTTTGGCTTCGGCCGCGCCTTCTGCGCGCTCTCCGCCTCCTCGGCCAGCTTCTGGAACGCCGGGGTCTCCTCCAGCTTCATCCGCACGTAGAGGCCGACCAGGCCGATGGGCCCGGCGATGAGGAACGGGACCCGCCAGCCCCAGCCGTACAGGTCGCCGTCCGACAGCAGCGTCGTCAGCGCCGTGGCGAGGCCCGCGCCCGCCACGTAGCCGATGAGCGTGCCGAACTCCAGGAACGAGCCGAAGAAGCCGCGCCGCTTGTCCGGGGCGTACTCGGCGATGAACGTGCAGGCGCCGCCGTACTCGCCCCCGGTCGAGAAGCCCTGGAGCATGCGGGCCACGATCAGCAGGACCGGCGCCCACACGCCGATGGCGTGGTAGGACGGGATCAGGCCGATCGCGAACGTGCCCGCCGCCATCATGATCATGGTGATGGCGAGGACGCGCTGACGGCCGATGCGGTCACCCAGCGGGCCGAAGAAGGCACCGCCGATGGGCCGCACGAGGAAGGCGGCGGCGAACGTGCCGAGCGTGGAGAGGACCTGTGCCGTGCTCGACGCCGTCGGGAAGAAGACGTGGCCGAGCGTCGCGGTCAGATAGCCGTAGACGCCGAAGTCGAACCACTCCATCGCGTTGCCGAGCGCCGCGGCCTTCACCGCGCGCTTGACCAGGGCCGGGTCGGTGACGGTGACCTCGGACGAGGAGCGCTTGAGGTCCCGCTCCCGCGAGGGGGCCGAGACCTTGCCGGTACTGACTGCGATGGACGTGGCACTGGCCAAGGGTCCGCTCGCCTGCCTTTCGTGGGGGACAAGGGCAAAGGCCGTCCACGCGGGAACGGCCTCAAAACGACCATAGGTGCGTCCGCAAAGGTGACGTGTAGTGTGCAGTTGGTTGCATGGCGTTCCCAAACCGGCTGTGGCCTGCGTAAACGCTGAACGGTCCGGGTGCCGCGAACAGACATTTTTGTGATCTTTGTCGCGGAACCGGGCGCCGTCTTCCGGTCAAAACCGGGTGGACAGACAGGTGAAGAGGGGGTTGCGTGCGTCTCACACCGGGGGCGGTGCGAACCTCTAGGAGAAGGACCTGAGAAGGCCCTGCGAAGGATCTGTGGAACGGCGGGGAGAACGCGTGGCGAACGTGGAGCACGGAGGGCCGATGAGCGGACCGGTGGGCACGGCGACCGGACGCGTGAGCGCCGTGCGCGCCGGTTTGTGGCTGATCGCCGCCTTCCTCGCCGTGCGCCAGCTCGTGGTCGTCCTCAGCACACCGCGCGGCGAACGCCTCACCGACCTGGAGACATGGATCGGGCCCGACGGCGTGCTGCACGTCAAGGGCTCCCTGTACGACGCGCCCGACCGCTTCACCGGCACCCCGTTCGCCGGGCTCGTCCTCAAACCCCTCTCCCGCGCCGCCGAACAGGCGCTCGGCTGGGGCTGGACGTTCGGCTCGCTCGCCCTCGTCGTCGCACTCGGCCTGGTCGCCGCCCGCGCCCTGCCGCAGCCCGTCTCCCGCCGTACGTCCCTGTTCGCGGCGCCCGCCGCGATCAGCCTGCTCATGCTGTCGCTGCCCGTGCGCAACGCGTTCACGCTCGGCCAGACCAGCATCCTGCCCGTCCTCCTCGTCCTGCTCGGCTGCTTCGCCGTACGCGGGGAAAAGACGTCCGGCGTCCTCGTCGGCGTCGCCGCCGCGCTCCAGCCGACCGTGCTCCTGTTCGCGCCGCTGCTGTGGTTCACGGGCCGCAGACGCGCCGCGCTCTCCACGGGCGCCACCTTCCTCGCCGCGACCGGCCTCGCCTGGGCCGCGATGCCGCACGACTCATGGACGTACTGGGTCCACCACCTGGCCGGCGCGGGCCTCGCCACCGACCCGGCGGCCAACGCCAACCAGTCCCTGCACGGCGCGCTGCTCCGCCTCGGTCTCGAGGGGCCGGGCGAGAAGGCGCTGTTCCTCGCGCTCGGTGCGGGCGTCACGGTCCTCGGCCTGCGCCGCGCGGTGCGGTACGCGCGCGACGGACAGCTCCTGCTCGCGGTCGCCGTCACGGGCTGCGTGGCGGTGGCGGTCTCGCCCACCACCTGGCAGCACCAGCTCCTGTGGGTGCTCCTCGCGGTCGTCGGCCGCGTCGGCAAGCGCGCCTCCGACCGCTACATGTGGCCGGTCCTCGTCATCCTCGCGCTGACCCTGCCGTCGAGGATGATGCTGCCGAACATGCCGTCCCTGGAGCCGCTGCGGGACAACGTCGTGCTGATCGCGGCGCTCGCCGCGGCCTGCGCCGTCCCCTTCCTCTCCCGCGAGTCCCCCTTCTACCAGGCGCCGATCCCGACGGAGTACGCCGCACCGGTCCCGGCCCGCTGGACGTGGGTGCCGCTCCTCCCGGTGTGGCGGCGCGTCCTCACCCGCCCGAACCTCATCCTCGAACTGCTTCTGATCCGCGTCGGCTACTCGGCGTACCAGCAGGTCAGGCTCGCCGCGACGGGCGGCACGATCTCCGGCGGCCGGGCCACCGCCGAGCACCACGGCGCGCAGATCCACTCGATCGAGAAGTTCCTGCACATCGACATCGAGCACTGGGTCAACCACACGGTCGCCCTGCACGTGACCTGGCTGAAGGACTTCTTCAACTTCTACTACTCGTCGTTCCACTTCGTGGTCCCGCTCAGCCTCCTCGCGCTCATGTACGTGCGCCGCCCCGCCGAGTACCGCTGGGCCCGCTCCGCCCTCGGCTTCGCCACCCTGCTCGCCCTCATCGGCTTCTGGGCGTACCCGCTCGCGCCGCCGCGCCTGATGCCGGGCCTCGGCTTCATCGACACGGTCCACGGCGTCCAGGACTTCTCCAAGCCGAACTACGGCACGCTCACCGAGCTCACCAACCAGTACGCGGCGATGCCCTCGCTGCACTTCGGCTGGTCCCTGTGGTGCGGCATCGTCATCATCGTCCTGGCACGGCGGAAGTGGGTGAAGGCGCTCGGCCTCATCCACCCCCTGTGCACGGTCTCCGCGATCGTCGGCACCGCCAACCACTGGGTCCTCGACGCGGTGGGCGGCGCGACCGTCGTCGGCCTCGGCTTCCTCCTCACCTACGCGCTCCAGGGCCCGCGCGTCCGGACGGCGAAGGAGCGGCCCGCCGCCGCGCGGGCGGAGGACGGCGCCGAGGAGAGCACGGGCGCCGTCAGCCGGCCGTGATCTCCCCGTGCAACCGCAAAGCCCGCAGCGCCGCCTCCATCGCGAACCGGCGCTCCGGCGACTCCAGTTGGTCGCCGAAGTGGGCCTCCAGATTGCGCAGCCGGTAGCGGACGGTCTGGGCGTGGACCCCGAGCACCTCGCCGACGTGCTCGGCCGTGCCGCGCGTCGTCAGCCAGGCGTGCAGGGTCTCGACCAGGCGGGCGCGGCGGGTGCCGGACGCCTTGTCGAGCGGGGCGAGCTCACGGGCGGCGATCTGTTCGACCAGCGCCGGGTCGGAGAGCAGCCAGAGCGTCACCAGGTGGTCCGCGCAGTCCAGGACGTGTGCGTCGGCAACGATGTCATCGTCGACGAGCTGGAGGACGCGGCGGGCCCAGCGCAGCGAGTCCGCGGCGTGGGCGGTCGGCACAGTCAGGCCGATGGCGAGCGGGGTGTCCAGCGCGGCCGAGTCCAGCATCAGACGGCGCTCGGGCGTGACCGGTCCGGGGATGAGCAGATGCGGCTGCGGAACGCCGAGGTCGGTGAGGACGTCACGGTCGAGACCGGCCTGGATGTGCTCCGGCGCCGGGGTGCGTAACGCGACCAGGGTGACCTCGTCGGGCAGCGGCCAGCTCGTCTGCTCGCACAGCTCGTTGATGGTCGTGTGGGTCAGCGGGGTGCCCGCGAGCAGCAGGTGGAGCAGTCGTCTTCGCAGCGTCTCCAGCGCGAACCCCGACCGGGCCTGCACCTCCAGATAGCCCTCGCGGGACAGCGCCTCCAGCTCGTCGACGTAGGCGAAGAGCGCGTCGGCGAAGGTGAGGAGCAGCGTCGGGGAGAGGTCGTAGCGGCGCCCGATGGTCTTGGCGCGGCGCAGTGCGACCCGCGCGCCCAGCCGGTAGGCGCCCTGGAGCGAGTCCAGCTCCCGGCCCTCGTACGCCTCGACGCGGCCGAACTTGCGCAGGAGTTCGTCGCGGACGGCGGAGGGGGCGGCGGGGTCGGCGACCCGGTCCACGAAGGCGGAGAGGGCGTGTTCGACGCCCTGCCGGATGGCGGCCGCGTTCGGACCGTTGAGGAGCCGCGCGTACTCGGGGTAGGCGCGCTCGACCTCGACCCGGATCTCTTTGATGAGGGAGGGCAGTTCCGGCCGCATCACCGTGGCGAACTCCGGTGGCAGCGGGCCCAGCGGCTCGTTCACATCAAGGTGCTGTACGCGGTGCGGCATTGCACGGTCCTCGCTGTTCGGGCGCCCGGTGGGGGGACAGGCGCGCGCGGGGGCCGTGGGGACGGCCCCCGCGCGGCTTTCGTCAGGTGCGTACCTTCGGGATCTCCTGAAACTAGGGCAACTCCGTTGTGAAGTACACCACTTCGGGCTTCGGTGGCCGGAAGTGATCGGATGTCACGGTGTCCTGACCACGGGCAGCTTCGGGATCACCGGCGGGCAGCCGTAGGGGAAGTTGGGGTCCGGGATGCAGGTGGGGGCCTGGTTCATGACGATGCGGTTGCCGGGGCCGCTGAGCGAGGCCGTGAGCAGCCGGTCGAGGTCCTCGCCCTTGGTGCCGCAGCCCGTGAACGACGGGATGTCGACCGTGCCCTTGAGGATGCCGCCCTCCAGGACGTTGAGGTAGCGGCCGGTCTCCGCCTTGAAGTCGCCCCGCAGGGTCGCCCGGTACCGCTTCGACGTGCGGCAGTCGGGGCCGACGTCCAGCGGGGTGCCGTTCACCTCGACGTCGTGGACGCGCAACGACTGGAGGAAGGTGGCGACGGCGAAGTCCTTCTGGTTGGGGTCCACGTCCATGGTGCCGGTGGAGATGGAGATCGGCCCGTTCTCGAACGAGACCTTCGCGGTGACGGGGACGAAGCCGAAGGCGAGGACCGTGGAGTCCGCGTCGGGCAGGTCGAGTTCGCCGAGGGAGTCGATGCGGAAGTAGAAGGGCCCGTCGGTCGAGGACTGGGTCTGGGCGGCGGCCTTGATGTTCATCAGGCCCGGCTCCCTGCCCGGGTCGTTGATGATCACGGAGCCGTTCGGCTTCCGGATGGTGGTCAGCCCCACCGCGTAGGCGCACACGAGCATGCCGGGCGACGGTTCCACGGGGCCGAGGACCGTTCCGGGCAGCGGCTTCGGGATCTGGCTGAGATCGATGTCGCCCTTCGGTGCCTCGGTCGCACAGGTGGTCGCGCCCGTCGGCCCGTCGTCGTCGGCGCCCTCCTCCGGTGCGACGGCGATCCCCTCGCGGCCCGGCGCCGGGGAGCCGGAGGCGCTGGGCGGGGACGACGACGTGGCCGGGCCGGTCCCGTCTGGGACGCTGATCCGGGCCACATGCCTGCCGGCCGGGTCCTGGCTCGTGGGGGTGCAGGTGACGGTCAAGGGGGCGTTGGCGGTCCCACCGGTCGCGGCGGCCAACGGCTGGAGGCGCAGGGTGAGTTCGCCCGCGTACAGGTCGACGTCGCCCGGTTCGCTCACGGTGATCGTGGGGGCGCCGCCGGTGTGTTCGAGGCGCAGGGTGTCGTCGGACGGCGGGGTCGTGGCGGTCGCCATCAGTGAGGACCAGTCGGCGTCCACGGTCGACTCGCCCTGGTGCACCTGGACGTCGAGCGTCGCGTCACTGGCAACCGTGGTGACGCCCTCCGGCAGGAGAGGAGCGAGGCCGGTGTAGGGGAGGGCCGCCTCCACGGTCACGGTGCCCGGTGCGATCGGGGCGCCGGGTTCGGCGGCCGGTGGGAGCCCGGTGGAGATCCGTACCGAGGCGTGCACGGTGGTGGCCGCGCCGGGTGTGGCGGGCGCGCCCGGCGTCTCCGTCCCCGGGGTCTCCTCCTGCTTGGGCTGCGCGTCGGTCTTGGGCTGCGCGTCGGTCTGCTCGTCCGTCCGCTGGTCGGTCCCCTCGTCCGCTCGCGGCGCGGGTTGCCCGTCGGCCGACCCGCCCGCCGCCGGGGCCGGCAGCGCGCAGTCATAGGCGACCTCCACCACGGCCTGCCCCTCGTCCGCGTGCGAGCCCGGCCCGGAGAGCAGACCGGCGGCGAGCGCGACCGAGGCGACCGGCACCACCCGCGCCATCCGCACCGCCCGCGCGCCACCCGCCCGTCGGCCTTGCCGTCCTTGCACTCTCATCCGCTCGACCTCCACTGGTACGGACGCTGGTCGGCCGGCCGCGCTGCGCCCCCGGACGCGGCCGGGCCCGCCGCCGGTGCTGCACCGGCGGCGGGCTGGTTGGGGCGGGGTTCAGAACGTCACGGCGAGGAGATGACCGGCGACGAGGCGAGGACGTAGTCGCCGACGAAGTCCGCGTGGTCACCGGCGCTGATCAGGCCGAGGCAGCTGGCGCCGGCCTGGGCGGCGAGCGTGCCGCCGCCCGTGACGTGCAGGGTGTGGTTGCTGTTCTGGTACCAGCCCGTCACGCTGCCCGCGAAGTTCGCGTTGCAGCCGGGGCCGGTGATGGTGGCGTTGATGCCGGTGATGGTGCCGTCGGCGTGGTCGGTGCCGCTCATGCCGGACACGTTGATCGCCCACGGCAGCGCGTTCGCCTTCACGGTGAAGGTGATGCCCGCGACCTTGCAGGTCGTGAAGGAGATGGCGCTGATGTTGCCGATGCCGGTGCCGGAGAGCCCGGTGCCGTTCTTGATCGTCCCGGAGGCGGTCGAGGAGGCACAGGTCAGCTTGGCGCGGGGCACGGTCAGGGTCGGGTTGGTCGCCTTGGCCGTGTAGGCGCCACCGCCGGTCACGGTGAACGTGGCCAGCGACGTGGCCGAGGCCGAGGAGACGGAGAGCCCGAGGGCGGCGCCCAGGGACGCGGCGGCGATCGCGGTGTTTCTGGTGAATCTGCGCACGGTGGATCCTTCCAGAGGGGTTGAGTGCGAGCGGTACGGATTCCCGTCCGAGGGACTGCCGGCCGGGTGAGAACAGCGGTGCACACTCCACGCGGACGTCATGGCCAAAACTGCGGGGATGGCTGGTCCGTCGCCTGCCGAAGGACGTTACGAGCAAGTAACCTCGCCCCGCAATGGGGAATGCCCGGATTCCTTCCGGCGTATTCGTACGGGCCTTTTTCTTGTCCATGGGCGCTCAGTCGATCTTCGGGGGTTTGTCGGCGGGTGAGTACTTTTCCGGCAGCCTCGGAAAATGCTCAGCAAGTGCGCAGGGCTGCCCGGAAATTACTCACCCGGTGATGAACGCGCCGGTAGTAAAACTTCTGTCAGCAAGCCCATTGCCGTCTTGGTTTCCTCGTGAGTAACGTCCGCATTCCGGCCTCTTCCGCTCGCGGCCGCGCGCCCTGCCGCGCCCCTTGTCGCCCCCGAAGGGAAACCTCATGTCCGTACTGAGACGCGTGACCGCCGCCCGCACCGCACGCGGGGCCGCGGTGGCCGCCGCCACCGCCCTCGCGACCATGGCGGCGGTGGGCCCGGCCTCGGCCGCCGGCACCGAACTGAACGGGTCCTGGGCGCCGTTCAACCGCTGCCCGGTCGACAACCCCGCGATGCTCGCCGCCGACGGCATCGACACCACGGCGATCTGCATCTCCTCCAGCTCCGCGAGCGGCTCCATCAAACTGGGCAGCTCCCAGGTCCCCACCGGACGCACCGACCTCCAGGCCGGCGTCATCACCCACGCCGACGGCACCACCACCGTGATCTCCCCGCCCGGCGGCGCGCTCGTCGCGGCCCCCGCCACGCTGCCCGGCGGGCTGCTCGGGCTGATGTGTCCCAACAACACGCCGATCGTCAGCGCCATCTGCAAGCAGCTCGCCGACGCCAAGCTCAACAAGGTCGTCGCCACCGTCGAGTCGGTGAACACCCCGACCGACTTCACCCTGCTCGCGGGCGTCATGGAGGGCCAGCCGATCCTCTCGCTCCCGGTCCGGATCAAGCTCGACAACCCGTTCCTCGGCGACAAGTGCTACATCGGCTCCGCCAAGGACCCGATCGTGCTGCGCCCGCAGAACCGGACGGCCCCCGACGTCTCCGTCGACGCCTTCGACCCGGACGGCACCGCCAACCCCGACGGCGTCCTCAACCGCATCGTCGCCGTCGGCGCCGACCAGGGCGACTCCACCTACGCCGTCCCCGGCGCGAACGGCTGCGGCCTGCTCGGCGCCCTCAACTTCGCGGTCAACCTCAAGTCGGCGCTGCCGTCCGCCTCCGGCAAGAACAACGTCGTACTGAACAGCGCCTCCACCCACGTCGCGATGTTCGCCGACCCCACCAGTGTGGCCCCGAACGAGGGGGCCGAGCTCGCACGGCACTGGCACACGGCGGTGAAGTAGGCCGCCGGGCCCACCCGGGCCGATTCATCACTCACGGACAAAGAATCCGTGCGGACCCGCACCGGAATGCCAAGAAAAGCGGGCCCGGTCCAAGGCGGCCGGAAAGTTGGTGAATCGCTCTTGCAGAGCCAGGTTACTCAGCCGTAACCTCTGGTTCTCGGTTGTTCGACTCCGTGTCGACACACCCCTGTCGACCTGGAGTTACATGGGAATTCGCGCATCCGAAACCTCCTTCCGGGCCGGATTTCCCATGGGCGGGGCCTCGTCGATCCGCCCCCCGGAGACACGAGGCCCCGCCCGTCGGCCCCGGGTTTTTCGCTCACTCGGTGACAAGGTTCTCCCGCCGGTTTGTCGGGCGATGACAAAGGCCGGGCGGTGGGGCGGAAACAACTGCCGAACCGCTTGTTCCAGCGGGATGGACCCCTTTAACGTGCGCCCGGCGCACACGAGCGCTTGGTGGAGGTGACATGGGAATCGAAGTCAAGGTCGAGGGCCTCACCAAGTCCTTTGGCAAGCAGCAGATCTGGCAGGACGTCAGCCTCACCCTGCCCGCCGGCGAGGTGAGCGTCATGCTCGGCCCGTCCGGCACCGGCAAGACCGTCTTCCTGAAGTCGCTGATCGGACTGCTCAAGCCGGAACGGGGCCGCGTCCTCGTCGACGGCGTCGACATGGCGCGCAGCCCGGAGCGGGACATCATGGAGGCCCGCAAGCTGTTCGGGCTCATGTTCCAGGACGGCGCCCTGTTCGGCTCGATGAACCTCTTCGACAACATCGCCTTCCCGCTGCGCGAGCACACGCGCAAGAAGGAGTCGGAGATCCGCCGCATCGTCATGGAGCGGATCGAGGTCGTCGGCCTCCTCGGCGCCGAGGGCAAGCTGCCCGGCGAGATCAGCGGCGGCATGAGGAAGCGGGCCGGGCTCGCGCGGGCCCTCGTGCTCGATCCGCAGATCATCCTCTGCGACGAACCCGACTCCGGCCTCGACCCCGTCCGTACGGCGTTCATCTCACAGCTCCTCATCGACCTCAACACGCAGATCGACGCGACGATGCTCATCGTCACCCACAACCTCGACATCGCGGCGACCGTGCCCGACAACATGGGGATGCTGTTCCGGCGGAACCTGGTGACGTTCGGGCCGCGCGAAGTCCTGCTGACCAGCCGGGAGCCGGTCGTGGCGCAGTTCCTCACCGCCAGCAAGGCGGGGCCCATCGGCATGTCGGAGGAGAAGGACGCGGCGACGCTGGCCGCCGAGGCCTCGCAGCCCGTGGTCGAGCCGCGTGCTCTCGTGCCGCAGCTTCAGCCGTCGCCGGGGCTGGGGGAGCGGGCGGCTGTCGCGCGGCGCCGGGCTCGTGTGCTCGGGATGCTCGACACCTTGCCGCCGAGTGCTGCCGCCGCGATCCGGGCCACGTACGGGGCCGATGTGATGGCCACGACCGCTGTGTTGCCCCGGGCCGGGGGGCTCGCGTGAGTGCCCCGGTCGCTTTCGATCCCGCGTGCTGCGTGCGTCGTGGCTGGTCGCGCAGTTCCCCGCGCCCCTGCGGGGCGCTCCGTACTCGGCGAGTGAGCGTATGAGCATCGATTCGCGGCCCACCGTGCCGCCGCCCCCGCCTCAGGCGTCCCCGCCCGTCGCCCTCGACAAAGGCGAGCGGGCAGTGCCCCGTACCCCCAACCCCCTCCTCGGCCCCCTCCGCCAGACCGGGAAGCTGTTCGCCCTCGGGCTCGAAGTCACTCGGGCCGTGTTCCGGCGGCCGTTCCAGTTCCGGGAGTTCGTCGAGCAGTTCTGGTTCATCGCCAGTGTGACGATCCTGCCCGCCGCGCTCGTCTCCATCCCGTTCGGCGCCGTGATCGCCCTCCAAGTGGGTTCGCTGACGCAGCAGTTGGGGGCCCAGTCCTTCACCGGCGGTGCCAGCGTCCTCGCCGTCATCCAGCAGGCCAGCCCGCTTATCGTCGCCCTGCTCATCGCGGGCGCGGGCGGCTCCGCCATCTGTGCCGACCTCGGCTCGCGCAAGATCCGCGAGGAGCTGGACGCGATGGAGGTCATGGGCGTCTCGCCCGTGCAGCGCCTCGTCGTGCCGCGTGTGCTCGCCACCATGTCGGTCGCGCTGCTGCTCAACGGCATGGTCTCCGTCGTCGGCACCCTCGGCGGCTACTTCTTCAACGTCGTCCTCCAGCACGGCACCCCGGGCGCGTACCTGCAGAGCTTCTCCGCTCTCGCCCAGCTTCCCGATCTCTACATCAGCGAGCTGAAGGCTCTGATCTTCGGGTTCATCGCCGGAATCGTCGCCGCCTACCGGGGGCTCAACCCGCGCGGCGGGCCGAAGGGCGTGGGCGACGCCGTCAACCAGTCCGTCGTCATCACCTTCATCCTGCTGTTCTTCGTGAACATGGTGATGACCGGCATCTACCTCCAGATCGTTCCGCCGAAGGGAGGCTGAACCGGCATGACCTCCCCCCTCGTCTGGCTCGACCGTGGTGGCGACCAACTCCTCTTCTATCTGCGGGCGTTGCTCTGGGTGCCGCGCACGCTCGTCCGGTACACCAAGGAGGTGCAACGCCTGCTCGCCGAGGTCGCCTTCGGCTCCGGTGGGCTCGGTGTCATCGGCGGCACCATCGGCGTGATGATCGCGATGACCGCCGCGACCGGCACCGTCGTCGGCCTCCAGGGCTACGCCGCCCTGGACCAGATCGGCACCGCCGCCTTCACCGGGTTCGTCTCCGCGTACTTCAACACCCGCGAGATCGCCCCGCTGGTCGCCGGGCTCGCCCTCTCCGCGACCGTCGGCGCCGGGTTCACCGCCCAGCTCGGCGCCATGCGGATCAACGAGGAGGTCGACGCCCTCGAAGGCATGGGCGTGCGGTCGATGCCGTACCTCGTCACCACCCGCATCATCGCCGGCGTCGTCGCCATCATCCCGCTCTACGCGATCGGCCTGCTCTCCTCCTACCTCGCCTCGCGCCTGGTCACCGTCGTCTTCAACGGACAGTCGCAAGGAACGTACGACCACTACTTCAATCTCTTCCTGTCACCCACCGACGTGCTGCTCTCCGTGCTGAAAGTGCTCATCTTCAGCGTCATGGTGATCGTCGCCCACTGCTATTACGGGTATCGGGCCACCGGTGGTCCGGCCGGTGTGGGTGTCGCCGTCGGGCGGTCCGTGCGCAACGCCATCGTGCTCATCTCCGTCACCGACTTCTTCCTCTCCCTCGCCCTGTGGGGCGCCACCACGACCGTGAAGGTGGCGGGGTGACATGGAGGTCCTTCGCCGCAGACTCGCGGGGCTCGTCTTCCTCGTCGTGCCCGCCCTGCTGATCTGGCTCGCCGTCGCCGTCTACAACAAGGACTTCGTCGACTCCGACGACGTCGTGGTCGAGACCGGCAGCGTCGGCAACGAGATGCACCTCGGCGCCGAGGTCAAGCTGCGCGGCGTCGTCGTCGGCGAGGTGCGTGACATCGACGCCACGCCCACCGGGGCCCGCCTCACCCTCGCGCTGAAGCCCGGCGTCCTCGACAGCGTCCCGGACGACGTCCGCGCGCAGATGCTGCCGACCACCCTCTTCGGCGAGCGCTACGTCGCCCTCGTACCGCCGAACGAGCCCAGCACGCGCACGCTCGCCGCCGGGGCGACCATCCCGCAGGACCGGTCCGCCAACGCCATCGAGCTCCAGCAGGTCCTCGACGACGTACTGCCGATGCTGACCGCCGTCCAGCCGCAGAAGCTGTCGGCCACGCTGTCCGCCGTCTCGCAGGCGCTCGAAGGACGCGGCAGCCAACTGGGGTCCACGCTCACCACCCTCGACGCCCACCTGCGCAAGTTCAACCCGAACCTGCCCGCCCTGAACGAGGACCTGAAGCAGCTCGTCAAGGTCTCGCACGTGTACGCCGACGCCGCGCCCGGCATCCTCGACGCGCTCACCGACCTCACCACCACCAGCGCCACCCTCGCCGAGAAGGAGGGCGACCTGGCCGGCGCCTACGGCTCCACCACCCGCGCCGCCGAGGACCTCGACGCCTTCCTGCGCGCCAACCAGGACTACATCATCCGGCTCTCCGCCACCTCGCGGCCCACCCTCCAGCTGCTCGCCAAGTACTCCTCGTCCTTCCCGTGCACCCTGCGCGCGCTCACCGAGTTCGCGCCGCGCATGGACAAGGTCCTCGGCAAGGGCACCGACCAGCCGGGCCTGCACGTGAACGTGACCACCGTCCCGTCCAAGGGCGCCTACTCCGCCGGACGCGACACCCCGTCGTACGGGGCCGGCGGCGGGCCGCGCTGCTACTCGGTGCCGTACCTGGGCGCGGCGGGCGGAACGGCGGCCAAGGCCGCCACCACCCCCGCCCCCGCCGCGCAGGACCTCGGCCCGGCCAACTCGCCGCAGGAGAACGACCTGGTGAACGAGCTCATCGCGCCCTCCGCCAAAGCGTCGCCCGACGACCTGCCCGACTGGTCGAGCACGCTCGTCGGACCGCTGTACCGGGGCACGGAGGTGAGGCTGAAGTGAGCCCCCCACAGGCAGAGTTCGGGCACGTCAAGCGGCGCTCGCTCACCGGGCCGCTCGTCAAGTCGCTCATCTTCGTCGTCGTCACCGCGCTGACCACCACCGTGCTCGGCCTGAGCATCGCCAACACGGGCGTGGGCACCGACACACGCTCGTACAAGGCCCTCTTCACGGACGTCACCGGGCTCATCGACGGCGACGGCGTCCGCATCGCCGGGGTCAAGGTCGGCGAGGTCACCGACGTGCGGGTCGTGGACCGGCGCACCGCTCAGGTCACCTTCACCGTCGCCGACGACCGGCACCTGCCGAGCACGACGACCGCCGCCGTGAAGTACCTCAACATGGTCGGGCAGCGGTACGTGTCCCTGGAGCGCGGCACCGGGAACGCCACCGGGGACCTCCAGTCCGGGGACACCATCCCGCTCGACCGGACCACGCCCGCGCTCGACCTGACCCTCCTCTTCAACGGCTTCAAGCCGCTGTTCGAGGGCCTGTCGCCGCACGACGTCAACGATCTCGCCACGTCCATCGTCAAGGTGCTCCAGGGCGAGGGCGGCACCGTCGACAGCCTCATCCAGCACGTCGGCTCGCTGTCCTCGACCGTCGCCGCCAAGGACCAGGTGATCGGCGAGGTCGTCGGCAATCTGACCGAGGTCCTGACCACCATCAACGACCGGGAAGCCCAGTTCGACGACCTTGTCACCACCCTCAAGGAGCTGGTCTCCGGGTTCGACGAGGACCGCAAGCCGCTCGGTGACGCCGTCGAGGCGATGGGCGACCTCACCACCGTCACCGCCGGATTCCTCAAGGACGCCCGCAAGCCGCTGAAGGACGACATCCACCAGCTCGGGCGGCTCTCGGACTCCCTCGGCGACGGCATCCCGCAGATAGAGAACTTCCTCGACAAGACACCCGCCAAGCTGACCGCCCTGTCCCGCCTCTCCTCGTACGGCTCCTGGTTCAACCTCTACCTGTGCGAGGCGAAGGTCGGCGGTCTGAAGATGTCCGACGGGTCGAAGCCGCCGACCGGCATCGCCGTCACCGAAGCGAGGTGCCAGTGATGAAGCCGGTCAAGGAGCGCAACCCCGTCGCCGTCGCCGTCGTCGGCCTGGTGGTGCTCGCGCTGCTCGGGCTCGCCGCCGTCAACGCGACCAGCCTCCCCGTCATCGGCGGCGGCACCACCTACACCGCCGACTTCACCGAGGCCGCCGGTCTCGGCGACGGCGACGAGGTGCGGATCGCCGGCGTCAAGGTCGGCGAGGTCACCGGGGTGAGCCTCGACGGGAACAAGGTCAAGGTCGCCTTCGAGATCGAGGACGACTCCACCTGGATCGGCGACCGCACCACCGCCGCCATCGCCATCAAGACGCTGCTCGGCGAGAAGTACGTCGCCCTCGACCCGGTCGGCGGCGAGCGTCAGGACCCGGGCGCCCGCATCCCGGTCTCCCGCACCACCTCCCCGTACGACGTGACCGAGGCGTTCGAGGACCTCAGCGGCACCATCGACCAGATCGACACCAAGCAGCTCGCCGCGAGCTTCGAGACGATCTCCGAGACGTTCAAGGACTCGCCGCCGGATGTGCGGGCCGCCGTGAAGGGCCTGTCCGCCCTTTCGAAGACCGTGTCCTCGCGCGACACGGAACTCGCCAGGCTCCTCGCGGGCAGCAAGAAGCTGACCCGGACGCTCCAGACGAAGCGGTCCAGCTTCGAGACGCTCATCGACGACGGCGGATCGCTCCTCGGCGAGCTGAAGCAGCGGCGCGCCGCCATCAAGGCGCTGCTCAGCGGCAGCGAGGCGCTCGGCCGCGAGCTGAGCGGGCTCGTCACCGACAACGAGCGGCAGCTCGGACCGACACTCCGGGCGCTCGGCCGGGTCACCGACGTCCTGGAGAAGAACCAGGGCAAGCTCGACAAGACCCTCGCGCTCGTCGGCCCCTACTACCGGCTCGTCGGCAACGCCCTCGGCAACGGCCGCTGGTTCGACAGCTACCTCTGCGGCGTCGTGCCCCGGAACTACCTGCCCGCGTCCTCGCTGCCCAAGACCTCCTGCATGCCGCCGAAGAACGGGACGTACGACGTGAAGGCCGGTGGTTGACATGACTGTGCGCAGGAAACTGCTCGTCGGCGGGGTCACGCTCGCCCTGCTGATCGCCGCCGGGGTCTTCGGCGTCCGCGCCGCCGGGTCCGAGGGCACCCGCGTCACCGCCTACTTCGACCGGGCCGTCGGCATCTACGAAGGGTCCGACCTGCGCATCCTCGGCGTGCGGGTCGGCAAGGTGGAGTCCGTGCGGCCCGAGGGCACGCGCGTGAAGGTCACCCTCGGCATCGACGACGGGGTCAAGGTGCCGGCCGACGCGCGCGCCGTGGCCGTCGCCCCGAGCGTCGTCGCCGACCGGTACGTGCAGCTCACCCCCGCCTACACCTCGGGACCCACGCTGAAGGACGGGGCCGAACTGGAGGCGTCCCGCAACCGCACCCCCGTCGAGATCGACCAGCTCTACGACAGCGTCACCGAGCTGAGCAAGGCGCTCGGGCCCGGCGGCGCCAACGCCGAGGGCGCCCTGTCCGGGCTGCTCGACACCGGCGCGAAGAACCTCAAGGGCAACGGGACCGCGATGGGCGACAGCATCGAGCAGTTCGGCAAGGCCGCCAAGACGCTGAACGGCAGCAGCGACGACCTGTTCACCACCCTCTCCCAACTGCAGTCCTTCACCACCATGCTCAAGGAGAAGGACGGCGGCGTGCGCACCGCCCAGGAGAACCTGGACGACGTCACCAGCTACTTCGCCGACAACAAGGACGACCTCGCGGGCGCCCTGAAACAGCTCGGCGCCGCCCTCGGACAGGTCAAGAAGTTCATCGCCGACAACCGGGGCGAACTGAAGAAGAACGTCGACCGGCTCGTGCCGCTCACCCAGACCCTCGTCGACCAACGGGCCTCCCTCGCCGAGGCGTTGGACGTGGCGCCGCTCGCCGCGGGCAACCTCATCAACGCCTACGACCCCAAGACCCGCATGATCGCGGGCCGCGCCGACCTCAACGAGATCAGCATGGGCGGCCCGCTGCTGCCGCTGCCCGCGGTCGGCGGTGAGCAGTGATGAACACCAGAACCCGCGTCGGCGCCGCGGCCGTCGCCGCCGTCACCGTCACGACGGCCTTCCTGTGGACCGTCGGCGCCCTCACCGTGCCCACCCCGTCGTTCGGCGGCGTCGAGGACCTGCCGCTGCCCGGCGGCGCCGACCTCGGCGCCCACCCGTACACGATCACCGCCGACATGAAGGACGTCCTCAGCCTCGTCCCGCAGTCCGCGGTGAAGGTGAACGACGTGGCCGTCGGACGCGTCACCGACATCCAGCTCGCGGGCGGCGACCGGTGGGCCGCCCGCGTCACGATGAAGGTCAACGGCGACGTACGGCTCCCCGCCGGGACCGGCGCACGGCTCGAACAGTCCAGCCTCCTCGGCGAGAAGTACGTCCAGCTCGTCACCCCGAAGGACGGCACCGGGACACTGGCCGCCGGAGACCGCATCCCGCTCTCGCGCACCGGCCGCAACTCCGAGGTCGAAGAGGTCTTCGGCGCCCTCTCCCTCCTCCTCAACGGCGGCGGCGTCAACCAGCTCAAGACCATCACCACCGAACTCAACTCCGCGCTCGGCGGCCGCGAGAACCAGGTCCGCTCCACCCTGCGCCGCGTCAACACCCTCGTCACCGACCTCGACGACCACCGCGACGACATCACCGCCGCGCTCGACGGCGTCAACCGCCTGTCGGCCACGCTCGCGCACCGCAAGGAGGACGTCGGGACCGTGCTCACCGACCTCTCGCCCGGCCTCAAGACCCTGGAGAAGCAGCGCGGCTCGCTCATGACGATGCTGCGCTCCCTCGACCGGCTCAAGGGCGTCGCCGTCGAGACCATCGACACCGGCAAGGCCGACATGGTCGCCGACCTCAAGGCCATCGCCCCCACCGTCAAGGCGCTCGCCGACTCCGGCAAGGACCTCCCCGACTCGCTCCAGGTGCTCCTCACCTACCCGTTCACCGACGAGGTGCTGCGCGGCGTCAAGGGCGACTACCTCAACACCTACCTCGACCTCACCGCCGAGAAGGGGACGACGCTGATCCCGCCGCTCACCGACTCCGCCGGGGCGCCGCCCTCACCGACGCCGACCGCGCCGGGGGACGGCACGACGCTGCGGAAGGGGAAAGCGCCGGAGAAGTCGTCACCGCTGCCCCTGCCGTCGAGCGGGGGCACACGATGATCACGCTCGCCGTCCGCCTCAAGAACCT
Organism: Streptomyces sp. NPDC046939; assembly: GCF_040644575.1. NCBI lineage: Bacteria > Bacillati > Actinomycetota > Actinomycetes > Kitasatosporales > Streptomycetaceae > Streptomyces > Streptomyces sp. NPDC046939. The sequence goes on from NZ_JBEYWV010000020.1 coordinate 160,645, forward strand.
GGCCTTCCTGATCATCGCCGTACTCGTCCTCGCGTTCCTCGGCATCCGGTACGCCGACCTCGGCCGGTTCGTGGGAGCGGCCGACTACTACACCGTGAAGGTGCAACTCCCGCGCACCGGCGGCCTCTTCACCCACTCCGACGTGACGTACCGAGGCGTCTCGGTCGGCCGGGTCGGTGACATCGACCTCACCTCCGACGGGGTCGAGGCGTCCCTGCGCATCAAGAACTCCGCGCCGCGCATCCCCGACGACGCCAAGGCCGTCGTCGCCAGCCTGTCGGCCGTCGGCGAGCAGTACATCGACCTGCGCCCCGACCGCGACGAAGGCCCCTACCTCGACGACGGCTCCCGCATCGACGCCACGGCGGCCAGCGTGCCGCGCCCCGTCACGGACGTCCTCGCCAGCGTCGACGACCTCACGACCTCCGTGCCGCTCGACTCGCTGCGCACGGTCGTCGACGAGTTCGGCAAAGCCTTCGAAGGGCGCGGCGAGGACCTCCAGGTCCTCATGGACAACGGCACCGAGTTCGTCCGCGCCGCCGACCGGGCCCTGCCCCAGACCACGCGGCTCATCGACGACGGGCAGATCGTGCTGCGCACCCAGGCCGAGGAGAGCGCCGCCATCAAGGACTTCGCGTCCGGCGCCAAGGACCTCGCCGCGACGCTCAAGTCCTCCGACAGCGACCTGCGACGCCTCATCACGACCGCGCCCGACGCCGCGACCCAGCTCAGCGGTGTCCTGCGCGACATGAACCCCGAGCTGGGCGTCGTCCTCGCCAACCTCCTCACCACCTCCGAGGTCGCCGTCACCCGGCAGCGCGGCACCGAGGAACTCCTCGTCAAGCTCCCCCAGGCCGTCGCGGCGGGCGCCACGGCCATCGACGGAAAGAAGATCAACCTCGGCATGGCGGTCACCTTCTTCAAGCCCCTGCCCTGCACAGCGGGCTACACCGGTACGCCCTACCGCCTCGGTGCGGACCTCAGCCCGGCGCCCGCCCTCAACACGGGCGCCCGCTGCACGGCACCGGCGTCCAGCGGGATCAACGTACGCGGCTCCGCGCACGCGCCGGGCAGCGGCGCGGTGCCCGAACCGGCGCGCCCCGGAGCGCTGTCGCTGCCGTCGGTCGGGGAGTCGTCCCCACCGACCGGCATGCAGGACCTGCTCGGCCTCGGGAGCGGCTCGTGATGCGGCGGGCCCTCGCCGGGGCGGGGCTCGCCGTGGCGCTCGCCGTCGGCGGGACGGGCGCCTGGACGTACGCGCAGGCCCACGGCGACGACGACCTCGCCTACGGGCGGGCACGAGACGCTGCGCTGGCCGACGGGCGCGCGGCCGTCGCCACGCTGACCACCCTGGACGCCTCCACGGCGGCCCGCGCCCGCACCGGCGTCACCACCTGGAAGACGGTCACCTCCGGGCCCCTGCGCACCCAGCTCGGCCGGCTCTCCCCGGCCACCGGGACGTCCACACGCGGCGTCGTCACCGACGCGGCGCTCACCGCGCTCGACACCCGGGCGGGCACGGCCAAACTCATCGCGACGGTCCGCGTCGAGACGACCCACCCCAACACCAAGCCCCCGACGACGTCCCGCAAACGCCTGGAGGCGACCCTGACGAGATCCTCCGGAGACACCTGGAAGGTAAAGACGCTCAGCGCGGTACCGGTGACGGAGGTGACGTCCGGATGACGCACGGCACGGAGACCCCCGGCACGACCGACGCGGCCACCGACAGCACGGACGACTCCGGAACGAACCCGGAGCCGGCCACTGGGGGCGCGACCCGAGTGGCCACTCGCGAGACGGACCCGGCGAGCGACGCGGCGACCGGGACGACGGCCGAGGACTCCGGCGGCGGAGCCCCGGTGGTCATGGGCCGGTGGCGGCGGTGGATTGTCGGCGGGGTTGCCGGTGGGGCCGTCCTCGTCGCCCTCGCCGGGGGCGTGTTGTTCTGGCAGGCCCAGGCGTTGCGGGACTCGGATGCCGCGCGGAACTCCGCTCTGACGGACGTCGAGGCGACCACCCGGGTCAGTGGGGACGTGGGCAGTGCGCTTGCCAAGGTGTTCTCGTACACGCCGGACGGTACCGACGCCACCGAGCGGTCCGCCCGGACCGTTCTGGCGGGGCAGGCCGCGCGGCAGTACGCCGAACTGTTCCAGCAGGTCAGGGCGAACGCGCGGGGGCAGCACGTCTCCCTCACCACCCGGACCGTGCGGGTCGGCACCGTCGATCTGCGGGGCTCCACCGCGCACCTGCTCGTCTTCCTCGACCAGACCGCCCGGCGCGGCGGCAAGAAGCCGGCCACGTCCGCCGCGCAGTTGTCCGTCACCGCCCGGCTCCACGACGACGTCTGGCAGATCGTCGACATCAAGGCCCGATGAATCACCGCACCGAACGAAAGGGGCGTCCATGCACCGGCTCACCCAGCCGCTGACCGCCGCCGCGGTGGCCCTCGCCCTCCTCGCGGCCGGTGTCGCCGCCTGGGCTGGCTGGTCCTGGTACGAGGCCGCCCACGACGACACCGCCGGATACGCCGCCGCCCGCGACGACGCCCTGGAGGCCGGGGAGCAGGCCGTCCAGAACCTCAACACCCTCGACCACCGCAAGCTCGGCCCGGGGCTCGACCTGTGGGAGACCTCCACCACCGGTGACCTGCACACCCAACTCGTCAAGGGCAGGGCCGCGTTCACCGAGCAGGTGCGCAGCGCCAAGACTGTCAGCACCGCGAAGGTGCTGTCCGGCGCGGTCACCGAGCTGGACGAACGCGCGGGCCGGGCCAGGGTCATGGTCGCGCTCCGCGTCACCGTACGGGCCTCGGGCCAGCAGCCCACCGACAAGGACAGCCGCATGCTCGGCGAACTCACCCGCACCGACGGCCACTGGAAGCTCAGCGCCCTCGGCCAGGCGCCGGTCGGCTCCACGGCGACCACCGACTGACCTGACCGGAAAGGACCGAGGGATGTCGACGACGACCCGCCACCACCTCAACCGCCAGCGCCGACTGGCGGCGAGACCGGCTCCCGCTCAGCTGACGGGCGCCCCCGTCGACGAGGCGGAGGAGCGAGCCGCGCCGGAGCCCCGGCCCCGGACGCGACCCCGGTCCCGGCCGCTTGTCGAGACGGACACCGCACCGGACGTGCCCGACACCCCGGCCCGCGCGGAGCGCCACCGCACCCTCCTCACCGCCCTCTGTCTCCTCACCCTCCTCCTCGGCGCCTTCGCCGGCTGGGCGTACGCCGAGGCGCGCGGGCTGCGGGACGACGCGGCGACCCGCAACACCGCGCTCACCGACGCCGCCCGCACCAGCGAGGTCAAGGGCCGGGCGGCCACGGCGGTGAACGCCCTCTTCTCCTACGACCACGCCGATCCCGGGGCCCAGCGGAAGGCCGCCGCCACCTATCTCACCGGCAAGGCCGTCGCCCAGCACCGCACGCTCCTCGCCCCGGTGCTGGCGCAGGCGGCGAAGCAGAAGACGGTGGTCACCACCACCGTCACCGACAGCGCGGTCGAGCGCATCGACGGCGACCGCGCCCGCGTCCTGGTCTTCGCCGACCAGAGCAGCACCAGCACCGCCGCGAAGGCGAAGGACGCCGCCAACTACGCGGGCGCGATGCTCGCCGTCGATCTCGTGCGCAGGGACGGCCGCTGGCTGGTCTCCGCGCTCGACACCTTCGGCGGCGGCTGATCCGCCGGCGGACCCACCGGACCCACCGGACAGAGAGGGCCCCATGCGAACCCCGCGTCAACGAATGCGCCGCCGCCTGCGCGGCACCGCCGTGGCCGTCGCCGCGACCGCGCTCCTGACCGCATCCCAAGCCCCCGACGTCGTACGGGAGTTACAGGGAAGGAAGGCGGGGGCGACCGCCCTGGACGGGCAGCCGGTCGGCAACGCCACCGGGTCGCTGCCGCCCGTCCCCTCCCAGGGCGACGGCTCGTACCACACCGAGCTGCCGCCCCTGGAGAGCCCGCCGGCGCCGAACATGGCGTTCCCGGTGCGGCAGGCGCGCGCCCAGTCCGGCATCCCGGCCACCGTCCTCGCCGCCTACCGCCGCGCCGAGTCGTCCGTGGCCCGTACGGATCCGGGCTGCCGCCTGCCGTGGCAGTTGCTCGCGGCGATCGGCAAGGTCGAGTCGGGGCAGGCGCGCGGCGGTGACGTCGACGCGCACGGCACGACCCGCCACCGCATCACCGGGCCCGCCCTGAACGGCGACGGCTTCGCCCTGATCCGGGACACCGAGAACGGCGCTTGGGACGGCGACGCCGTCTACGACCGGGCGGTCGGGCCGATGCAGTTCCTGCCCGGCACCTGGCGCCGCTGGGGCGCCGACGGCAACGGCGACGGCCGCTCCGACCCGAACAACATCTTCGACGCGGCCCTCGGCGCCGCCCGCTACCTGTGCGCGGGCGACCGCGACCTCGGCACCGCGACCGGTCTGGAGCGGGCGGTCCTCAGCTACAACTACTCGCGGGACTACCTCGATCTGGTCCTGTACTGGCTGGCGTTCTACCGCGAGGGCGTGCACACCGTGCCCGACGGGCGCGGGGTCGTCCCCGCCACGCCGGGCGCCGGATCCACGAACCCGGCCACGCGACCGGTCGGCCACGAGGACAAGGGCGACGGCGGCGCGGGCCACAAGGGCGGCGGCATCGTCATCGGGCCCCAGCCCTCCAAGAGCCCACGCCCGACCACGACTCCGAGGCCGTCCGGCAGCCCGCGCCCGACGCCCGGCCCCTCGGACTCCGTCACCCCGCCCACCAAGCCGCCGACGACACCTCCGACCGAGGAGCCGACAAAGGAGCCGACCACACCGGAGCCGACCGACCCGGGCACGGCGACCCCCTGCCCGTCCGACACCGCGTCCCCCAGCGAGGAGCCCACCCCGACCGGTACGCCGGAGAGCCCGGCCCCGTCCCCGACGGGCACCGCCTCACCGTGCGCCACACCCACCGCCTGACCCGCTCGGCGACGGCGACGACTCCCAGTGCGAGCCGATCCGGTACGTGCCGGGCGCCGCCGCCGTCACCTCCGTGAACTCGCCCTTCTCCTGCCCGCGCACCTTCAGACAGGTGCTGTCGGACTTGAGCCAGGGCGAGTACGCGACCCGCAGCGTCGCCGTCCCCGCCCGCCGGAAGCGGACCGTGACCCGCGCCCCGTCCGAGCTGACGACGGACGCGGGCGAGGACACCAGCGGCACCGCGTCCCGCACCCGGAACACCCGCCAGTGCGCGTCGCGCCACACCGGCTCCAGATAGTCGGCGCCGCCCCGGACGAACGCCGCCTCCTGCTCGGCGTACCCGTCCGGCTTGCCCTCGGGCAGCACGACGAAGCCGACCGCCCACCGGTCGAGCCACGCCCGGTACGTCGCCGCCGAGAACGTGCCGTCGTAGAACAGCCGCCCGCGCTCGATGTCCAGTTGCCGGTTCCAGCCGCGCGCCATGTTCACGTACGGGGCGAGCCGGGTCGCCTCCCGGTGGTTGCGGGCCGGTATCACCTCGACCCGGGTCCGGTCCGCGCCGAGCCGCCGCAGCTCCGTCACGACGCCGTGCGTATGGGCGGCCCAGGTCGGCACCTCCGTCGACACCTCCAGGTCGTCGGCCGTCTTCTTCACGACCCACGCCGAGGACAGCACGAGCCCGGCGACCAGGATGGCCGCCTTCAGCCGGGTGAGGCCGGGGGTGCGCACCGCGGCGAGCAGGATCGCGGGCGCGACCAGCTCCGCGAGCCGCTCCACGTTCGTCCCGATGGGGGAGGGGACGAGGTAGGTGAGGACGGTGCCGGCCGCGTAGGCCACCGCCGCCCAGCGCGCCACCCGCCAGCGCCGCGGGCCCGCCACGAGGAGGGCGAGGGAGAACAGGACGGGCGGCCAGATCCGGTCGAGGGGCATCAACTGCTCGCCCTTGAACGGGAACAGCAGCGTCGTCGTGCCGACCACCGCCGCGGGCGGTACGAGCAGCGCGGCCGCCCGGCGCCAGTCGCGGGCGCCCGCGTACCCGGCGCCGACCACCGCGAGGAACAGGCCCGCCACGGGTGACGCCATCGTGGCGAGCGCGCCGCACACCACCGCGATGACGAGCCCGCGCGGTCCGCCCCGGCCGCGCAGCGCCACGCAGGCGCCGAGCCCGAAGGCGACGCCGAGCGCGAACGTCGTACGGCCCGACGCCACGTTGCACCACAGCGCCAGGGAGAGCAGGACGGCCGGGGCCAGCGGGCGGCCGATCCCCGACCGTGCGACGCAGACGGCGCCGAGCCAGGCCGCGGCCAGGCCCGACACCACGGTCACCGGCCGCACCCCGAGCGCCGCCATCAGGTACGGCGAGATCAGCGAGTAGTTGGCGGTGTGCATGCCGCCGTACCAGAACAGGTTGTACGCGGACGCGCCGTGATCGGCGGCGAACCTGGCCCAGGCCTGCTGGGCCGCGAGATCGCCGCCGCCGGTCGCCAGGAACAGCGCCCACACCACGTACAGCGGCAGTGTCGGCGCGGTGGCGAGCAGCGCGATCCGGTGGTGCGCGGCAAGGGGGAGGCGGCGGCGCGCGGGGGCACCGCCGAGGGGCAGGTCGACCGTGGCCACGGGTACCGGTCCGTTTCCGTGTCGTCGCTTGTCGCTGGCGTGGGCATGTTCCACGGACGAAGACGCGTCTGGCAACGGAAAGGTGCAGCCGGTCAGCCGGTTATGGCCACTTTCAGTTCTTTCACACCGTTCAGCCAGGCCGCGCGGAGTCGGCGCGGGTCGCCCGCCAGGCGCAGGCCGGGCATCGCGTCGGCGACCGCCTGGAAGATCAGGTCGATCTCCTGGACGGCCAGCGACTTGCCCAGGCAGAAGTGCGGTCCGCCGCCGCCGAAGCCCAGGTGCGGGTTGGGGTCGCGGGTGATGTCGAAGACGTCCGGGTCCTCGAAGACCTCCGGGTCGTGGTTGGCGGAGGAGTAGAAGAGACCGAGGCGGTCGCCCGCGGCGATCTTCCGGCCGCCCAGCTCGGTGTCGCGGACCGCCGTGCGCTGGAAGGAGACCACCGGGGTCGCCCAGCGGACGATCTCCTCCGCCGTGGTCGCCGGCCGCCGCTCCTTGTACAGCTCCCACTGGTCCGGGTGGGTCAGGAACGCGTGCATCCCGTGGGTGATCGCGTTCCGCGTCGTCTCGTTGCCCGCCACCGCGAGCAGGATCACGAAGAAGCCGAACTCGTCCGAGGACAGATTGCCCTCGTCCTCGGCCGCCACGAGCTGGCTGACGATGTCCTTCGCCGGGCACCGCTTGCGCTCCGCCGCCAGGTTCATCGCGTAGCCGACGATCTCCATCGCCGCCTCGGCGCCGATCTCCTCCGTGATCGCGTACTCCGGGTCGTCGTACGCCACCATCTTGTTCGACCAGTCGAAGACGCGGGCCCGGTCCTCCTGCGCTATCCCGATCAGCTCGGCGATGGCCTGGAGCGGCAGCTCCACCGCCACGTCCGTCACGAAGTCGAACGTGCCGTCCGGGCCCGCCCTGCGGCGCGCGGAGGCGACGATGTCGCGGGCGCGGGTGCGCAGCGCGTCCTCCAGGGAGCGGACCGCGCGCGGTGTGAAGCCGCGCTGCACGATCTGGCGCACACGGGTGTGCTCCGGCGGGTCCATGTTCAGCATGATCAGTCGCTGGGCCTCGATCTGGTCCCGTTGGATCGAGGGGTGGAAGCGGATCACGGCGGTGTTGAGGTAGGAGGAGTACAGCTCCGGGTGGGTGGAGACGTGCTTGACGTCCGCGTGCCGGGTGACCGCCCAGTACCCCGCGTCGTCGAAGCCGGACGTTCCCGGCTCCTGCGCGATCCAGCGGACCGGCTCGGCCCGGCGGAGCGCGGCGAACTCCGGGTGGGGGACGCGGGCTTGCAGCAGGTCGGGGTCGGTGAGGTCGAACCCGTCGGGCAGCGCGGGACACGGCATGGTCTCTCCCGAGTTCTGACAGGTCGTCAGGTGTGGCTCGAAAGGTAGTGACGCGTATCGGAAGTGGCAAGGGCCATGGGTTCGCCGGTTGTCGTGGCGGTGGGTGCACGCCCCTTGCGTACCCGGGGTAAGCGCGTCGAGACTGCTCGCAGAACTGGTACGCGTTCTAGTTTCGTGTGTGGGTGACATCGGGGGGCGTCCGCCAGTTCTGGTCCTGCTGGTCCGGGAGCGTGGAAGGACGACCGTCATGGCAGCCGAACCCGTCATCGTCGAAGCCGTACGTACGCCGATCGGCAAGCGCGGCGGCGCGCTCGCCAACCTCCACCCCGCGTACCTGCTCGGGGAGACCTACCGCGAGCTGCTCGGGCGCACCGGCATCCCCGCCGACTGCGTCGAGCAGATCGTCGGCGGCACCGTCACGCACGCGGGCGAACAGTCCATGAACCCCGCGCGCACCGCCTGGCTCACGATGGGCCTGCCCTACGAGACCGCCGCCACCACCGTCGACTGCCAGTGCGGCTCCTCCCAACAGGCCGCCCACATGACCGCCAACATGATCGCCGCCGGCGTCATCGACGTCGGGGTCTCGTGCGGGGTCGAGGCCATGTCACGGGTGCCGCTCGGGTCCGGCTCCAAGCACGGGCCGGGCAAACCTTTCCCCGACGAGTGGAACGTCGACCTCCCCAACCAGTTCGAAGCCGCCGAGCGCATCGCGCGCAGGCGCGGCCTGAGCCGGGAGCACGTCGACTCCCTCGGGCTCATCTCGCAGGAGCGCGCCGGCGTCGCCTGGGCCGAGGAGCGCTTCAAGCGCGAGACGTTCGCCGTGCAGGTCCCGACGACCGAGGACGAGCAGGCCGCCGGGCAGGGGATGTGGCGCCTCGTCGACCGGGACGAAGGGTTACGGGACACGTCCATGGAAGGGCTCGCCGGGCTCAAGCCCGTCATGCCCACGGCCGTGCACACCGCGGGGAACTCCTCCCAGATATGCGACGGGGCCGCGGCCGTCCTGTGGGCCTCCAAGCGGATGGCCCGCGCCCTGAAGCTCAAGCCCCGGGCCCGGATCGTGGCCCAGGCGCTCGTCGGCGCCGATCCGCACTTCCATCTCGACGGGCCCGTCGACGCCACCCGGGCGGTGCTCGGGAAAGCCGGGATGACACTCGACGACATCGACCTCGTGGAGATCAACGAGGCGTTCGCGTCCGTCGTGCTGAGCTGGGCGCAGGTCTTCGGGCAGGACCTGGAGAAGGTCAACGTGAACGGTGGCGCCATCGCCCTCGGGCACCCCGTGGGGGCCACCGGGGCCCGTCTCATCACCACCGCCCTGCATGAACTGGAGCGGCGGGACAAGGAGTTTGCGCTGATCAGCATGTGTGCGGGTGGGGCGCTCGCCACCGGGACCATCATTCAGCGGCTCTGAGGTTGCTCGGGTTTGTCGGGGGGAGTTTCGTCCACCGCTGTCCGGGGGTGGGTCGGGTGGTGGGGGTGTGCGCGTTCTTCGTAGCGTCCCGGTATGACTCATCACAGCGTCAAGTTGGTTGGTACCGGCGAGAGTTCGGGCGGGCTTCGCGCCGTTTCCCTCGTTGTCGCCCTGGCCCTCGCCGGAGGCATCGCCGCCCCCGTCGCCCACGGGCACGCCCGCGAACCGCGGGGCTCGCTCGTCTCCGTCCACCGCGTCGCCGCCCTCGACCGGGACGGCGTCGCGCGGTGGCTGCGCGGGCAGGACATGGAGGCCGGCGCCGGCCGCTACGGAGTGCGCGCCTACCGGCTCACCTACCGGACCCTCGACCCCCACGGGCGGCCCACCACCGCCACCGGGCTCCTCACCCTCCCCGACGGGCCCCGGCACCGGCTCCGCCTCGTCTCCGACACCCACGGCACCATGGTCGACCGCGCGTACGCGCCCTCCGTCGGCGACGACATCGGGCGCGTGCCCTCCTACCTTCACGCCTCCGCCGGCGCGGCCGTCGCCGCGCCCGACTACCTCGGCCTCGGCCGCGGGCCCGGGACCCACCCCTACATGGACACCGCCTCCTCCGTCACCGCCTCCCTCGACATGCTGCGCGCCGCCCGGCACGCCGTCGGCCGACTCGGACGGTCGCTCAGCGGCGACGTGTACGCCACCGGGTTCTCCCAGGGCGGGCAGGTCGCCATGGCCCTGGGCGCCACGCTGCAGACCGGCGGCGACCGGCACTTCCGGCTGCGCGCGCTCGCGCCCGTCAGCGGGCCGTACGACCTGTCCGGGGTCGAGGTCCCCGCCCTCTTCGACGGGCGGGTCAACGACACCAGCGGGCTGCTCTACGCGTCCTACCTGCTCGCCGCCCAGAACCGGCTGCACCCCCTGTGGAAGGACCCGCGCGACGTCTTCCGCGCGCCGTACGACCGGCGCGTCGAGGCCCTCTACGACAGTGAGCACACCGAGGAGGACGTGTTCAAGGCGCTGCCCGGGAGCGTGCGGGAGCTGCTCACTCCCTCGTACGCGGCGCAGATGCGGCGGCCGACCGGGGCGCTGAAGCGGATGCTGGCCGCCAATGACGGGGCCTGTGCCTGGAAGCCCGACGTCCCCGTGCGGTTGTACGCCTCGGCCGGGGACACCGATGTGCCCATCGGGAACGCGCGGAGCTGTGTCGCGCGGTTGCGGGAGAATGGGGTGGAGCGGTCCGTGCCCGTGCTCGACCAAGGGGCCGTCGATCACTTCGGGGGGTTTCGGAAGGCCGCGCCCCAGGTGGTGCGGTGGTTTGCCTCTCTGGCCTCGGCTTCCGCTTCGGCTGGTTAGGGCTTGTCGGTGGTGAACGTCACCGGGGTCTCGAACGCCGCCCTTCGTGTCGCCCTGCGCAGTGCCTTCAGGACCGCGCCGCCCGCCGTCAGCGTCAGGACCACGGTCAGCGCGGCCCTGCCCAGGTCCCAGCCGAGCGACGTCGCCGCGCAGTACGCGAGGAAGCGGGCCAGGTTGTCGTGGAGCGATGCGTCCGGCTGGTACGCGACCGAGGAGGCCAGCGCGTTCATGAACGGCCAGCCGGCCAGGTTCATGATCGTGCCGTACGCGAACGCGGCGAGGAAGCCGTAGGCGGCGAGCATGGCGCGCTCGGCGCGGCCGCGCAGGGTGTGCGGGGCCGGGAGCAGGCCCGCGCCCATCGTGAACCAGCCCATCGACAGCATCTGGAACGGCATCCACGGGCCGACGCCGCCGGTCAGCAGGGCCGAGGCGAACATGCTGAGGGAGCCGAGCACGAAGCCGAAGCCCGGGCCGAGGACGCGGCCGCTCAGCACCATCAGGAAGAACATCGGCTCGATGCCCGCCGTGCCCGCGCCGATCGGGCGCAGGGCGGCTCCGGCGGCGGCCAGGACGCCGAGCATCGCCACGGCTTTCGGGCCCATGCCCGACTCGGAGATCGTCGCCGCGACCACGGCCACGAGGAGGACGAGCAGGCCCGCGAAGAGCCATGGGGCGTCCTGGGCGTGGGCGGTGAGCTGGGAGCCGGGGCCGGTGATCAGCGGCCAGCCGATCGCGATGACGCCCACCGCGCTGACCATCAGCAGGGCGGCGACGGAGCGCGGGCCCAGGCGGACGGGATTGGCCTGGCGGTCATGGACGGCGGGGTCGTTGCGCCCTCTCTTGCGAAGTGGGGCGGGGCCACGCCGGCGTACCTCCTCGGCCGGATCGGTCCGGTCGCCACCCGACGCCATAGGCGGGTCGTCCGGTGCTGAGTTCCCGCGGTGTCCTGCGGGGGCACCCCGACGCGTCCCCTCCTGTTTCGTGTGCGGCCTCGCCTCCGGTCCTTCGTCCGTCACGACAACGCCTCCCTGACCTGGCCGACCGTCAGCCAGGGCTGCGGAGCCAGGATCTTCGCCACCTGGGGCGCGAAGGAGGGGGAGGACGTGACCGTCTCCGGGGTCGGGCCGTCGGCCACCACCTCGCCGTCCGCGAGGATGGCCACCCGGTGCGTCAGCTCGGCCGCCAGCTCCACGTCATGGGTTGCCATGATGATCGCGTGGCCCTGGGAGGAGAGGTCGCGGAGGATCGTCGTCAGGCGCTCCTTCGCCGCGTAGTCCAGGCCCCGGGTCGGTTCGTCCAGGAGGAGCAGGGGCGGGGCGGCCGCCAGCACGATCGCCAGGGCGAGGGTGAGGCGCTGGCCCTCGGAGAGGTCGCGGGGGTGGGTGTCGTCCCCGATCCCCGGGAGGAGTTCTGAGAGCAGGGCGCGGCAGGTGCCGGGTTCCGCGGCGGCGTCCTTGTCCGCCGCCGCGCACTCCGCCTCCACCGTGTCCGCGCAGAGCAGGTCCCGGGGTTCCTGGGGGACCAGCCCCACGTTGCGGATCAATTCGCGGGGGGACAGTCGGTGGGGTGCCCTTCCGTTCACTTCCGCGGTGCCGCTTGTCGGCTTGATCATCCCGGTCAGCGTGGCAAGTAGTGTCGATTTCCCGGCGCCGTTGCGCCCCATGAGCGCGACGATCTCGCCGCTCGCCACGTTCAGATTCACGTGGCGCAGGGCTTCCACCCGTCCTCGGCGGACCATCAGATTGCTGACGCGGGCGAGACCAATCCCGCCAGGGGCGCGGGGAACTGCGCGACCAGCCACGGTGGACGGGTGGTCGGGAGACGGGGCTGCGTCGGCAAGGCGGGACCGTAGACCCGCGGCCGCGCGCCGCGCGTCCCTCACTGTGAGGGGGAGGGGGGTCCAGCCCGCCAACCGGCCCAGGCCCACCACAGGCGGGTACACAGGGGACCGTGCCATCACTGTCGCCGGGTCTCCGACCACGAGGGGTTCTCCGGGCGCGGGGAGCAGAGCCACCTGGTCCGCGTACTGGACCACTCGTTCCAGGCGGTGCTCCGCCATCAGGATCGTCGTGCCGAGGTCGTGGACCAGGCGTTGGAGCACCGCCAAGACCTCTTCCGCCGCCGCCGGATCGAGCGCCGATGTCGGTTCGTCCAGGACCAGGACCTGGGGGTGCGTCGTCAGGACCGAGCCGATCGCCACGCGCTGTTGCTGACCGCCGGAGAGGGTGGTGATCGGGCGGTCGCGGAGCGGGGCCAGGCCCAGGAGGTCCAGGGTTTCCTCGACCCGGCGGCGCATGGTGGGGGGTGCCAGGCCCAGGGATTCCATGCCGTACGCGAGTTCGTCCTCGACCGTGTCCGTGACGAAGTGCGCGAGCGGGTCCTGGCCCACCGTGCCGACCACGTCCGCCAGTTCGCGGGGCTTGTGCGTGCGGGTGTCCCGGCCCGCGACCGTGACCCTGCCGGTGAGCGTGCCTCCCGTGAAGTGCGGTACGAGTCCGCTGACCGCACCGAGGAGGGTTGATTTGCCGACCCCCGAGGGGCCCGCAAGCAGCATCAACTCGCCTTCCGGCACCGTCAGGTCGATGCCGGTGAGGGTGGGGTGCTCGGCGTCGTCGTAGCGGACGGAGACGTTCTCGAAGTGGATCATCGGGGTGCCTTCGGCGGGCGGTCGGTGGAGGGGCGGTCGGGGGCCGGGGCCACGACCGCGGGGAGCAGCGCCAGGAGGATGCCCGCCGCCGGCCACAGGGGGAGGGTGGGCGTGGTCAGGGGGACGATCTGGGGCTGGAGTGCCGCCGGGTCCGTCGTCGACGTCCAGATCATCAGCGTGGCCGTCGCCGCGCCTGACGCCGCGATCAGCCAGGCCCGTACGCCCCAGACGTCCGGGCGGTAGCGGGTGCGGACCGAGCGGCGGCCGCCCAGCCACAGGCCCGCCAGCGCCGACGCCGTGCCGATGAGGAGCACCGGGAGGCCGTAGGCGGCTCCCGACGCGGCGAGGAGGCCGTACGTGCCCGCGCAGACGCCGATCAGGCCGCCCAGGGTGAGCGCCGCCGTCGCCCGGCGGACCGGGGCGGGGACCTTCGCCGTACGGCCGTAGCCGCGGGCGTCCATCGCCGCCGCCAGGGACACCGAGCGCTCCAGGGCGCCTTCCAGGACCGGGAGGCCGACCTGGAGCAGGCCGTGCAGTCCGCTGTCCGGGCGGCCGCGCAGACGGCGGGCCGCGCGGAGGCGGCGGACGTCCGCGATCAGGTTCGGGGCGAAGGTCATGGCTACGACCACCGCTACGCCTGCCTCGTAGAGCGCGCCGGGGAGCGATTTCAGGAGGCGGGAGGGGGAGGCCAGGGCGTTCGCCGCTCCTACGCAGATGAGGAGCGTCGCCAGTTTCAGGCCGTCGTAGAACGCGAAGGTCAGGCCCTCGAGAGTGACCTTGCCGCCGATCCGGACCCCTTGCGCCCAGTCGGGGAGCGGGATCTCCGGGAGCATGAAGAGGAGGTGCGTGCCCGGGATGGGGGAGCCCAGGAGCGCGGCGAAGAGCAGGCGGACGGCGATCACCGCCAGGCCCAGCTTCACGAACGCCCCGTACGAGCGCGCCCACGGGGCCTCCGTGCGCCGCGCCGCCACCACGTAGCCCGCGACCCCGATCAGGAGTGCGAGGAGCAGCGGGTTCGTCGTGCGGGACGCCGCCGTGCCCAGGCCGAGCGCCCAGACCCACCAGGCGCCCGGGTGCACGGCATTGGAACGGTGGGCCCGCGGGGCCCGCAGCGTACGGCCGGTCATCGCGTCAGCCGCGGCGGCGCTTGGCCTGCCAGATCGCGCCGACGCCGAGCGCGGCGACGACGGCGATCCCGGCGACCACTCCGACGGACGGACCCGAGTGCGAGGACTTGGCCGGGCTCGCGGACTTCGTCTCCGAGGAGTCCGTCACCTGCTCGCCGCAGCCGCTGTGCGGGTAGCCGGAGATGGCGCACAGCAGCGCGTTGCTGTCGTAGCGCAGCGGCTTCGCGACCGAGGCCAGCGCGTCGGCCGTCGTCGCGTCCGCGCCGACCTGCGCGCAGGCCGTACGCGCCTTCGGCGGTGTCTCGCCGCCGGGGGCGTCCTGACCTGTGCCGAAGTCGATGACCAGGGCTACGCGCTTGGTGTCGGCCTTGGGCTCGGTGCCGGCGCAGATCGTGGTGAAGTCGGTGGTGCCGCGCGGTTGCGTGGCGTCCTTGGAGTCCGCGCTCACGGAGAAACGGAAGCCCTGCACGTCACCGTCGGACGGCCGCGTGCCGGACGGTCCCATGGAGGCGTAGGTCCAGGCGCCGTCGCCCCGCTCCCAGAACGACCAGTAGCGGTAGCCCGCCGCCTGCGCGGGGACGGCCGTCAGGGCGAGCAGTGCGGCCAGCAGGCCCAGGACGAGCGCGGCCGTCGTTCTCGTACGGGTCACGGCTGCTGCTTCTTGCGGCCGCTGAGCAGGAAGCCCGCGCCCACGGCGGCGACGAACATGACGCCGACGATCCACCAGGTGCCGAAGCCGTCGCTCTTGTCGTCCTTGTCCTCGTCCTCGTCGGCCGCCTTCGCGGAGGCGGGCGCCGGGCCCGTCTTGTTCAGAGCACTGACCAGATCGGTGCCCGCGAAGTCGCGCGGGTCGTTGCCGGTCGCGTGCGCGGCGAAGATGAGCTGGGCGTACGCGGCGGGGCCGGACTTTGCGGCCCAGCCCTTCGCGTTCTTCTCCAGCCAGGCGTACGGGTCCTTCGTGTACTTCACGCCCTCGGCGGCGGCGACCGCGACGACCGCGTCCGCCGTGTTGCCGTAGTCGGGCTGGTCCTCGGCCCCGGCGAGCTGCGACTTCAGGTACAGGTGCGTGGAGAGCTGGTTCTGGAGGTAGACGGCGCCGTTGCGCGCGACCGCCTCCGGTGTCCTGCCGTCCTCGCACGTGTACGCGTCCGGGGCCTTGCCCTTCCCGGGCGCGAAGCCGGTACCGAGCGCGCCCAGGACGCCGGCCGCGGTGGCGTCGGCGTTCGCCGCGAGCTTGCCCTTCTTGTCGGGCTGGTAGGCGAGGGCGCCGCCGCCGTTCTTCCCGGCGGAACAGGGCAGGGCGAGGGAGGCGAGGGCGTCGAACGGGGACTTGCCCGGGCCGGACTTCACCTCGGCGGGCTTCTCACCGGCGGCGACGAGTGCGCCGATGACGACGGAGGTGGAGTTGGCGTCACTGTCGCCGCCCAGGTTGTAGCCCCAGCCCCCGTCACCGTTCTGCGCCTTCTTCAGCCAGTCGACGCCCTTGGCGACCTCGCCGTCCCGGCCGCCGACCGCGGCGAGCGCCTGGACGGCGGCGGCCGTGCTGTTGCTGTCGACCGGGGTCTTGGCGTCGCACGCCTTGCCGGGTTCGGCGCGGAAGGCGCCCCAGGCGCCGTTCTCGCACTGCTGCCCCGCGAGCCACGTGACCGCCTTGTCCGCGGGCTTCACGCCGACGGTGTCCTGGGCGATCAGCGCGAGTGACTGGCGCCACACGCCGTCGTACGTCGGGTCGGTCTTGCCGTACAGGCCCGAGGGGACGACGGGCTTCGGCGAGGGGGAGGCACTGGCAGCACCGTCGGCGAACGCGGCCTGCGCGCTCACGGCGCCGATCGCGACGGTCGCGGCGACGAGCGCGGCGCTGCGGCGAATGTTCATGGTGCGGCGGGTGCCTCTCCCTGCGGGGGACCGGGCGGCACGGCACATGGGCACCGGGCGGCTCCGGCCCCGTATGCCTCGACGGTCCTGAGCCGATCACGACGCGGCCCAGGCATTCCGGCTGTGACGGCTGCGGGATCAGCGCCGGACTCCCACCGGCTTCCCCTGGGCCACGCATATGACGACCCACTCACTGTACCGGCCCCGCTCCAGCACCTCCGGGTGAGGCTGGCGCACCCTCGTCAGCGCCGTGCCCCTCGGGGCCGAAGCGAGTCCGCGGGCCCGTCGTGGCTGGTCGCGCAGTTCCCCGCGCCCCTGAGATGCGCACTCCGTGCGCCATCTCAGGGGCGCGCCGTCGGGGAAGGCGCGAGCGGTAGTCGACGGCGCCCTGCGTCAT
>NZ_JBEYWV010000021.1:0-166206 GCF_040644575.1 Streptomyces sp. NPDC046939
GGCGGCGATGCGGAAGTCGGCGCACAGCGCCAGCTCACAACCGCCGCCGAGCGCGTACCCCGTGACGGCGGCGACGACGGGCTTGGGGATCCGGGTGCGCTGCCTGCGGGGTCGGTCAGAGGCGGCTCGCCCGCGGTGCTGGATGGGGCGCGCCCGGGGCGGTCGGGAGCGCGCGCCCAAGGTGCTGGGCGGGGCGCGCCGGGGGCGGCTCGCGCCCAACGTGCTAGAGGCGCACGCCCGGGGCCGGTCGGAAGCGGCCGGTGGCCAAGCAAGGGCGCTGGGTGCGGAGCGCCCGAGGGTCAAGGGTGCTGGGTGTGGCGTGTCCGGGGCCGGTCGGAAGCGGCTTGCGCCCTCGGTGCTGAATGGGGTGCGCCTGGGGGCGGTCAGGAGCGGCTCGCGCCCAAGGCGCGAGGGGCGCACGCCCGGGGAAGGCCGGAAGCGGCCGGTGGCCGAGCAAGGGCACTGGGTGCGGAGCGCCCGAGGGTCAAGGGTGCTGGGTGTGGCGTGTCCAGGGCCGGTCAGAAGCGGCTTGCGCCCACGGTGCTGAATGGGGTGCGCCCGGGGGCGGTCAGGAGCGGCTCGCGCCTAAGGCGTCGGGGGCGCACGCCCGGGGACGGTCGAAAGCGGCTGGTGGCCAAGGGTGCTGGATGCGGTGCGCCCGGGGGCACGGGTGCCGGATGCGGCGTGACCGGGGGCGGTCAGAAGCGGCTTGCGCCCAGGTCTCTGGAGACCGCTCGGGCCGTGTCTCGTACTGCCGCGATCAGTTCCGGGCGGAGGGCGGTGCGGTCGTCGTCCTTGCAGACGCGTTCGACGGCGCCCGTGATGCCGACCGCGCCCACCGGCATCCGGTGCCGGTCGTGGATGGGGGCCGCGACCGAGGCGACGCCCTCCCAGGTCTCCTCGACGTCCTCGGCGTACCCGCGCGCGCGGGTGAGGTCGAGCACGCCCTCGAACCCCTCCAGGTCGCTCACCGTACGCACCGTGAAGTCCTTGCGCTCGGCCTCCATGACCTCGCTGTGCGCCACCGGGTCGTAGGCGGAGAGCACCTTGCCGAGGGCCGTGGAGTGCAGCGGCTGCATCGCGCCGACCTCAAGGACCTGCCGGCTGTCGTCGGGACGGAAGACGTGGTGCACGATGAGCACGCCCTGCTGGTGGAGCACGCCCAGATAGACCGCCTCGCCGCTGGAGCGGGCCAGGTCGTCCGTCCATACGAGGGCGCGGGCCCGCAGCTCGTGCACGTCGAGGTAGCTGTTGCCGAGGCGCAGCAGTTCGGCGCCGAGCTGATAGCGCCCGGACGCCGTGTCCTGTTCGACGAAGCCCTCGGCCTGCAGCGTGCGCAGGATGCCGTGCGCCGTGCCCTTGGCGAGACCGACGGCGGAGGCGATGTCCGAGAGACCGAGCCGCCGCTCGCCGCCCGCGAGAAGCCGCAGCATGGCCGCGGCTCGTTCGAGCGACTGGATGTTGCGTGCCATCGCAGTCCCTTCCTCCCTACGGATCTCGTGCGACCCGTGTCGCCGGGCAACGTTCGACAATGCTGAACAGTATCGGTCGTTGCCGACCTCCTGCTAATGCGGCGTGAGCCTATTCCTCACCCCGCCCCCTGTCAGGAGCCGCCGCCGGACAGTGTGGCGCGCTCGCGCCGTCCGACATTCCACGCCCTGGACGTCCCACCCCCAACGCCCCGGTCCCGGCTACCCTGGCCGGGTGCGCCTCCAGCAGTGGAGCCGCAAAGCCGACAGCCGTCGCACCTCAGGGAGCACATTCATGGCCTCGTTGCCGACGCCCGCCACCGATTCCCGCGCCCGCGTGGACGCCCTCCGCGAAGCCCTCGCCACCCGTGTCGTGGTGGCCGACGGCGCGATGGGCACCATGCTGCAGGCCCAGGACCCCACCCTTGAGGACTTCCAGCAGCTCGAGGGCTGCAACGAGATCCTGAACGTGACCCGCCCCGACATCGTGCGCTCGGTCCACACCGCGTACTACGAGGTGGGCGTCGACTGCGTCGAGACCAACACCTTCGGTGCCAACTACGCCGCGCTCGGCGAGTACGACATCGCGGACCGGGTGTACGAGCTCTCCGAGGCCGGCGCGCGGGTCGCCCGCGAGGTCGCCGACGAGTTCACGGAGAGGACCGGACAGCAGCGCTGGGTCCTCGGCTCCATGGGCCCCGGCACGAAGCTCCCCACCCTCGGCCACGCCCCGTACACGGTCCTGCGCGACGCCTACCAGCGCAACGCCGAAGGGGTGATCGCGGGTGGCGCCGACGCCCTCCTCGTCGAGACCACCCAGGACCTCCTCCAGACGAAGGCGTCGCTCATCGGCGCCCGCCGCGCCCTGGACGCCGCCGGCGCGAACCTGCCCCTGATCTGCTCGGTCACCGTCGAGACGACCGGCACCATGCTCCTGGGCTCCGAGATCGGCGCGGCGCTCACCGCCCTGGAACCCCTCGGCATCGACATGATCGGCCTGAACTGCGCGACGGGCCCGGCGGAGATGAGCGAGCACCTGCGCTACCTCTCCCGCCACTCCCGCATCCCCGTCTCGGCGATGCCCAACGCGGGCCTGCCCGTCCTCACCAAGGACGGCGCCCACTACCCGCTGACCGCCGCCGAGCTGGCGGACGCGCAGGAGACGTTCGTCCGCGAGTACGGCCTCTCCCTGGTCGGCGGCTGCTGCGGCACCACCCCCGAACACCTGCGCCAGGTCGTGGAGCGGGTCCGCGGTCTCCAGCCCACCCCGCGCGAGCCGCGCCCCGAGCCGGGCGCCGCCTCCCTCTACCAGACCGTCCCGTTCCGCCAGGACACCGCGTACCTGGCGATCGGCGAGCGGACGAACGCCAACGGGTCGAAGAAGTTCCGCGAGGCGATGCTGGAGGGCCGCTGGGACGACTGCGTGGAGATGGCCCGCGAGCAGATCCGCGAGGGCGCGCACATGCTCGACCTGTGCGTGGACTACGTCGGCCGGGACGGTGTCGCGGACATGGAGGAGCTGGCGGGCCGTTTCGCCACCGCCTCGACCCTGCCGATCGTCCTGGACTCCACCGAGGTCGACGTCCTGCGGGCGGGCCTGGAGAAGCTCGGCGGGCGCGCGGTCCTGAACTCCGTCAACTACGAGGACGGCGACGGCCCCGACTCCCGCTTCGCGAAGGTCACCCGCCTCGCCCAGGAGCACGGCGCGGCGCTGATCGCCCTGACCATCGACGAGGAGGGCCAGGCCCGCACCGTCGAGCACAAGGTCGCCGTCGCCGAACGCCTGATCGCCGACCTGACCGGGAACTGGGGCATCCGTGAGTCGGACATCCTCATCGACTGCCTGACCTTCACGATCTGTACCGGTCAGGAGGAGTCCCGCAAGGACGGCATCGCCACCATCGAGGCGATCCGGGAGCTGAAGAAGCGCCACCCGGACGTGCAGACCACCCTCGGCCTGTCCAACATCTCCTTCGGCCTCAACCCGGCCGCCCGCATCGTCCTGAACTCCGTCTTCCTCGATGAATGCGTCAAGGCGGGCCTGGACTCGGCGATCGTGCACGCCTCGAAGATCCTCCCGATCGCCCGGTTCGACGAGGAGCAGGTGCAGGCCGCCCTCGACCTGATCTACGACCGCCGCTCCGAGGGCTACGACCCCCTGCAGAAGCTGATGGCGCTGTTCGAGGGCGCCACCGCCAAGTCCCTGAAGGCGGGCAAGGCCGAGGAACTGGCCGCGCTGCCGCTGGACGAGCGGCTCCAGCGCCGCATCATCGACGGCGAGAAGAACGGCCTGGAGGCCGACCTCGACGAGGCGCTCCAGGACCGGCCCGCCCTGGACATCGTCAACGACACGCTGCTCGCCGGCATGAAGGTCGTCGGTGAACTGTTCGGCTCCGGGCAGATGCAGCTCCCGTTCGTGCTCCAGTCCGCCGAGGTCATGAAGAACGCGGTGGCCTATCTGGAGCCGCACATGGAGAAGTCCGACGCCGAGGGCAAGGGCACCATCGTCCTTGCCACCGTGCGCGGCGACGTCCACGACATCGGCAAGAACCTCGTCGACATCATCCTGTCCAACAACGGCTACAACGTCGTCAACCTGGGCATCAAGCAGCCCGTCTCCGCGATCCTGGAGGCCGCCGAGGAGCACCGGGCCGACGTCATCGGCATGTCCGGACTCCTGGTCAAGTCCACCGTGATCATGAAGGAGAACCTCCAGGAGCTCAACCAGCGCAAGATGGCCGCCGACTACCCGGTCATCCTGGGCGGCGCCGCCCTCACCCGCGCCTACGTCGAGCAGGACCTGCACGAGATCTACGAGGGCGAGGTCCGCTACGCCCGCGACGCCTTCGAGGGCCTGCGCCTCATGGACGCCCTCATCGCGGTCAAGCGCGGCGTCCCCGGCGCCACCCTGCCCGAGCTGCGCCAGCGCCGCGTCAAGGCCACCGACGTGGCGGTCGAGGAGCAGCCCGCCGAGGGCCCCGCCCGCTCCGACGTCGCCACCGACAACCCGGTCCCCACCCCGCCCTTCACCGGCACCCGCGTCATCAAGGGCATCCAGCTCAAGGAGTACGCCTCCTGGCTCGACGAAGGCGCCCTCTTCAAGGGCCAGTGGGGCCTGAAGCAGGCCCGTACCGGTGACGGACCCACCTACGAGGAGCTGGTGGAGAGCGAGGGCCGCCCGCGCCTGCGCGGCTGGCTCGACAAGCTGCACACGGACAACATGCTGGAGGCGGCCGTCGTCTACGGCTACTTCCCCTGCGTGTCCAAGGGCGACGACCTGATCATCCTCGACGACGAGGGCAACGAGCGGACCCGCTTCACCTTCCCGCGCCAGCGCCGCGGCCGCCGCCTGTGCCTCGCCGACTTCTTCCGCCCGGAGGAGTCCGGGGAGACCGATGTGGTCGGGCTCCAGGTCGTCACCGTCGGCTCGAAGATCGGCGAGGCCACCGCCGAGCTGTTCGCCTCCGACTCCTACCGCGACTACCTCGAACTCCACGGCCTGTCCGTGCAGTTGGCGGAGGCCCTCGCCGAGTACTGGCACGCCCGCGTCCGCTCCGAGCTGGGCTTCGCCGGCGAGGACCCCGCCGAGATGGAGGACATGTTCGCCCTGAAGTACCGCGGCGCCCGCTTCTCCCTCGGCTACGGCGCCTGCCCCAACCTGGAGGACCGCGCCAAGATCGCCGACCTGCTCCAGCCCGAGCGGATCGGCGTCCACCTCTCCGAGGAGTTCCAGCTCCACCCCGAGCAGTCCACCGACGCCATCGTCATCCACCACCCCGAGGCGAAGTACTTCAACGCGCGGTAGAAACCGGCACCGTCGTACACTGGTCGGTCCAGCACAGGCCGGTCGCCCTCCCGCTCAGGGAGGGGGACCGGCCTTCTCGTCCCTCATGGAGGTGTACTCGGATGACCAGTACGGTCCCCGCACTCGGTACCCGAACGGCCGAAGGCTCCACGCTGCAGGCCGTGCTCCTCGACATGGACGGAACACTCGTCGACACCGAGGGATTCTGGTGGGACGCCGAGACCGCCGTCTTCGAGGCGCTCGGCCACACCCTCGACCCCGCCTGGAAGAAGGTCGTGGTCGGCGGCCCCATGACCCGCAGCGCGGGCTTCCTCATCGAGGCGACCGGCGCCGACATCACCGTCGACGAGGTGACCGTCCTGCTCAACGACGCCTTCGAACGCCGCATCAGCCAGTCCCTGCCCCTCATGCCCGGCGCCGCGAGACTCCTCGGGGAACTGGCCGCCCACCAGATCCCCACCGCGCTCGTCTCCGCCTCCCACCGGCGCATCATCGACCGCGTCCTGCACTCCCTCGGCCCCCACCACTTCCGTCTCAGCATCGCCGGCGACGAGGTCAGCCGCACCAAGCCGCACCCCGACCCGTACCTCCTCGCCGCGCGCGGCCTCGACGCCGAACCCGCCCGCTGCGCCGTCGTCGAAGACACCGCCACCGGCGTCGCCGCCGCCGAGGCCGCGGGCTGCCACGTCGTCGCGGTCCCCTCCGTCGCACCGATCGAGCCCGCCCACCGGCGCACCGTCGTACCCTCGCTCGAACACGTCAACCTGCCTTTCCTGCATGGCCTGATGACGCCCTGAACCCTGTCGAGTGGCCGAATTGCCGCCCCCGCCCACCAGGTTGAACATGTGAGCTTTCCCACTCGGCGGGGGCTCGACAGGCGTGCGCCGCCATGCTGCGCGCCCCTGGAGCGCCCCGCCGGGCCGGACCTTGTGTCCTGATTGGTGGCCCCCTGCGCGAAACCTTCCCCCTAACGTGTTTTCGGTGCGTCCACGCCCGATTCCGCAGCGTGATGGGTGCCTGCGCGAAGCACCCGCGAGCCCCGGCGGCGGGCCCGGTTAATGTCGTCGCGAGAACCTCGCCACAACCCTCCCGTGTCCCGCGCACACCACCCCTGTCACGCCCCACGGGATCGACAGCTCTGGAGAACTTCGAGCATGAACCGCAAGACCTTGGTGCTGCCGGCAGTCGTCGGTCTGCTGGCTCCCGTGCTCGCCGCGTGCGGTGGGTCCGACAGCGGGGGCAAGAGCGGTGACGCCATCTCCGTGGGCACCACCGACCGGTTCACGGCGTCGAAGACGGTCCCGGCCCCGTTCGACCCCGCCTACGCCTACGACGTCGGCTCCTGGAACGTGCTGCGCCAGACCGTGCAGACGCTCATGGCGATGCCCCGCAGCGGCAGCGGCGACCCGGTCCCCGACGCCGCCGAGAGCTGCATCTTCACCGACAGCGGCAGCGAGCGGTACGTCTGCACCCTGCGCAAGGACCTCAAGTTCGCCAGCGGCGACCCGATCACCGCCGCCGACGTGAAGTACTCCATAGACCGGGTCCGCTCCATCAAGGCCGACTCCATGGTCTACGGCCTGCTCTCCACCATCGACACGGTCGAGACCCAGGGCTCCCGCAAGGTGATCTTCCACCTCAACACCCCGGACGCCACCTTCCCGTACAAGCTGGCCACCCCCACCGCCGGCATCGTCAACCCCGACGACTACGCGAAGAACGCGCTGCGCAAGGGCTTCGAGGTCGACGGCTCCGGTCCGTACACGCTGCAGGCCGAGGTCAAGGACAACACCGTCGTCAAGACGGTCTTCACCAAGAACCCCCACTACCAGGGCCAGTTGCAGCCGAAGAACGACAAGGTCGAACTGGTCTCCTTCGACGGCGCCGACGCCATGGGCAAGGCGCTGGAGAAGGGCGACATCGACGTGATGACGCGCGCCATGTCCCCGGAGCAGATCAACACCTACTCGACGAACCCGCCCAAGAACATCAACCTGGTCGAGTCGCCCGGTATGGAGATCCGTTTCATCGGCTTCAACACCGCGAGCGGCAGCGCCAGGAGCAAGGCCGTCCGCCAGGCCATGGCGCAGGTCATCGACCGCGGTGAACTCGTGTCCAAGGTCTACGGCACCACCGCCGAGCCGCTGTACTCGCTGGTGCCCGCCGGCATCACCGGTCACCAGAACTCGTTCTTCAACAAGTACGGCGACCCCGACAAGGCGAAGGCCAAGGCGACGCTGAACGCGGCCAACATCACCACGCCGGTCAAGATGACGCTGCACTACACGACCGACCACTACGGCTCGGCCACCGCGAAGGAGTTCGAGGTCCTCAAGGACCAGCTCAACTCCAGCGGTCTCTTCGACGTCGACGTCAAGGGCGCCCCCTGGGACACCTTCCGCGACGCCGAACTCGACGGCAAGTACGACGTCTACGGCATGGGCTGGTTCCCCGACTTCCCCGACGCCGACAGCTTCCTCGCGCCGTTCCTCGACAAGGACAACACCCTCGGCTCGCCCTACGCGAACGGCACGATCCGCAACCAGCTGATCCCGGCCGAGCGCCGCGAGGCCGACCGCCTCACCGCTTCCAAGAGCCTCCAGCAGATCCAGAACATCGTCGCCGACGACGTGCCGACCCTCCCGCTGTGGCAGGGCAAGCAGTACGTCGCCGCCCGTGACGACATCACCGGTGTGGAGCGCACCCTGTCCTCCTCCGCCGTCCTCCAGCTCTGGGAGCTGGGCCGCGGCATCGGCGAGTAGGCACCACCGCGCACACGAAGGCGGCGGCCACCTCCGGGTGACCGCCGCCTCTTCGTCGTACCTGACCTTTCGCCTTACGGGGTTCGTGTGGTGCGCGGGGCTATTGCGCGCCCGGCCGCACCAGGCCGCTCTCGTACGCGTACACCGCCGCCTGCACGCGGTCGCGCAGCCCCAGCTTGGTCAGCACATGCCCGACATGGGTCTTCACGGTCGTCTCGCTCACGAACAGGTCGGCGGCGATCTCCGCGTTCGACAGACCGCGCGCCACCAGCTTGAGCACCTCGACCTCGCGCTCCGTCAGCGTGTGCAAGGTGTCCGGCACCGGCTCGTCCCCCGACGGGAGGTGGTCCGCGTACTTGTCGAGCAGGCGGCGCGTGATGCTCGGCGCGAGCATCGCCTCACCGGCGGCGACCACGCGGATCGCCTGCACCAGCTCGTTCGCCGGGGCGTCCTTGAGGAGGAAGCCGCTGGCCCCCGCCTTCAACGCTTCCACCACGTACTCGTCGAGGTCGAACGTCGTCAGGACGAGCACCTTCGCCGGGCCGTCCTTGCCGGGCCCGGTGATCTGCCGCGTCGCCTCCACACCGTCCATCCGTGGCATCCGGATGTCCATGAGCACTACATCGGGCTGCAACGCCCGCACCTGATCGAGAGCTTGCAGGCCGTCTCCGGCCTCGCCGACGACCGCGATGTCCTGCTCGGCCTCCAGAATCATGCGGAAGCCGGTGCGCAGCAGCGGCTGGTCGTCGACCAGTAGGACGCGGATGGCCACGGGAACTCTCCTTCGCTCGTGCGGCCCATTCTGCCCTGCTAGCTCTCCCGCGACTCGGCCACCCTGATCGGGAGCGGATACGGCGGCGGGGTTCCCCCGAACTCCGGGCAGAACGCCTGGTGGTCGCACCAGCCGCACAGCTTCGTCTGCCGCGTCCGCCACTCGCCGGTCTCCGTGGCCTCCCTGATGGCGTCCCACAGCGCGTGCAGCTTGCGCTCCACCCGCTCCAGATCGGCGATCACGGGGTCGTACGTCAGCACGTCACCGCTCCCGAGATACACGAGCTGCAAACGGCGCGGCACGACGCCCTTCAGCCGCCACACCACGAGCGCGTAGAACTTCATCTGGAACAGCGCGCCCTCGGCGTACTCGGGCCGCGGCGCCTTGCCCGTCTTGTAGTCGACGATGCGCACCTCGCCCGTCGGCGCCACGTCCACCCGGTCGATGATGCCGCGCAGCCGCAGCCCCGACTCCAGCTCGGCCTCGACGAACAGCTCCCGCTCGGCGGGTTCGAGCCGCGTCGGATCCTCCAGCGTGAACCACCGCTCGACCAGCCGCTCGGCATCCCCGAGCCACCGCGCCATCCGCTCGCCCTCGGCGTCGTCGGCGAACAGCTCGCCCAGCTCCGGGCGCGCCTCGCGCAGCCGGTCCCACTGGCCCGGGATCAGCGCCTTGGCGCGCGGCGCGGTCCGCTCCCCGGCGGGCGCGTCGAACAGTCTCTCCAGAACAGCGTGGACCAGCGTCCCCCGCGTCGCCGCCTCGCTCGGCTTCTCCGGCAGCTTGTCGATCACGCGGAACCGGTACAACAACGGGCACTGCATGAAATCGCTCGCGCGCGACGGCGAGAGCGACGCCGGCGCGACGGCGACACCCTCTCCACGGCCCGAATCCGTACCTGTCTCCATGTCCCACGACGATACGGCCCGCCACTGACACTCAGGCACCTGCGCGTCCCCCGGCGTCTTGCGTAGCGTGGCCCCGGGGGAGTCGACGGGGGCCACCGGGCACCGTCCGCATACCATCGACGCCAGAACGTCCCGCCCGGCGGGAAACGCTCGAACGAGGGGACCGAGGGATCACCGTGGACGAGAGCGGGCAGCCGCAGTCCAACACCGGCGACACGACACGCCCTGCGAAGGACACCCCCCGTCCCTCGCAGCCCCGTCCCCCCCACCCCGGCCACCCGGGGCCCAACACGCCGCCCCCAACGGGGGACCGCCCGGCGACGGCCCGGCCGAGCGCGGGGGACCCCTCCGCAAGCGGCGAGTCCGGGCCCGGCGTCGGTGCGGAGGTACCTCCCGCCGACCCCTCGGGGAGCTATCCGACGCCGCCCCAATCCGATGCGCGGGATGGCTCCGGGAGCGGTGAGCCGCAGCCCGGCCCGGTCGCCGAGGCAGCGCCTCCGGCAGCAAACACGGGGGACCGCCCGAGGGCGGCCCGGACGGGCCCGCAGGCGCGGTCCGCGAGCGCCGAGCCTGGATCCGGCGCCCTGGGTGCGGCGGCTTCTTCCGCAGACGCGTCGGGGGACCGCCCGGCGCCGCCCCGGCCGGATGCGGAGGACCGCCCGGGGACGCCTCCGCCTGGCTCGGAGGACCGCCCGGGGACGCCTCCGCCCGGTTCCGGGGACCCGTCCGGGAGCGGTGCGGCCGCTCCGGGTACCACGGGCGCGGCCGTGCCTCCCGTAGGCACCCCGCAAGATCGCCCGGCACCACCCCAGCCGGACGCGGGCCCGGGTGGCGACCGCCCCGCTCACGGCGAGCACCAGCCCGGCGCCCCCGCCGGCCCGACCCAGCCCAATCCCGGTGACCCGGCCCACCCCACCGGCGGGCAGCCCGAGCACCCCGCACCGCACCCCCACGACACCCACCCCGACCGTGCCGCCGCCACCTCCGGGAAGCGGAAGGGGCCCGCCCAGCCGCCCGCCAATCCGCGGGGCGGGATTCTCATGGGGCGGCCCTTCGGAGTGCCTGTCTATGTCGCGCCGAGCTGGTTCCTCGTCGCCGCGCTGATCACCTGGGTGTTCGGTGGGCAGCTCGACCGGGTGCTGCCCGAGCTGGGGGCCGCCCGCTACCTGGTCTCCCTGTTCTTCGCGGTCGCGTTCTACGCCTCCGTACTCGTGCACGAGCTGGCCCACACCATCGCCGCCCTGCGCTTCAAGCTCCCGGTCCGCCGGATCCAGTTGCAGTTCTTCGGCGGGGTCAGCGAGATCGAGAAGGAGTCGGAGACGCCGGGCCGCGAGTTCGTGCTCGCGTTCGTCGGCCCCCTGCTCTCCCTCGTCCTCGCCGGCGTCTTCTACCTCGGCATGACGGCCGTGGAACCCGGCACCGTCCCGGGCGTGCTGCTCGCGGGCCTGATGGTCTCCAACCTGATCGTCGCCGCGTTCAACCTCCTGCCGGGCCTCCCCCTGGACGGCGGCCGCATGCTCCGCGCCGTCGTCTGGAAGATCACCGGCAAGCCCATGACCGGCACGATCGCCGCCGCCTGGGTGGGCCGCGCCCTCGCGATCACGGTCCTCATCGGCCTGCCCCTGCTGACCCAGACCGGCGCCCTCGGCGGGAACCCGGAGGACGTCGGCGGCATGGACACCGTCACCGACGCCCTGCTCGCCGCCATCCTCGCCGCGATCATCTGGACCGGCGCCGGGAACAGCCTCCGCATGGCCCGCCTGCGCGAACACCTCCCGGAGCTGCGCGCCCGCACCCTGACCCGCCGCGCGGTCCCCGTCGAGCCCGCGACCTCCCTGGCCGAGGCCCTGCGCCGCGCCAACGAGTCGGGGGCCCGCGCCCTCGTCGTCGTCGACCCGGACGGCGAGCCCCGCTCCCTGGTCCGCGAGGCCGCCATCGTCGGCGTCCCCGAGCACCGCCGCCCCTGGGTCGCCGTCAGCGGCCTCGCCCAGGACCTGACCGACGGCATGCGCGTCTCCGCCGAGCTCGCGGGGGAGGACCTCCTCGACACCCTGCGCGCGACCCCGGCCACGGAGTACCTCGTCGTGGAGGACAACGGCGCGATCTACGGCGTCCTCTCCGCCGCCGACGTCGAACGCGCATTCGTCAAAGCCATGGCCCGCCCCTCGTGACGCCCACCACGCGCGCGTGGTCGGCGCCCGCCCCCACGCCCGGTACGCTGGTCACATGTCCGAACCGACCGGTGCCGCCCGCCGACGCGGGCCCTTCAAGGTCGGGGACCAGGTACAGCTCACCGACCCCAAGGGCCGCCACTACACGTTCACGCTCGAGGACGGGAAGAACTTCCACACCCACAAGGGTTCCTTCCCGCACGACGAGCTGATCGGCGCTCCCGAGGGCAGCGTTGTCCGCACCACCGGAAACGTGGCCTACCTCGCGCTGCGCCCCCTGCTCCCCGACTACGTCCTGTCCATGCCCCGCGGCGCCGCCGTGGTCTACCCCAAGGACGCGGGGCAGATCCTGGCCTTCGCCGACATCTTCCCCGGCGCCCGCGTCGTCGAGGCGGGGGTCGGCTCCGGCTCGCTCAGCAGCTTCCTGCTGCGCGCCATCGGCGACCAGGGCATGCTGCACTCCTACGAGCGCCGCGAGGACTTCGCCGACATCGCCCGGCAGAACGTCGAGCGCTACTTCGGCGGCCCGCACCCGGCCTGGCAGCTGACCGTCGGCGACCTCCAGGACAACCTGACCGACGGCGACGTCGACCGCGTCATCCTCGACATGCTCGCCCCCTGGGAGTGCCTGGACGTCGTCAAGAAGGCGCTCGTCCCGGGCGGCATCCTGTGCTGCTACGTCGCCACGACGACGCAGCTCGCCCGCACCGTCGAGTCCATCCGCGAGATCGGCTGCTTCAACGAGCCCACCTCGTGGGAGTCGATGATCCGCAACTGGCACGTGGAGGGCCTCGCCGTCCGCCCCGACCACCGGATGATCGGCCACACCGGCTTCCTGCTCACCGCCCGCCGCCTCGCGGACGGCGTCGAGCCGCCCATGCGCCGCCGCCGCCCCGCCAAGGGCGCCTACGGCGAGGACTACGACGGCCCGAACGCCGACGGCGGCAACCGAGGCCGCTGATCACGAAGAGCGACACCACCACAACGCGTCGGCGCCGCCGCGGAGTTCCCCGCCCCGTACGGGAACTCCGCGGCGGCGCCGCCGCGTTGTGAAGGCGAACGAACGCCCCAAGCCGTGCGCGACAGCCCGCGTGCGACAAACACCCCACCCCGCCGTTCCCCCCGACTGTGACGTATGGCACGATGCTGGCCACTCCCACCGGCACAGCCCTCACAGGAGACACTTCCTCGTGCAGCAACCCGCCGTCCCGGAACTGGCACACACCACCACCCGGCCCATCCACTGGCTGGCCACCGCCGCGGCCCTCGCCGCGGTCGTCGCCGCCTCCGGCTTCCTCCAGCCGGGCTCCGCCACCGCGGCCCAGCCCGAGGACCGGACGCCGGGCACCACCGCCCACGCCGCCGCCGCGCCGGACCCGGCCGCGGTCCGCTTCCCGCTCAACTGCGGGCCCGTCAAGGTCCTCGTGCAGGACAAGGCCTCCGGCGACCTCGACGGCGACGGCCGGCCCGAGACCGTAGCCGTCGTCCGCTGCGACGCGGGCTCCGGTACCCCGCCGAACGGGGTCTATGTCCTCACCCAGCCCGCGGGCGCCAAGGCACGCGTCGTCGCCACCCTCGTCGACCCGAAGGACCAGTTCTCGGTCAGCGACCTCGCCGTACGCGACGGCGCCGTCACCGCCACCCTCGACGGCTACTCCTCCGACGACGTCCCGCGCTACCGCCCCGACGTCCACGACCGCGCCCAATGGCAGTGGCGGAACGGGGCGTTCGTCCGCTCCACGCCCGCCAGGGCGAGCAGCGTCTGAACCGGCCTCCGCGCCCGGCGCGGAAAAGGGCCCCGCACCGGCGGGGCCCTTCCTGAGTCATGTGACGACCGTCACACTCGGCATCACTCGGCGTCGGGCCCGTACACCTCGACCCTGTCCGAAACGCGGCGCACGTGGATGCAGTCGCCCGGACACTCCTTCGCCGACGCCACCACGTCCGTGAGAAGCGGAAGCGGCACGGGCGTTGAGGCGCCGGCGTCCTGCAACAACTCGTCGTCCGCACTCTTCACATATGCGAGACCGTCGATGTCCAGCTCGAAGACCTCCGGCGCGTACTGGGCGCAGATCCCGTCCCCGGTACACAGGTCCTGGTCGATCCACACCTCCAGCGGAACATCGCTCCCGGTGCCGGATCCGGCCTCTTGCCGTACGGTCATGTCTCCTGCCGTTTCCTGCGTCGCAGACCCGGCGAACCGACTTCGCAGGAGCAAGTCGGGCCAGGCCTGACGGGTGTTGAACACTTCGACCCTACAACCGCCCGCTTTCCGATGTTGTTGGGTGGGTATCCCACTGGCGTGAGGGAGAGCGCAAGGGTGAAGATCAGACACACCCCGACCGTCTTTGTGATCTAGGGGTTTCAATCAACACCCACCCAGGTAGGGTCTGGAAGCGTCCAGCTCCCCTTGGAGGAGGTGAGGACCGTGGCAGCCCACGACGACGACATCAACCGCGGCATCCGCCCGGGACGAGGGTCCGACGACCCCGCCGGGCAGATTGCCTATCTCGAGCAGGAAATCGCCGTCCTGCGGCGCAAGCTCGCCGACTCTCCGCGCCATACGAGGATTCTCGAAGAGCGGATCGTCGAGCTGCAGACCAACCTGGCCGGCGTATCCGCACAGAACGAACGGCTCGCGAACACGCTCCGCGAGGCCCGCGACCAGATCGTGGCCCTCAAGGAGGAGGTCGACCGGCTCGCACAACCGCCGGCCGGCTTCGGAGTCTTCCTCGCGGCCAATGAGGACGGCACCGCCGACATCTTCACCGGCGGCCGCAAGCTCCGGGTGAACGTGAGCCCCAGCGTCGAGCTCGAAGAGCTCCGGCGCGGCCAGGAAGTCATGCTCAACGAGGCGCTCAACGTGGTCGAGGCCATGGAGTTCGAGAGCGTCGGCGACATCGTCACCCTCAAGGAGATCCTCGAGGACGGCGAGCGCGCCCTGGTCACCGGCCACACCGACGAGGAAAGGGTGGTCCGGCTCGCCGAACCGCTCCTGGACGTCGTCATCAGGCCCGGCGACGCCCTGCTCCTCGAACCCCGCTCCGGCTACGTCTACGAGGTCGTGCCCAAGAGCGAAGTGGAGGAACTGGTCCTCGAAGAGGTCCCGGACATCGGCTACGACCAGATCGGCGGCCTGGGCAACCAGATCGAACTGATCCGCGACGCGGTCGAGCTGCCCTACCTCTACCCGGACCTGTACCGGGAGCACGAACTGCGGCCGCCCAAGGGCGTCCTGCTGTACGGGCCCCCCGGATGCGGAAAGACCCTGATCGCCAAGGCGGTCGCCAACTCCCTCGCCAAGAAGGTCGCCGAAGTGACCGGACAGGGCCAGGGCAAGAGCTTCTTCCTCAACATCAAGGGTCCCGAACTTCTCAACAAGTACGTCGGCGAGACCGAGCGGCAGATCCGCCTCGTCTTCCAGCGCGCCCGCGAGAAGGCCAGCGAGGGCACCCCCGTCATCGTCTTCTTCGACGAGATGGAGTCCCTCTTCCGCACCCGCGGCTCCGGCGTCAGCTCCGACGTCGAGAACACCATCGTCCCGCAGCTCCTCGCCGAGATCGACGGCGTCGAGGGCCTGCAGAACGTGGTCGTGATCGGCGCCTCCAACCGTGAGGACATGATCGACCCGGCCATCCTGCGCCCCGGCCGGCTCGATGTGAAGATCAAGATCGAGCGTCCGGACGCCGAGGCGGCCAAGGACATCTTCGGCAAGTACCTCACCCAGCGCCTGCCGCTCCACGCCGACGACCTCAGCGAGAACGGCAGCGACCGCGCCGCCACGGTGCACAACATGATCCAGACCGCCGTGGAACACATGTACGCGGAATCCGAGGAGAACCGCTTCCTGGAAGTCACGTACGCCAATGGCGACAAGGAAGTCCTCTACTTCAAGGACTTCAACTCCGGCGCAATGATCGAGAACATCGTCGGCCGCGCCAAGAAGATGGCCATCAAGGCCTTCCTCGAACAGAACCAGAAGGGCCTCAGGGTCTCCCATCTCCTCCAGGCCTGCATCGACGAGTTCAAGGAGAACGAGGACCTTCCCAACACCACGAACCCCGACGACTGGGCCCGAATCTCCGGAAAGAAGGGCGAGCGGATCGTCTACATCCGCACCCTCGTGACCGGAAAGCAGGGCGCCGACACCGGACGTTCCATCGACACGGTGGCGAACACCGGGCAGTACCTGTAAAAGACAGGGTGGCTGCGGGTGTCCCGACCGGGCACCCGCAGCCCACTGTTTTTCCGGGCAACTACCACGCGGCCAGCCGCTTCACGTCGGAGCGAAGCAATGACGCAAATGATCTCCCCACCAGCGCAGAGGCGTTCTAGGCTCTTCCATACCGCCGAGTCGCGCCGTGCGGGGACGGGCACCGCACGCGCATCGGAGAACCAGCGGTACTTGAGCGCCGCCCCCGACCGAGGGCGCCGCCGGGCAAGGAGGGCCGCATGACCGTACGGCGAGTAATGGGCATCGAGACGGAGTACGGAATCTCCGTCCCCGGCCACCCCAATGCCAATGCCATGCTCACCTCGTCCCAGATCGTCAACGCGTACGCGGCGGCGATGCACCGGGCCCGCCGCGCCCGCTGGGACTTCGAGGAGGAGAACCCGCTGCGCGACGCCCGGGGCTTCGACCTCGCCCGCGAGGCCGCCGACTCCAGCCAGCTCACCGACGAGGACATCGGCCTGGCCAACGTCATCCTCACCAACGGCGCGCGCCTCTACGTCGACCACGCACACCCCGAGTACAGCTCCCCGGAGATCACCAACCCGCGCGACGCCGTCCTGTGGGACAAGGCCGGCGAGCGGATCATGGCGGAGGCGGCCGACCGCGCGGCCCAGCTGCCCGGCGCGCAGCCGATCCACCTGTACAAGAACAACACCGACAACAAGGGCGCCAGCTACGGCACGCACGAGAACTACCTGATGAAGCGGGAGACCCCGTTCTCGGACATCGTGCGCCACCTGACCCCGTTCTTCGTCTCCCGCCAGGTCGTCACCGGAGCGGGCCGCGTCGGCCTCGGCCAGGACGGGCACGAGCACGGCTTCCAGCTCAGCCAGCGCGCCGACTACTTCGAGGTCGAGGTCGGCCTGGAGACCACCCTCAAGCGCCCCATCATCAACACCCGGGACGAGCCGCACTCGGACGCGGAGAAGTACCGCCGCCTCCACGTGATCATCGGCGACGCGAACCTCTCCGAGATCTCGACCTACCTCAAGCTCGGCACGACGGCCCTGGTACTCTCCATGATCGAGGACGGCTTCATCGCCGTCGACCTGGCCGTGGACCAGCCCGTCCGCACCCTCCACCAGGTCTCCCACGACCCGTCCCTCCAGCACCTCATCACGCTCCGCAGCGGCCGCACCCTCACCGCCGTACAGCTCCAGATGGAGTACTACGAGCTGTCCAGGAAGTACGTCGAGGAGCGCTTCGGCTCCGACGCGGACGACCAGACCAAGGACGTCCTCAGCCGCTGGGAGGACGTGCTCGGCCGCCTGGAGAGCGACCCCATGAGCCTCTCCGGCGAGCTGGACTGGGTCGCCAAGCGCGAGCTCATGGAGGGCTACCGGCGCCGCGACGACCTCGACTGGGACGCAGCCCGCCTCCACCTCGTCGACCTCCAGTACGCCGACGTACGGGCCGAGAAGGGCCTGTACAACCGGCTGGCGGCCCGGGGCAAGATGAAGCGGCTCCTGACCGAGGACGAGGTCGAGAAGGCCCGTACGTCGCCGCCCGAGGACACCCGCGCGTACTTCCGCGGGCGCTGCCTGGAGCAGTACGCGGACGACGTCGCCGCCGCCTCCTGGGACTCGGTCATCTTCGACCTCCCCGGCCGTGACTCACTGCAACGGGTTCCGACGCTCGAACCCCTTCGCGGAACGCGGAACCACGTGAAGGAGCTGCTCGACCGGTGCCGGACGGCCGAAGATCTGGTCCGCGTGCTCTCCGGCGGCTGATCCGCGGCTGAAACGACCGCGGCAGGGGAATCACAGAGGTGGGTCCCGCGCGTTGCGCCAAGACGTTGCGTCAACCGCGGGGCCGATGTCGGAGCCGACTTGTAGGGTTCTGATCACGAACAGCCTGTACGACACGTACGACACATACGACGTGTATGTCGAACCGAGCGGGGTGAGCTGGATATGGCGACCAAGGACACCGGCGGCGGACAGCAGAAGGCGAACCGTACCTCCGAGGAGGTCGACGAGCAGGTCGAGGACGCCCAGGCGACCGACGACCTCAAGGAGCGCCAGGAGAAGCTGAGCGACGACGTCGACTCGGTCCTGGACGAGATCGATGATGTGCTCGAAGAGAACGCCGAGGACTTCGTGAGGTCCTTCGTTCAAAAGGGTGGGGAGTAGAGCCTCGATTCCTTCGAATCGAAGGTCAACCCGGCAGCGCCAGGAGGCCAAGCGCAAGAAGGTGCGGGCGAAGGTCTACGCCGGGCCTGCCGGGCGGAGCGGAACCGGATCGGCTACTTCAAGCGCAAGTACGGCCTCGGGCCGGACCAGTTGGAAGCGTTGCGCCAGGAGCAGAGAGGCGTCTGCTGTATCTGCCTTTCTGCTCCGGCCGAACATGTGGATCACTGCCACGAGAGGGGTAGGGTCCGTGGCGTATTGTGCTTCAGCTGCAACGCAGCCCTGGGGCAGTTCAAGGACCGGCCCGACACCCTTCGTCGAGCCGCCGCATACCTGGAAGGAAACGCGTGGAAGCCAACCCTCGTAGCACCGGGCGTCTACCGGCTGCCTTCCTGACGCCCGGATCGTCGTCCTTCATGGACTTCCTGGCCGAGCACCAGCCGGAGATTCTGCCGGGCAACCGGCAGTTGCCGCCGACGCAGGGCGTCATCGAGGCCCCGCACGGCACGACCATCGTCGCCGTGACGTTCCCGGGAGGCGTCGTCCTCGCCGGTGACCGCCGCGCCACGATGGGCAATGTGATCGCGCAGCGCGACATCGAGAAGGTCTTCCCGGCGGACGAGTACTCGGCCGTCGGCATCGCCGGCACCGCCGGTCTGGCCGTGGAGATGGTGAAGCTCTTCCAGTTGGAGCTGGAGCACTTCGAGAAGGTCGAGGGCGCCCAGCTGTCCCTGGAGGGCAAGGCGAACCGGCTGTCCACGATGATCCGGTCGAACCTCGGCATGGCGATGCAGGGCTTGGCCGTGGTGCCGCTGTTCGCCGGGTACGACGTGGACCGCGAGAAGGGCCGCATCTTCTCGTACGACGTGACGGGCGGGCGCAGCGAGGAGCACGGCTACGCCGCGACCGGTTCGGGTTCGGTCTTCGCGCGTGGGGCGATGAAGAAGCTCTACCGCGACGATCTGACGGAGGAGCAGGCGACGACGCTGGTCGTGCAGGCCCTGTACGACGCGGCTGACGACGACTCGGCGACGGGTGGTCCCGACATGGCGCGGCGGATCTTCCCGATCGTGACGGTGATCTCGGAGGACGGCTTCCGTCGTCTGGCCGATGACGAGTCGTCGGAGATCGCCCGGGCGATCCTGGAGCGGCGTCTGGAGCAGCCGGACGGTCCGCGCGCGGCTCTGCTCTGAGCCGCGGGTCGCTTCTCTCTTCCCCCTGACGCCCCACTGACGCGTTACTGACAGAAAGGGACGGATAGCCGGTGTCGACGCCGTTCTATGTCTCACCCCAGCAGGCGATGGCCGACCGCGCGGAGTACGCGCGCAAGGGCATCGCCCGCGGTCGCAGCCTGGTTGTGCTGCAGTACGCCGACGGCATCGTGTTCGTCGGCGAGAACCCGTCCCGTGCCCTGCACAAGTTCAGCGAGATCTATGACCGGATCGGTTTCGCGGCCGCCGGCAAGTACAACGAGTACGAGAACTTGCGGATCGGTGGCGTCCGTTACGCGGATCTGCGGGGTTATACGTACGACCGTGACGATGTGACGGCCCGTGGTCTGGCGAACGTGTACGCGCAGACGCTGGGCACGATCTTCTCCAGTGCGGCGGAGAAGCCGTACGAGGTGGAGTTGGTCGTCGCGGAGGTCGGTGAGACCTCCGAGGGGGACCAGATCTACCGGTTGCCGCACGACGGGTCGATCGTGGACGAGCACGGCTCGGTCGCGGTCGGTGGTAACGCGGAGCAGATCAGCGGCTATCTGGACCAGCGTCATAGGGACGGCATGTCGCTGTCGGAGGCGTTGAAGCTGGCCGTGCAGGCGTTGTCGCGGGACACGAACGGGAGCGAGCGGGAGATTCCCGCTGAGCGTCTCGAGGTGGCGGTGCTCGACCGTACGCGGCCGCAGCAGCGCAAGTTCAAGCGGATCGTGGGGCGGCAGTTGTCGCGGCTGCTGACGGCGGAGGGCGCTGCGGAGACGTCGAAGGCGGCGTCGGACGCGGTGTCCGACGATGTCTCCGACGACAACGGCGACAGCGGCGACTCCACCGGGGAGTAGTCCGCGCTTTCAGTCCGCCGCTTCTTGGTTCGTCATACGTAGTGCGTCATACGTAGGTGTGCCCCGGCCGGTTCTCGACACCGGCCGGGGCACACGTGTGTCACCGGCACACCCTTACGCCTCGGTGCGGGGCGGCGGTGCCGTCGAGCCGCGTACGACCAGTTCGACCGGGAGCGGGGTCGTGTCGGGTGTGCGTCCTTCCAGGACGGCGAGGAGGGCTGCCATGCCGCGTTCGCCGAACTGTTCGGCGGGGAGGCGCACGGTGGTGAGTTCGGGGTCGACGGCGGTGGCGAGGGAGAGGTCGTCGAAGCCGGTGACGGAGAAGTGTTCGGGGATGCGCAGGCCCATGCGGCGGGCGGCTTTGTAGGCGCCGGTGGCGAGTTTGTCGTCGTCGCAGACGAGGGCGGTGGGCAGGGCGGCGCCGCTGGTGTGCAGGGCGCGTTCGGTGGCGGCCATGGCGTCCTCGACGGTGAGGGCGGAGCGGACGGTGCGGACGCTGGTGCCGGGTGCCTGGGCGGTGCGTGCGGCGAGTGCGCGGGCGCGTACGTCGAAGGTCCAGGAGGGTACGGCGGAGGCGAGGTGCAGGAAGCGGCGGTGGCCGAGGGCGAGGAGGTGGTCGGTGAGCTGCCGGACGCCGTCGGCGAGGTCGAGGTTGACGGTGGTGGCGCCGGGGCTGCCCGAGGGGTCGCTGTCGAGCATGACAAGGGGCAGGTCGTCACCGCGCAGCGCGGTGACGGCGTCGGCGGCCATCGAGGAGGCGAGGATGCCGTCGAGGGCGGTGCGGGCGGAGGGGAAGGGGTCGCGGGCGGGGCCGATGCCGTCGGGGGAGGGGTAGAGGACCAGGCCGAAGCCGTGTTCGGCGGCGAGGCGGGCGGCGCCGGTGTAGACGCCGGCGAAGAACTCGTTGGTGAGGGCGGGGACGACGAGGAGGGCGGTGCGGGTGCGGCCCATGCGGAGGTTGCGGGCGGCGAGGTTCGGGCGGTAGCCGAGCTCGCGTGCTGCCTCGCGGACGCGTTCGGCGGTGGCGGGAGCGACGCGGCCCCGCCATTTGTCGCCGAGGACGAGGGAGACGGCGGCTTGCGAGACGCCCGCGGCGCGGGCCACGTCCCGGCTGGTGGGGCGGGTGGCCGCCGCCCCGTCCGTACCGCTGGTCACTGTTGCCTCCGTGGGTGCGTCGTCCCGGTCGGTCCGCTGCCGTCCGGGGTGCTGGAACGTTATCGGGTGGCTGTGGCGCTGACGCGGGTGGTACGTATAACCCCGACACGTGATACGTATAACCCCACGACGTTATACGTACAACTTGACGGAAGGGCGGGCCATGGCCGCCGGATATGCGGAGATCCTCCGGGCGCGGCACGCGATGCGGCTGCTCATCGGCACGCTCGTCGGCAGGCTGCCGAACGCCACGGCGTCCATCGCCATCGTGCTGTTCATCCGCGCCGAGGGCGGCACGTACGCGCTGGCCGGAGCGCTCGCCGCCGTGTACGGCGTGGCGAACGCAGTGGGGCAGCCGGTGCTCGGGCGCCTCGTCGATCTGCGCGGGCAGCCGACGGTGCAGTTGCCGGCCGCCGTCCTGTCGGGGCTCGCGATGACGCTGTTCGCGTGCGTCGGCACCGACGTACCCGCCCTGGCGTACACCGCCGTGGCCCTCGCCGGCCTGTTCACGCCACCTCTTGAGGGCGGTCTGCGGGCGCTGTGGCCGAGCGTGCTGCCGCGCGAGGAGCAGGTGCACACCGCCTACGCGATGGACGCCATCGCGCAGGAAGTGATGTTCACGGTCGGGCCGTTGCTGGTGACGGTCTGCGTGTCGCTGTGGTCCGCGCAGGCCGCGCTGATCGTCCTCAACGTCGTCGGCGTCCTCGGCGCCCTCTCCGTCGTCGTGTCGAAGCCCTCGCGCGCGTGGCGGTCCGCCCCGCGTGAGGCGCACTGGCTGGGCGCGCTGCGCTCGCCGGGCCTGCTCGTGCTGCTCGCCGCCTTCCTGTTCATCGGGCTCGCGCTCGGCTCGATCACCGTGGCGGGGGTCTCGTACGGGGACGAGCACGGCGGTGCCGGAGACACCACGGTCTACGGCTGGATGATGGCGGCGCTCGGGCTCGGCGCCCTGGTGGGCGGCGCGGTCTACGGCGCGCGGCAGTGGAGCGGCGCCCCGGAGGCGCGGCTGCGGTGGCTGGTGGCCCTTCTGGCGCTGTTCTACGTGCCGTTGGCGCTGATGCCGGGCCCGGTGGCGATGGTGGCGCTGACGGCGGTCGCCGGGGTGTTCCTGGCGCCGTCGATCGCGTGCGCCTTCATCGTCGTGGACCGGCACGCGCCGCGCGGGACGGTGACGGAGGCGTTCTCCTGGCTCGTGACGACGTTCACGGTGGGGGCGAGCGTCGGCACGGCGGTCGCGGGACCGGTCGTCGAGTGGGGCGGCACCCGGTGGGGACTGGCCGTGCCGGCGGCCGCCGGGGCGCTCGCTCTGCTCGTGCTGCTGGCCACCGGACGGGTTCTCGGGGACCCGCGCACGTCCGGGCGTGTCGCGCTCGGTTCGGAAAATGATCCAAACCGTGCTGTCGAACCCCGTTTCAGCTCGGGGGATCGGGCGTAATGTTCAGACATGGACCGCCGCATTTTCGGGCTGGAGAACGAGTACGGCGTCACATGCACGTTCAGGGGACAGCGCCGTCTGTCGCCTGACGAGGTGGCGCGGTACCTCTTCCGCCGTGTCGTGTCATGGGGCCGCAGCAGCAATGTCTTTCTGCGGAACGGTGCCCGCCTCTATCTGGACGTGGGTTCGCATCCGGAATACGCAACGCCGGAATGCGACAACGTGACCGAGTTGGTCACCCACGACAAAGCCGGCGAGCGCATTCTGGAAGGCCTGCTCGTCGACGCCGAACGCCGCCTGCACGAGGAGGGAATCGCAGGCGACGTATACCTGTTCAAGAACAACACCGACTCGGCGGGAAACTCCTACGGCTGCCACGAGAATTATCTGGTGGCGCGGCACGGGGAGTTCTCGCGGCTCGCGGACATCCTCATTCCCTTCCTGGTGACGCGTCAGTTGCTGTGCGGCGCGGGCAAGGTGCTGCAGACGCCGCGCGGCGCCGTGTACTGCGTGAGCCAGCGGGCCGAGCACATCTGGGAGGGCGTCAGCTCCGCGACGACGCGCTCGAGGCCGATCATCAACACCCGGGACGAGCCGCACGCGGACGCCGAGCGCTACCGCCGCCTGCACGTCATCGTGGGCGACTCGAACATGTCCGAGACGACCATGCTGCTCAAGGTCGGCGCCACCGACCTGGTGCTGCGCATGATCGAGGCGGGCACGGTGATGCGCGACCTGACCCTGGAGAACCCGATCCGGGCGATCCGCGAGGTCAGCCACGACATTACGGGCCGGCGCAAGGTGCGCCTGGCCAGCGGCCGCGAGGCCTCCGCCCTGGAGGTGCAGCGCGAGTACTACGAGAAGGCGGTCGACTTCGTGGAGCGCCGGGGCATCCGCACCGGCACCGTCGACCAGGTGCTCGAACTGTGGGGCCGCGCGCTCGACGCGATCGAGTCGGAGGACCTCGACCGCATCGGCACCGAGATCGACTGGGTCATGAAGTACAAGCTCATCGAGCGCTACCGGGCCAAGCACAACATGACCATGTCGCACCCGCGGGTGGCGCAGATAGACCTCGCCTACCACGACATCCACCGTCGCCGCGGGCTCTACTACCTCCTGGAGAAGAAGGGCCAGGCCGCCCGGATCTGCAACGATCTGAAGATCTTCGAGGGCAAGTCCGTGCCGCCGCAGACCACGCGCGCGCGGCTGCGCGGTGACTTCATCCGCAGGGCGCAGGAGCAGCGCCGTGACTTCACGGTCGACTGGGTCCATCTGAAGCTGAACGACCAGGCGCAGCGCACGGTGCTGTGCAAGGACCCGTTCCGCAGCGTGGACGACCGGGTGGAGAAGCTGATCGCCGGGATGTAGGACCGGTTTCCCACCCGTTCGGGTACCGGTTCGGACCCATCCTGCCGGGGGCCTCGTACGAATCATTCGTACGGGGCCCCCGGCGTGCTTGTCGTCACCTGGCAAACGGGGCGGGAGGGCCTAGAGTGGCCGAACCGTATTCGAGCGACCTGAGGAATCCTGTGCGACGCCGACTTGCAGCTCTACTGATCGTGCCGGCACTGGCGCTGACCGCGACGGCCTGCGGCAGTGACGACGGCAAGGACAAGGCGGACAAGGCCGACTCCTCCGCGTCGGCGTCGCCGAAGGCGGAGGTGCCGAAGGCGGTCGACACGGCGGAGCCGATGCCGACGGTGAAGGGCGCGTACGGCAGCAAGGCGACGATCTCGCTGCCGAAGGGCGAGCCGAGCGGCAAGTTCGTCGTGCACACGCTGTCCGAGGGCACGGGCGCGGAGGTGAAGAAGGACGACATGGTGTCGATGAACTTCACCGGCAAGATCTGGAAGGGCGCCAAGGACCTCGGCACGACGTACGGGCAGCAGAGCAACGGGCAGATCGTGACGGCGGGCTCCGCGAGCCAGCTCCCGGCGTTCTCGCAGGCCGTCGTCGGGGCGAAGGAGGGCAGCCGGGTCCTGGTCGTGGCGCCGCCCGCCGCCGGTTACGGCAGCCAGGGCGCCCAGCAGTACGGCATCACGGGCACGGACACGCTCGTCTTCGCGCTGGACATCGGCAAGATCGTCCGGGACTCGGGCCAGAAGCAGGCGGCGATCCCCTCGGACCTGCCGCAGATCAAGGCGGACGCCCAGGCGCCCGCGAAGATCACGGTGCCGAAGAACGACCCGCCGGCCAAGCTCGTCGACAAGGTCCTCATCCAGGGCAAGGGCGCCGAGGTCAAGAGCGGCCAGACGGTCTCCATGCACTACAGCGGTGCCGCCTGGAAGCTGAACCAGGGCAAGGAGAAGGCCGAGCTGTTCGACTCGTCCTTCAACACGGGCCAGCCGTTCCAGACGCAGATCGGCAAGGGCCAGGTCATCAAGGGCTGGGACACCGGCATCGTCGGCAAGCACGTCGGCGACCGGGTCCTCCTCGTGATCCCGGCCGACCAGGCGTACGGCGACCAGAACAAGGGCAAGACGCTGCCCGCGAACTCGACGCTGGTCTTCGTGGTCGACATCCTCGCCGCGCACTGATCACGTCCGCGGAAGTGGCAGACTGTTCCGGTTGCCCAATCGCCAACAAGCAGGAGCACTACACGTGAGCATCGACAAGCCCGAGATCGACTTCCCCGAGGGTCCG
This sequence comes from Streptomyces sp. NPDC046939, assembly GCF_040644575.1. NCBI lineage: Bacteria > Bacillati > Actinomycetota > Actinomycetes > Kitasatosporales > Streptomycetaceae > Streptomyces > Streptomyces sp. NPDC046939. The sequence goes on from NZ_JBEYWV010000021.1 coordinate 25,537, forward strand.
GCGCCGAAGGACCTGGAGATCGTGGACCTCTGGGAGGGTGACGGCGCCGAGGCCAAGGCCGGTGACTTCGTCAAGGTCCACTACGTGGGTGTGGCCTTCTCCACCGGCGAGGAGTTCGACGCCTCCTGGAACCGTGGCACCCCGCTGGAGTTCCAGCTCGGTGCGGGCCAGGTCATCAAGGGCTGGGACCAGGGCGTGCAGGGCATGAAGGTCGGCGGCCGCCGCCGGCTGACCATCCCCGCGCACCTCGCGTACGGCGACCGCGGCGCCGGTGGCGGCCGCATCGCCCCCGGCGAGACGCTGATCTTCGTCTGCGACCTCGTCTCCGTCTGAGTCGGGCGGACACCCGTCCGAGGCGATCGGACACCGACCGCGCGCGGTCGCGCACAGGGCCCATGCCGTCCGGCATGGGCCCTGCCGTATCCCCTGGCTTTTGCCGGTACACCCGGGGGCGGTACGGTCGTCCGTCGGGAGTCATATGAGGAAAGGGCGTCGATGGCCATTGCCAAGGCCGAGCGGCTGATGAATCTGGCGCTGTGTCTGCTCGGGACGCGGCGGCCGCTCAGCAAGCGCGAGCTGCGGGGCTCCGTCGAGGCCTACCTGGAGGCGGGCAGCGACGACTCCTTCAACCGCATGTTCGAGCGCGACAAGGACGACCTGCGCGAGCTCGGCCTGATCATCGACACCGTGGAGAACCTGGACGGCGAGGTCGGCTACCTCGCCCGCCGCGACAGCAACCGGCTGCCGCCCGTCACGCTCGACGGCGAGGAGGCCGCCGCGCTCGGCCTCGCCGCGAAGGTGTGGCAGCAGGCCCGCCTCGCCGGTGCCGCCAGCGGCGCCCTGCAGAAACTGCGCGCTGCCGGAATGCCCGAGGACGTGGACCCGTACGAAAGCCATGGCGCGCTCGAACCGCGGATCCCGGCGCACGAGGCGTCGTTCGAGCCGCTGATGCTGGCCTGCCGCGACCGGCGCCCCGTCGTCTTCGACTACCGCAAGGCCAGCGCCGCGCGGCCGGAGCAGCGCCATGTGGAGCCGTGGGCGCTGGAGTGCTGGCGCGGCCACTGGTACCTGGCGGGCTGGGACCGCGAGCGCCAGGCCGAGCGGGTCTTCCGGCTCTCCCGGATCACGGGCAAGGTCCGCTCCCGCGCGGGCCGGTTCAAGACCGAGGTGCCGGACGTGGTGACCGTACGGGAGACCGTGGCGGGCTGGGCGGGGGAGAGCGCCACGCGCTCGGCGCTGATCAGGCTGCGCGCGGGCGCCGGCTACCCGCTGCGGGCCAAGGCCACCTCGGTGCGGGAACTGGGGGACGGCTGGGACGAGTTGGAGATCCCGTACGGGCACGGGCTCGACGCCTGGCTCGTGGAGTTCGGGCCCGACGTGGTCGTCCTGGAACCGGCCGAGCTGCGGGCCGACGTGGTGGACCGGCTGCGCGCCGTGGCCAAGGGCTGAGGGGGAGAACGTAGAGGTATGGCTTCCAACGCCATCGACCAGACCCGGCGGATGCTGTCCCTGGTGACGTATCTGCGGGAGCGCCCGGGCGCTCGCGTGGAGGACGTCGCGCGGGCCTTCGGCATCACCGAGGACGAACTGATCTCCGACCTGGACGTGCTGCCGTTGTGCGGGACGAGCTTCCGCGGCGGCGACCTCCTCGACATCGACACCGACGGCGACCGCATCTGGTGGCACAACGCGGACGACGTGGCCGAGCCGCTGCGGATCTCCGCCGACGAGGCGACCGCGCTGCTCGTGGCGGCCCGCGCGGTGGCCACCCTGCCGGGGCTGCGCGAGAGCGACCGGCTCGCCCTGCTGCGCGCGACCGCGAAGCTGGAGGCGGCGGCGGGCGAGGTGGCGAGCGCCAGCGCCCGGCTGAACGTCACGTTCGAGTCGGAGGGCGGTGTCTTCGCCGACGTGGACCGCGCGATCTCGGAGCGGCGCAGGCTGTGGATCCGCTACTACTCGCCCGCGCGTGACGAGGTCACGGAGCGGGAGATCGACCCGATCCGTCTGGTCAGCGTCGGTCATACGTATGTGGAGGCGTGGTGCCGCAGGTCGGAGGCGCGGCGCACGTTCCGCCTCGACCGGGTCGCGGAGATCCGGATCCTCGACGAGGCGTCGGCGCCGCCCGAGGTCGAGCTGCGGGACCTGTCGGAGGGGCTCGTGCAGCCCGCCGCCGAGGACCCGGAGGTGATCGTCGAGGTCGGACCCGGCGGGCGCTGGGTCGCGGAGTACTACCCGCACGACAGCGCCGAGGAGCTGCCGGACGGCGGGCTGCGGATCACGCTGCGCACCCCGGACCCGTCCTCGCTGCGGCGGCTCGCGCTGCGGCTCGGCCGGGACGGGCACATCGTGGCCCCCGCCGAACTCGCGGTGAGCGCGCGGGACGCGGCGCGGCAGGCGCTCGCGGCGTACGACGAGGCCGCGTACGACGGGGTCGCGTGAAGGCGCCGGGCCCGGTCCCGGACGGCTCGACCCCCGGCGGTCCAGGGGGCAGAACGGATGAAAGGTGTGAAGTGGACAACGGAATGACCGGTGTGGCCGGTTTCACTGATATCGCCACTATGTCCGCAACGGTCGCCGCCCCGGTGCCCGTCGTCTTCAAGGCCGCCTGCCCGGACTGCCGGGCCCGCTTCGAACTGGCCGCGACCGCCATCCGCCTCGCCATCGGCGCGAGCCGCCGCACCACCTTCTACTCGTTCACCTGCCCCGAGTGCGACACCTCGGTGCGCAAGCCCGCGGGCGAGCGCATCGTCGAACTCCTCACCGGCGGCGGGGTGCGCACGCTCCGCCTCCACCAGACCGTCTAGGCTCGGCGCATGTTCTGGGCGATGCTGGCCGTGGCGTTGGGGTTCGTGGGACTTGCCGTGCTGGCCGTCTTCGCGATCAAGGTGTTCGTCGAGGCGCAGCGCCTCGGGCGGCAGGTCGCCGACACGACGCGGCAGATCAACCGCGCGGCCGAGGAGCTGGAGCGGGCCGCGGTGAGCGTGGCGAAGGCCGGTGGCGAGGCCGTCTGAGCGTGACCTCCCGTCCCGGTACGGGATGGAAAGCGCTTTACCGTCGTGGCCTGTCCGGCGCGCGGGGAGGGCGGGTACGCTCGTTCAGGCGGCCTGAAAGCGAGGCGCGGGCCGCACCGGGAGTACGCACGGGGATTGCCCCGTGTTCACCCCCACGGGATACGATCGCTGCCAGCACACGGTGGTCGGACACCAGTCCGAAGTCCGATCGGTACCGGCAGTCCCGCCCCTGCCGCCTCAGTGAGAAGGTAAACGCATATGTTCGGTGGAAAGATCGGCGCCCCCGAGTTGATCATCCTGCTCGTGGTCATCCTCCTCCTGTTCGGCGCGAAGAAGCTCCCGGACATGGCGCGCTCGCTCGGCAAGTCGGCCCGCATCCTCAAGAGCGAGGCCAAGGCCATGAAGAGTGAGGGTGGCAACAAGGAGGCCGCTCCCTCGGACCCGCCGAAGAAGGACGAGCAGCCGCCGGCCCCGCGCACCATCCAGGCCGCCCCGGGCGACGTGAGCAGCTCGCGCCCCGTGTCCGAGCCGACCAACCACACGACGCAGAGCTGATCAAGAGCTGATCGAAGGCCGCCCCAGTGACGGCGGCCTGTCGCACGAGATGAGGACGTGGGTTGCTCAAGTCTGCCCGCAAGCAGGAGAAGGACCCCGAGGGGCGGATGCCGCTCGCGGAGCACCTGCGTGAGCTTCGCAACCGGCTCGGGAAGGCCGTCCTGGCCATCCTCGTCGTGACGATCGTCGCCGCCTTCTACTACAAGGACATCATCGAGTTCTTCACGAACCCGGTCCTCGACTCCGTAGGCTGCGACAAGACCTTCTCGGAGCTGACGGCCAAGGCCGCCGAGAACAAGGACGCCAACGAGCAGTGCGCCCGCATCGTGCTCAACGGCCTGATCACGCCCTTCACGCTCGCCCTGAAGGTGTCGCTGATGGCCGGCGTCATCGGCGCCTCGCCGATCTGGCTCTACCAGTTGTGGGGCTTCGTCGCCCCCGGCCTGCACAGGCACGAGAAGAAGTACGCCACCGGCTTCGTGGCGACCGGCGTGCCGCTCTTCCTCGGCGGCGCCTTCTTCGCGTACAAGACGCTGCCGACCATGGCGCGTGTGCTGCTCGACTTCTCCCCGGCCAACATCGACAACCAGTTGCCGCTGGACGACCTGCTCGACCTGATCACCCGCATGGTGATCGTCTTCGGCCTCTCCTTCGAGCTGCCGCTGCTCCTGGTCATGCTCAACCTCACGGGCGTGATCACCGGCAAGCGGATGCTCGGCTGGTGGCGCGGCATGATCATGGGCATCACCGTGTTCGCCGCGGTGGCGACGCCCAGCACCGACCCGCTGACGATGATCGCCCTGGCCGGTCCGATCTGGGTCCTGTACTTCGCGGCGACCGCCTTCTCCCTCCTCAACGACCGCCGCAAGCGCCTGCGGGAGGCGGCCGGGCCCGGCGACGACGAGGCCTCCGAGCTCGACCTGACGCCCGAGGACATCGGCGAGGTCGAGACCGTCTCGGCGAGCAGGTCGCTGCCCGAGCAGTCCAAGGGCGACACCGACCGGATCAACGGTTACGACGATGTGACCTGAGGCAACCCCTGAGCGCGGCCGGACGGTTGTTAGGGTCCGGCCGTGACCAGCGAGATCACCCTCTTCGTCAATCCCACCGCGGGACGCGGCCGGGGCGCGGGCGCCGCGCAGCCGGCCGCTTCGGCGTTGCGGGCGGCCGGCTTCTCCGTGCGCACCGTCACCGGCGAGGACGCCGACGACGCGTCGCTCCGCGCGCGTGCCGCCGTGGCCGAGGGCACCGGCGCCCTGGTCGCCGTCGGCGGTGACGGTCTCGTGAACCTCGCCCTCCAGGCCGTCGCCGGTACGGACACCCCGCTGGGCGTGGTCGCCGTCGGCACCGGCAACGACTTCGCGCGCTCCCTCGGCCTGCCCGTCCGTGCCCCCGCCGCCGCGGGCGCGCTCGTCGCCGACTCCCTCAAGGGCGGGCTGGTCCGCGCCGTCGACCTCGGACGGATCGGCGGCCACTGGTTCGGCACCGTGCTCGCCTCCGGCTTCGACTCCCGGGTCAACGACCGGGGCAACCGGATGCGGCTGCCCCTCGGCCGCTTCAAGTACGACGTGGCGATCGTGGCGGAGCTGGCCGCGTTCGAACCGGTGCCGTTCCGCCTCACGCTCGACGACGGCTCCGTGCGCGAGATCGCCGCCACCCTCGTCGCCGTCGGCAACGGCACCTCCTACGGCGGCGGCATGAAGATATGCGCCGACGCCGACATGGGCGACGGCCTCCTCGACGTCACCGTGGTCGGCGCCTGCTCCCGTACGACGCTGCTGCGGGTCTTCCCGCGCGTCTACCAGGGGACGCATCTGAGCCACCCCGTGGTCAGCACCTACCGGGCCGCGCGGGTGGAGCTGGCCGCCGACGCGGGCGCGGGCGTCACCGGGTACGCCGACGGGGAGGCGGTCGGGCCGTTGCCGCTGGTGGCGGAGTGCGTGCCGGGGGCCGTGCGCGTCCTCACCGGAGAACGTCCTACCGGATAATGATCGTCCGTTGTCAGCGGGGGCCGGTAGGCTCGAAAGCACGATGACAGAGGACCTCTCACCGGCCGAGCGGTATGCGGCAGCCCGTCGACGGGCCGCCGAGCAGGCCACCGCGCTCGCATCCTTCCGCGAGATGTACGACTTCGGCCTCGACCCCTTCCAGATCGAGGCCTGCCAGGCGCTCGAGGCGGGCAAGGGCGTCCTGGTCGCCGCACCCACCGGCTCGGGCAAGACGATCGTCGGCGAGTTCGCCGTCCACCTCGCCCTGCAGCAGGGCAAGAAGTGCTTCTACACGACGCCCATCAAGGCGCTGTCGAACCAGAAGTACCAGGACCTCGCCAAGCGCTACGGCGCCGACAAGGTCGGCCTGCTCACCGGCGACAACAGCGTGAACAGTGACGCGCCCGTGGTCGTGATGACCACCGAGGTGCTGCGCAACATGCTGTACGCGGGCTCCCAGTCCCTGGTCAACCTCGGCTATGTGGTCATGGACGAGGTGCACTACCTCTCCGACCGCTTCCGCGGCGCCGTCTGGGAAGAGGTGATCATCCACCTCCAGGAGTCCGTGACGCTCGTCTCCCTGTCGGCGACGGTGTCGAACGCGGAGGAGTTCGGCGACTGGCTCGACACCGTGCGCGGCGACACCGAGGTGATCGTCTCCGAGCACCGGCCGGTGCCGCTGTTCCAGCACGTGCTCGCCGGGCGCCGGATGTACGACCTCTTCGAGGAGGGCGAGGGCAGCAAGAAGGCGGTCAACCCCGACCTCACGCGGATGGCGCGGATGGAGGCCAGCCGCCCCTCCTACCAGGACCGGCGGCGCGGGCGCGCCATGCGCGAGGCCGACCGCGAGCGCGAGCGGCGCCAGCGCTCCCGGATCTGGACGCCGGGCCGCCCGGAGGTCATCGACCGGCTCGACGCGGCGGGGCTGCTGCCCGCCATCACCTTCATCTTCAGCCGCGCCGCCTGCGAGGCCGCGGTCCAGCAGTGCCTGTTCGCGGGGTTGCGGCTGAACGACGAGGAGGCGCGGGCCGAGGTCCGCGAGATCGTCGAGGCGCGCACGGCCGCGATCCCCGACGAGGACCTGCACGTCCTCGGCTACTACGAGTGGCTGGAAGGGCTGGAGCGCGGCATCGCCGCCCACCACGCGGGCATGCTGCCGACCTTCAAGGAGGTCGTCGAGGAGCTGTTCGTACGCGGCCTGGTGAAGGCCGTCTTCGCCACGGAGACGCTCGCGCTCGGCATCAACATGCCCGCCCGCTCGGTGGTCCTCGAAAAGCTGGTGAAGTGGAACGGCGAGCAGCACGCCGACATCACGCCCGGTGAGTACACGCAGTTGACCGGGCGCGCGGGGCGGCGCGGCATCGACGTCGAGGGCCACGCCGTCGTCCTGTGGCAGCGCGGCTTCAGCCCCGAGCACCTCGCCGGGCTCGCGGGCACCCGCACGTATCCGCTGAAGTCCAGCTTCAAGCCGTCGTACAACATGGCGGTGAACCTGGTCGAGCAGTTCGGCCGGCACCGCTCGCGCGAGCTTCTGGAGACGTCGTTCGCGCAGTTCCAGGCCGACAAGTCGGTGGTCGGCATCTCCCGCCAGGTGCAGCGCAACGAGGAGGGTCTCGAGGGTTACAAGGAGTCCATGACCTGCCACCTCGGCGACTTCGACGAGTACGCGCGGCTGCGCCGCGAACTCAAGGACCGCGAGACCGAGCTGGCCAAGCAGGGCGCGGCCCAGCGCCGCGCGCAGGCGGCGGCCGCCCTGGAGAAGCTCAAGCCGGGCGACGTCATCCACGTGCCGACGGGCAAGTTCGCGGGCCTCGCCCTCGTCCTCGACCCCGGGCTTCCCGCCGGGCGGTCGAACGGGCACCGCGGCTTCGAGCACCACGACGGGCCGCGCCCGCTGGTGCTCACCGCCGAGCGGCAGGTCAAGCGGCTCGCCTCGATCGACTTCCCGGTACCCGTCGAGGTGCTTGAGCGCATGCGCATCCCGAAGTCGTTCAACGCGCGCTCGCCGCAGTCCCGGCGCGACCTGGCCTCCGCGCTGCGCACCAAGGCCGGGCACATCGTGCCCGAGCGGCACCGGAAGGGCCGCGCCCCGGCCGCCGACGACCGCCAGATCTCCCGGCTGCGCGCCGAGTTGCGGGCCCACCCCTGCCACGGCTGCGCCGACCGCGAGGACCACGCGCGCTGGGCCGAGCGCTACCACCGGCTGCGCCGCGACACCGCACAGCTGGAGCGGCGCATCGAGGGCCGGACCAACACCATCGCCCGCACCTTCGACCGCATCGTGAAGCTGCTCACCGAGATGGACTACCTGCGCGGCGACGAGGTCACCGAGCACGGCAAGCGGCTCGCGCGGCTCTACGGCGAGTTGGACCTGCTCGCGAGCGAGTGCCTGCGCGACGGCGTCTGGGAGGGCCTGAACCCGGCCGAACTCGCCGCGTGCGTCTCGGCGTTGGTGTTCGAGGCGCGGGTCTCCGACGACGCGCTCGCGCCCAAGGTGCCCTCCGGCAAGGCGAAGGCCGCGCTCGGCGAGATGGTGCGGATCTGGGGGCGGCTCGACGCCCTGGAGGAGGAGTTCCGGATCAACCAGGCCGAGGGCGTCGGGCAGCGCGAGCCCGATCTCGGCTTCGCCTGGGCCGCGTACCAGTGGGCCTCCGGCAAGGGGCTCGACGAGGTGCTGCGCGAGGCGGAGATGCCGGCCGGTGACTTCGTCCGCTGGTGCAAGCAGGTCATCGACGTGCTCGGGCAGATCGCCGCGGCGGCTCCGAGCGACGGGTCGTCGACCGTGGCGCGCAATGCGCGCAAGGCGGTGGACGGACTGTTGCGGGGAGTCGTGGCCTACTCGTCCGTCGGCTGAGGCTCCGACAGGCCGGTCGGAAAAGGGCCCGGGACCCTGTGTCCCGGGCCCTTTCGCACGCCCGGAGGTACGCGCGTTCGGCTACGGGACGCCCTTACTCCATGTGTGCGAATCGATGCCCAGCGTGCAAATGGGAGCGAGTGTATGCCCGCCGCGGGCGTCGGTGCAGAGGCTTGCTGAATATGACTTAGCGTTGATCCGGTCGGACTAAGCTCGCCCGCAGCGCACCGAGTTGAGATGTATTCGGGCGTTTGTTCCCCTATGCGCGGATCATTCCCAGATCCCCTGGAACACACCCCCACTTCCGCGTCATTTCCCCGATCCGACTGTTCAGAGGGCATACATGGTGAGTGTTCAATCGCCTCCCGGTGGCCAAGACATCCCCTACACACGCGTGCTCCTGCTCCCCGCCATGGTCATGGCCGCCGCCACGGGAGCGGCCGTCGGCCTGGTCACGCAGCCCGCCCGCCTCGCCGTCGCCCTGTGCGGCACGCTCGGCACGCTCCTGGTCATCGCCGTCGCGGCCGAGACCGTCCGGCGCGGCCGCCTCCTCAAAGGAGTGCGCGCCCAGTACACGCGCCACGTAGCCGACCTGGAGGCACAGCTCGAGGCCAAGGAGCGGCGCACGCTGCGCATCGCCAAGGAAGCCCTGCCGGCCGCCCTGTACCGCATGCACACCGGCGACAACGCCAAGGACGCCGTCCGCAACACCTGCGACTCCGACCCCGCCTTCCGGGACGCCACCGCGGGCGAACGCGAACTGCTGCGCATGGCCCTCAAGGAGATCGACCTCGAGGAGTCGATGCGCGACGCCGCACAGCGCGCCTTCGTCTCCATCGCCCGCCGCGTCCAGGCCATCGTCCACAAGCAGGCCCAGGAACTCCGCGAGATGGAGGAGGACCACGGCCGCAACCCCGAGGTCTTCGACGACCTCCTGCGCATCGACCACGGCACCGCCCTGATCGGCCGCCTCGCCGACTCCGTCACCGTCCTCGGCAACGCCCGCCCCGGCCGCCAGTGGCCCCAGCCCGTCCGCCTCTACAGCGTGCTGCGCGGCGCCATGTCCCGCATCCTCGAATACCCGCGCATCGACCTGCACGCCATCTGCGACGTGGCCATCAGAGGCGTCTCCGTCGAACCCCTCATCCACGCCTGCGCCGAACTCCTCGACAACGCCACCCGCTACTCGCCGCCGCAGACCAAGGTGCACGTCACCGCCGTCGAGGTGCAGACCGGCATCGCCATCGAGATCGAGGACGGCGGCGTCAGCCTCAGCGAGGAGCAGCGCCTCAAGGCCGAGCGCATGCTCGACCGGGCCAAGCAGGGCATCGACCTCAACGACCTCGGCGAGAACCCGCGCCTCGGCCTCGCCATCGTCGGCCGGCTCTGCGCGATGTACAACATGGACATCTCCCTGCGCCAGTCCGCCTACGGCGGCGTCCGGGCCGTCCTCGTCGTCCCGCGCGACATGATGAGCACCGGTCCCGCGCCCGGCCTCGCGCACGGCATCGGCGCCTCCGCCGTACCGCGCGTCGACCACAACGGCGTACCGATCAAGGAAGAGCCGCGGCTGAAGAAGACGCGGCGCCCCACGACGGGACCGCGTCACTCCGCCCCCGTCGTGCCCGCGATGGAGGACGACGTACCCGTGGTCACCGAATGGCGTCCCAACGGGCTCCCGCAGCGCCGCAGGAAGGTCGACACGAAGATCGTCGACGCGCAGATCATCGTGACCCCGCGCCACCCGGACCTCTCCGGGCCCGCCCCCGCCTCCGACCACCACCACCCGGGCGCCGCCGGGCCGTCCGGCGCGTACCCGGAGCCGGACGCCGACGAGCGGCCGCAGCCCGAACCCGGGCTCTGGGTCGAGGCGTTCATGAACGGGCTCAAACCCGATGAACCTGGCGCGCCCGGCGCGCCCGGTACACCCGACGCGCACACCCAGCAGGTCGACGAGGGAGACCACCAGTGATCCAGCAACGCGCCAACTTCGACTGGATGCTCAAGGAGCTCGCCGACGGCGTGCCCAACGTGCGCCAGGTCGTGGTGCTCTCCGCGGACGGCCTGCGCATCGCCCGCCACGGCGGCGACCCCGACGGCGCCGACCGCATCGCAGCCGCCTGCGCGGGCCTGCAGTCCCTCGCCTCCGCCGTCGCCTCCGAGATCCCGGAGAGCAACGGCAAGATGAACATGGTCATCATCGAGGTCGACGGCGGCTTCTTCTACCTCATGGCCGCGGGCAAGGGCGCCTACCTCGCCGTCCTCGCCGACCCCTACGTCGACGCCGGCCTCGTCAGCCACCAGATGCGCGACCTCGTCATCCGCATCGGCGCCCACCTCACCAGCCCGCCCCGACGCAACGGCCAGACGGTATGACTCCGCGCTCCCTGGAACCCCCCTTCCGCGACGAAGGACCGCCGCCCAAACGCGAGCGCCGGTTCGCCAAGGACACCGAGGACCCCTCGCGCGGCCCCAGGGACCCCAAAGGGCCCAAGGACGCCAGGGACCCCGAGCGGCTCTACGTGATCACCGGCGGTACCGACGGCACCGACCGGGCGACGCTCGACCTCGTCACCCTCATCGTGGCGCGCGCCGACCCGCCCGCCACCGCGCCCCCCGAACAGACGGCCGTCCTGCGCATGTGCCGGACGCCGCTGTCCACGGCCGAGATCTCGGCCTACCTCAATCTGCCCTTCAGCGTGGTCACCGTGTTGCTCGGTGAGCTCCTCGCGGCCGAACTGGTCCACTCCCGCGCCCCGGTCATCCGGAGCAACGTCGCGGACCGTTCCCTCCTCGAAGCGGTGATGCATGGACTACAGAAGCTCTGACCCCGTCGGCGCGGCGGACCTGACCACCGGGGGCCTGCACATCCCCGGCCCGCGCGCCGAGGACCGGATGCCCGACACCGTCACCTCCGCCGTGAAGATCGTCATCGTGGGCGGGTTCGGCGTCGGCAAGACCACCATGGTCGGCTCCGTCAGCGAGATCCGCCCGCTCACCACCGAAGAGACCATGACGCAGGCCGGGATCGGCGTCGACGACAACTACGGTTCCGAGTCGAAGACCGCGACCACCGTGGCCATGGACTTCGGCCGGATCAGCATCACCGAGGAGCTTGTCCTCTACCTCTTCGGCACCCCCGGCCAGGAGCGGTTCTGGTTCCTGTGGAACGGGCTGTTCGAGGGCGCGCTCGGCGCCGTCGTCCTTATCGACACCCGGCGTCTCGAAGTCAGCTTCGATGTCATCGGGCGGCTCGAGGAGCGCGGCGTTCCCTTCGTCATCGCCAACAACGCGTTCCCCGACGGGCCCAACTACCCCGTCGACGAGCTGCGCGTCGCCCTCGACCTCGATCCGCACGTACCGATCATCGAATGCGATGCGCGGCGGCGGGCGTCCAGTCGTGACGTTCTTCTGACCCTCATGCGGTATCTGCACGAGATGGCGCTGCAACGGGTCTGATCCTGTCCGCCGCTGGCTGTGACTCCGCTGCCGGCTCCGACTCTGACTCCGCCGCCGCTAGCTCCGACTCCGCCGCCGGCCCCGACTCCGTCCTCGCCTCCGACTCCCTCCCGGGTCCGACTCCGCCGTTGGCTCCGACTTCGCCGCCGACTCCGTCCCACCGCCGCCTCCGACTCCGTCCCGACTCCGACTCTGTTCTTGCCTCCGACTTCGCCGCTGGCTTTGACTTCGCCTCCGACTCCGGCTCTGACTCCGTCCCCGGCTCCGACGCCGTCCCGCCTCTGACTCCGTCCCGGCTCCGACTCCGTCCCGGCTCCGACTCCGTCCCGGTTCCGACTCCGTCCTCGCATCCGTCCCGGCTCCGTCCCGGCTCCGTCCCGGCTCCGTTCCCGCCTCCGACTCCGCCGTTGGCTCCGACTTCCCCTCTGACCTCGTCCCGCCGCCGACTTCGCCTCCGACTCCGTCCCGTCTTCGCCTCCGACTCTGTCCCGACTCCGCCTCCGTCCCGCCTCCGTCCCCGGTTCCCACTCCGTTCTGCCTCCGACTCCGCCCCCGCCCCGCGACGTTTTCCTCGGCTCGGGGCTTTGCCCCTTGCCCACCCGTCGTTCGTCATTCGACCGGAGCGATCACTGTGACGTCTCCCTCTTCCTCTCCGTCTTCCTCCTCCTCCGCGCAGGGCTCCTTCGGGTTCGATCCGTTGCAGGATCCCCTGGGCGGGCCGCCGCCTGGCTGTCCCGCCCACGCCCTCGGGCCTGACGGGGCCCGTCGGCTCTACGGGCCCGAGGCCGAGGCCGATCTGCCCGCCGTCTACGAGAAGCTCCGCGCCGAACACGGCTCCGTCGCCCCCGCGCTCATCCACGACGACGTGCGCGTCTGGGCCGTCCTCGGGCACAGCGAGAACCTGCACATGGTCCGCACCACCTCCCAGTACAACCGGGACGCCCGCAACTGGACCGCCCTGAAGAACGGCACCGTCAAACCCACCCACCCCCTCGCACCCGTCTTCAGCTGGCAGCCCATCTGCTCCATGGCCGAGGGCGCCGAGCATCTGCGGCTGCGCGGCGCCGTCACCTACGCCCTGGAGATCATCGACCACCGCAGCCTGCGCCGCGCCATCAACAAGGCCTGCCAGGAGATCATCAACCGGTTCTGCGAGCGCGGCTCCTGCGACATCGTCAGCGAGTACGCCGAGCATCTGCCGATGATGGCCATGCTCGACGTCTTCGGCGCCTCCGAGGCCTACAGCGAGCGGTTCGTCCAGGCCGCCCGCGACATGATCAAGGGCACCGAGACGGCCATCGCCAGCAACGAATACATCATGGGCATCCTCATGGAGCTCACCCTCCGCCGCCGGGCCGCCCCCGAGGACGACTTCATCAGCCGCCTCGTCACCGCGCCCGCCGCCCTCAGCGACGACGAGGTCGGCCAGAACCTGCGGCTCGTCCTCATCGCCGCGTACGAGGCGACCGCGAACCTCATCGCCAACGTGCTGCGGACCGTACTCACCGACCCGCGCTTCCGCGCCCAGCTCAACGGCGGACAGATGACCGTCCCCGAAGCCGTCGAGCAGTCCCTCTGGGACGAGCCGCCCTTCAGCGCCATGGTCGCCTACTACGCCAAGGTCGACACCGAGCTCGGTGGGCAGCACGTGCGCGCCGGTGACGCGCTCATCTTCGGCATCGCGCCCGGCAACGTCGATCCCGCCGTGCGGCCCGATCCGACCCAGCACATGCAGGGCAACCGGTCGCACCTCGCCTTCGGGGGCGGGCCCCACGAGTGCCCCGGGCAGGACATCGGGCGCGCCATCGCCGACATCGGGGTCGACGCGTTCCTCATGCGGCTGCCCGATGCCGAACTGTCGGTCGACGAGGACCAGTTGCAGTGGCGGTCCACCATCCTGTCGCAGCACCTCGTGTCACTGCCCGTGTCGTTCACGCCCCGGGCGCAGCAGGATGTCGTCGCCCGGCCGAGCATGGTGCCGCCGCCGCGGCCCGAGTGGTCGGTGTCGTCCGCCGGTGCGGGTGAGCCGGTTGTTCCTGCCGCGCCTGTCTCCGATCCGATCATGATTCCGCCGGTGGTGGCTCCCGACGGTGCCGAACGCGGTGGGGCCGGGGCCTGGCAGCGGTTCCTTCGGTGGTGGCGCGGTTACTGAGCCCAGGTCTCGTACGACTCCCAGGCCCCCAGCGTTCGGTCGCTGACGAACCGGTGCTCCTGGTTCGTCAGCGGATCCCTGAACTCCAGGGTGCGGGCCAGGAGTTGGAGGGGTCTGCGGTAGTCGTCCGGGGCGGTGGGGGCGGTGATGTGGGGGTAGAGGGGGTCGCCCAGGATCGGGGTGCCGAGGGAGTTCATGTGGACGCGTAGCTGGTGGGTTCGGCCTGTGTGGGGAGTGAGGCGGTAGAGCGCGAGGGGGCCCTTGGTGGAGGCCAGGGTGATGGTCGTTTCCGCGTTCGGTTCGCTGTGGGGGATCTCCTGGGCGGTGAGTGTTCCTCTGTGTTTCTCGATCCTGCTGCGGATCGTCAGGGGGGTGCGGGGGGTGCGGTGGTTCGGTGCGTGCCGCGCCACCGCCTCGTACTCCTTTGTCACCTTTCGGTCCCGGAACAGGGTCTGATATCTGCCTCTGTCCTCGGGGCGTACGACGAACAGCACGAGGCCCGCGGTCAGTCTGTCCAGGCGGTGGGCCGGGCTCAGGGTCTCCAGGCCCGTCTCTCTGCGGAGGCGGGCCAGGGCCGTTTCCGTGACGTGGCTGCCGCGGGGGGTTGTCGCCAGGAAGTGTGGCTTGTCCGCGATGAGGATGTGGGCGTCGCGGTAGATGGTCTTGAGCGGGAAGGGGACGGGGGGTTCTGGGGGCATCTCCCTGTGGAACCAGATGTGGGCGCCGGGCTTGAAGGGGGTGGTCGCCGTGATCGGGGTGCCGTCCTCCGTCACGATTCCGCCCTTCTCGATCAGGGCGTCGATGGTGGCGGGGCCTGCGGCTGCCAGGCGGGTGAGCAGGTGGCTGCGCACCGTGTCCCACTCGGCTGTTTGGGGCAGTCGTACGCGGACCGCGTCGATGCCGTTGCGTTGGGGGAGCGGGGAGAGCGGTGTGCGCCTGCGGTGTCTCATCTCGGGGTCAGCGTACGCAGGGAAGGGAGGGTGGCCGTCCGGGGCCGTCTTGGCGGCTTTCCCTTTCGATCCGACAGGTGTCGGGGTGGGTACGGGGGCGCCCGGGGCATGTCCGTGCTCGCCATCTTGCTGGCATCGCCGGTTGCGTTGGCTGCTCTCACCACGTGCGCGAGTGCTGCGCGCGCACATACCCCGACCGCCCCCTCCCGTCTCGTACGCGCCTGCCCGCCGGTGGGGTCCCGGCTCTGCTGCCGCACGCACTGCCCCGCGCGGCACATGCCCCGACCCGCCCCCGTCCCGTACGCGGCTGAGTGTCGTCAGGGCTGTGGTGTTTCCTGTTCTGCCTCTACCTGGGCGTTCCAGTCGCGCTTCGAGGCCTGCCAGCCGTCCTCGTTGTGGCCGAGTCGCCAGTAACCGGAGATGGACAGGTCCTCGCGTGGGATCTGGCGGTCGATGCGGAGGTGGCGGCGGAGTTCCTTCACGAAGCCCGCCTCGCCGTGGACGAAGGCGTGCACCCTGCCGTCGGGGAAGTCGAGCTCGGTGACCGCCTTGATCAGGGCCTGGCCCACCGGGCGGCCCTCGCGGTGGAGCCAGGTGATCTGCGCCTGGGTGTCGATCTTCTGCTCCTCCTCGGCGTTCTCGATCTCGAGGAAGACGTGCGCCTTGGCATCGTCGGGGAGCGCCTCCAGCGCCGCGGCCACCGCGGGCAGCGCGCTCTCGTCGCCGGCGAGGAGGTGCCAGTCCGCGTCGGCGTCGGGGGCGTAGGCGCCGCCCGGGCCCATGAAGTGGATCGTCTCGCCGGGTCGTACGTTCGCCGCCCACGGGCCGGCCAGGCCCTCGTCGCCGTGGATCACGAAGTCGAGGGTCAGTTCGCGGGCCGTGGGGTCCCAGGCGCGGACCGTGTAGGTGCGGGTCACGGGCCACTGCTCGCGGGGCAGTTCCTCGCGGATGCGCTCGATGTCGAGCGGTTCCGGGTAGGCCGCTCCGGCGGGCGGGAAGAGCAACTTGACGTAGTGGTCCGTGTGTTCGAGGTCCGGGAAGTCCGCCAGGCCCTCGCCGCCCAGTACCACTCGCTGCATGTGCGGTGTCAGCCGCTCGGCGCGCACGACCTGCGCCGAGCGGACCTTGCGGGGCTTGCGTGCGGGACGCTCGGCCATGGATGGTCTCCCTCGAAGTGGGTTAGGTAAACCTAAGCTAGCACTTCAGGAGAGGGTGGTGAGGAGGCGGTGCAAAGAACCGCCCAGGCCCCAGCGCGCCCCCAGGTGGTCGAGGAGTTCGGGGTCCTTCGGTTGTCGTGGGAGTGCGGTGGGGGTGGGGGGAAGTGCGATGTCCGTGGCTACCTTGACTACCTTCGGGGCCACCCGCAGGTAGTCGTTCGCCTCTGTCAGGCGCTTGCGCTGTGTCGGGGTGAGCTTGGAGGTCGGGTTGTTCGCCGCTTCGATGATTCCGGCCAAGTCGCCGTACTCGGTGAGGAGTTTGACGGCTGTCTTCTCGCCGATGCCGGGGACCCCGGGCAGGCCGTCGCTCGGGTCGCCGCGCAGCGTCGCCATGTCCGCGTAACCGGGGCCGTCCACGCCGTACTTCTCGCGCAGGAACGTCTCGTCCGTCGTCTGGAGAGTTCCCACTCCCTTGAGCGGGTACAGGACGCGGCGTTCCTTCTCGTCGCTGATCAGCTGGTAGAGGTCTCTGTCGCCCGTGACGATGTCGACCGGGATCGTTGCCCGTGTGGTGTACGTGCCGATCACGTCGTCCGCCTCGTAACCCGGTACGCCCACGCGCGCGATGCCCACCGCGTCCAGGACCGCCTCGATGATCGGCACCTGCGGGGAGAGCGTGTCCGGGACCTCCTCCTCGTCCGGGGTGCCGGACGGCCTCTCCTCGGCCACCCGGTGCGCCTTGTAGGAGGGGATGAGGTCCACGCGCCACTGCGGGCGCCAGTCCGCGTCCATGCACGCCACCAGGTCCGTGGGGCGGTGGTCGCCGACGAGGCGGGTGATGAAGTCGAGCAGCCCGCGCACCGCGTTCACCGGGGTGCCGTCCGGGGCCTTCACGGAGTCCGGCACCCCGAAGTAGGCCCGGAAGTACAGGGACGCGGTGTCCAGGAGCATCAAGCGCTGGGTTTTCTGGGTCACGATGCGCATCATGCCGTACGGCACTGACAGTGACCGTGCGTGTGGGGTGAGTCCATTTCTGCTTACCGTGTGTGAACTGGGACACCTTTTTGTTTGGTGTGCATAAGTTCGGGCAGGCGCCGACCCGGAGCGGACCCGGTCACACGTTCAACTATTGAATGGGCGAGCCGGACGACACGGGCAGACCCCGTACCGCACCACGGCCCGCCGGCGGGGGAGGCGGGCCGTCTTGGTTCGACCCGAGAGGTGTATGTGTCCAGGCTTGAGGCCGAAGACCTGTACAAGGTGTTCGGCAGACGACCCGATGAGGCGGTGGAGAGACTCCGCCGCGGAGCAGACCGTGAGGAACTGCGCGCCGACGGTACGACGGCAGCCGTGATCGACGCGTCCTTCACGGTCGAGCCCGGCCAGATCTTCGTCGTCATGGGTCTTTCGGGATCCGGTAAGTCCACCCTCCTGCGGATGTTGAACGGACTCCTCGAGCCGACGGCCGGACACGTGCGCTTCGACGGCGACGACCTCACCGCACTGTCCCCGCGCGAGCTGCGCGAGGTGCGGTCCAAGAAGATCAGCATGGTCTTCCAGCACTTCGCCCTCTTCCCGCACCGCTCCGTCCTGGAGAACGCGGCCTACGGGCTCGAGGTGCAGGGCGTGGCACGCGCGGAGCGCGAGAAGCGGGCCACCGAGGCGCTGCGTCTGGCGGGGCTCGAAGGGTGGGAGAAGTCCTTCCCCGACGAGCTGTCCGGCGGCATGCAGCAGCGTGTCGGTCTGGCCCGTGCGCTGGCGACCGACGCGGATCTGCTGCTGATGGACGAGTCGTTCAGCGCGCTCGACCCGCTGATCCGGCGCGACATGCAGGATCAGTTGCTCGATCTGCAGAAGACCTTGAAGAAGACCATTGTCTTCATCACCCATGACCTGAACGAGGCCATGCGGCTCGGTGACCGTATCGCTGTCATGCGCGACGGGCGCATTGTGCAGATCGGGACCGCCGAGGACATCCTGGTCACCCCGGCGGATGACTACGTGGCTTCGTTCACGCAGGACGTCGACCGGTCGCGCGTGCTGACCGCGGGCGCCATCATGGCCGGCCCGCAGGACGGGTACCGGGCTTCCGACGCACCGGCCCGGGTCGCCGCGGACACACCCATCATCGAGCTGTTCACGCCCTGCTCGACCAGTGAGATACCCGTCGCCGTCATCGGCGAGGGCGGGGACGTGGTGGGCGTCGTGCCCCGGGAGCGGCTGCTCGCCGTGCTCGGTGAGCCCATGAAGTCCGTCGAGAACAGTGACAGCGCTGGGGTGCGGGACGCCGTTGCCGCCCCGCGCGGCGAAGGTGACGGTCCGGTCGAGAAGGTGAACGCCGGTGCCTAGGATTCCCTTCGGTGACTGGGTCAACGACGTGGTCGAGTGGCTGCTCAACCACATGTCCTGGCTCTTCGACTTCCTCAAGACCTGCTTCGACGGCGTCTACACCGGCATCACCGATGTCCTCCAGGCGCCCGAGCCGCTGCTCCTCGTCGGCATCTTCGCCGTCATCGCCTTCTGGCTGCGCGGCACCCTGGCGGCCGTGCTGACCTTCGTCGGTCTGTGGTTCATCGACAACCTCGAGTTGTGGGACCACGCCATGCAGACCTTGTCGCTGGTGCTCGTCTCCACGCTCATCGCGCTGATCATCGGTGTGCCGCTCGGCATCTGGGCCGCCCGGTCCAACCGGGTGAGCGGGCTGTTCCGGCCCGTGCTCGACCTGATGCAGACGCTGCCCGCGATGGTCTATCTGATCCCGGCCATCCTGTTCTTCGGGTCCGGGGCTCCCGCCGGCATCGTCGCCACGCTCATCTTCGCGGTGCCGCCGGGCGTCCGTATGACCGAGCTGGGCATCCGCCAGGTCGACAAGGAGCTGGTCGAGGCCGCCGAGGCGTTCGGTACGAAGCCGGGCAACACCCTGTTGCGGGTGCAGTTGCCGCTCGCGCTGCCGACGATCATGGCCGGTGTCAACCAGGTCATCATGCTGGGTCTGTCCATGGCCGCCATCGCGGGCATGGTCGGCACCGAGGGTCTCGGTGCCGACGTCAACGAGGCCATCGGCCAGCTCAACGTCGGTCTGGGCGCCGAGTCCGGCATCGCCATCGTCATCCTGGCCATCTACCTCGACCGTATGACCAGCTCGCTCGGGCAGCAGGTCTCCCCGCTCGGCCGCCGTGCGCTCGCCAAGCTGCGCGCCAGGCAGGGCATGCAGATCTGGTCCTACCGGCCGCGGCCCGTCGTCGCCGTCGTGGGCGTCGTCGTCCTCGCGCTCGTCGCCGGTGGCATGGGGATCTTCGGTGGGTCCTCCACCACCAGCGCCTCTGACGACGGGACCAATGTCGGGCAGGGCAAGAAGCTCACCATTGGTTACATTCCGTGGGACGAGGGCGTCGCTTCCACCTATCTGTGGAAGGAGATCCTGGAGCAGCGTGGGTTCGAGGTCGAGGCCAAGCAGTTCGACGCCGGGCCCCTCTACACCTCGCTCGCCCAGGGCAGCGTCGACTTCGAGACCGACTCCTGGCTGCCGACCACGCACGAGCAGTACTGGAAGAAGTACGGCAAGGACCTGGAGGACCTCGGCGCCTGGTACGAGGAGACGTCCCTGGAGCTGACGGTGCCCGCCTACATGGACGGCATCGACTCCCTCGCCGACCTCAAGGGCAAGGGCGCCCGGTTCGGCGGGAAGATCACCGGTATCGAGGCGAGCGCCGGTGAGACCGCGCTGCTCAAGAGCAAGGTGCTCAAGGCGTACGGCCTCGACAAGGAGTACAAGGTCGTCGACAGCTCCACCCCGGCGATGCTGGCCGAGCTGAAGCGCGCGTACGCCAAGAAGAAGCCGATCGTCGTGCCGCTCTGGTCGCCGCACTGGGCGTACAACGACTACAAGCTGAAGAAGCTCAAGGACCCGAAGGGGGTCTGGGGCAAGGGCGACGGTGTCCACTCGCTGGCCCGCAAGGGCTTCGGTGACGAGAACCCCGAGGTCGCCAAGTGGCTCAAGGACTTCAAGATGAGCGAGAAGCAGCTCACCAGCCTTGAGGCCGAGATCAACAAGGCGGGCAAGGGCAAGCAGCAGGACGCCGTCAAGGCGTGGCTGAAGGCCAACCCGGACGCCGTTGACACGTTCGCCCCGGTGGAGAAGAAGGGCAGCGGCAGCGACTCCAAGGACCCGGTCAATGTCGCGTGGTTCCCGTGGGACGAGGACGTCGCCGTCACCTACCTCTGGAAGAACGTCCTGGAGAAGCAGGGCTACAAGCTCAACCTGAAGCAGATGGACGTGGGGCCGGTCTACACCGGGCTCGCCAGCGGTGACCTCGACGTCAACTTCGACGCCTGGCTGCCGTACGCCCAGAGCAACTACTGGAACAAGAGCAAGGACAAGCTGGTCGACCTGGGGAGCTGGTACAGCCCGACCTCCCTGGAGGTCGCCGTCCCCTCGTACGTGAAGGACGTCAAGTCCCTCGCCGACCTCAAGGGCAAGGCCGACACCTTCGACGGCCGGATCATCGGCATCGAGCCCGGCACCGGCGAGATGAACCTCCTCAAGAAGGAGGTGCTCCCCGGCTACGGCCTCGACAAGGAGTACAAGGTCGTCGACGGCTCCACGCCCGCGATGCTGGCCGAGCTGAAGCGCGCGTACGCCAAGAAGAAGCCGGTCGCCGTCGTGCTCTGGTCACCGCACTGGGCGTACAGCGAGTACGCACTCACCAAGCTGGCCGATCCGAAGAAGAAGTTCGGTGAGGGCAACACGATCCGGACCATCGCCAACAAGGACTTCCCCGGCAAGTACCCGCAGCTCACGAA
This sequence comes from Streptomyces sp. NPDC046939, assembly GCF_040644575.1. Classification (NCBI taxonomy): domain Bacteria; kingdom Bacillati; phylum Actinomycetota; class Actinomycetes; order Kitasatosporales; family Streptomycetaceae; genus Streptomyces; species Streptomyces sp. NPDC046939. The sequence continues at coordinate 46,466 of NZ_JBEYWV010000021.1, forward strand.
GTGGTTCAAGAACTTCAGGATGAGCGAGGACGACCTGGGCAGCCTGGAGGCCGAGATCAAGAAGCGCGGTCAGGGCCAGGAGGAGAAGGCCGTCTCCGCGTGGCTCGAGACGCACAAGGACGTCGAGAGGCGGATGACCGCTTCCTGACCGCCCGCGGGTGAACGAAGGGGTGGGTTCCGCCGTAGCAGAGGCTGCGGGGGGACCCACCCCTCGTGCGTGCCGTGACCCCGGGACGCCCTGATCGTGACCCACCGCTTACCGCGCTCGCATGAAACCCTCGGACGAACATGCGTAGGGTGCATTCAAACGAGCAGAGCAATGCGGTGGGAGGGAGCGGACCCATGGACGAGCACAAGGAGTCACTGCGCGTGGGCGCGGCCGTCCGGCGTCGGCGCAGGACGCTCGAGCTGACGCTCTCCGCCGTCGCCGAGCGCAGCGGCCTGTCCGTGCCCTTCCTCAGCCAGGTGGAGAACGAGCGGGCGAGGCCCAGCCGGCGCTCCCTGGAGAAGGTCGCCGACGCCCTCGGCACCACCGCCGTCGAACTCCTCGCCGCCGCCGACCCCGCCCGCACCGTCGATCTCGTGCGCGCGGACGACACGAGCGTTGAGGACGGCACGGACCCCGTCGTACGGTCCCTCGTGCGGGGGCACCACCAGATGCACGCCCAGGAATTCGTGGGCGACCACGATCCGGGCCGCGAGTTCCAGCTCCGCAACGACGCCCTGATGCACGTCACCGAGGGCGCCGTCGAGGTGGAGGCCGAGGGGCGCGCCTACCGGCTCGTGCGCGGCGACACGCTGTACCTCACCGGTGGCGTACGGCACCGGTGGCGCGCGACCGTCGCCGAGGCCCGGGTCCTCGTGGTGGCGGTCGCCGAGCACATCGACGCGGTCGACGAGCCCGGCCCGAAGTAGCCGCCCGCCGTGCGTGTCGTGTCCCTGGTCCCGTCGCTGACGGAGGCCGTCGCGGTGACGCTGCCGGGTGCGCTGGTCGGCGCCACCGACTGGTGCACGCACCCCGCCGGGCTCGACGTGGCCCGGATCGGGGGCACCAAGAACCCGGACGTGGCCGCGATCGTCGCGCTCCGGCCCGATCTCGTCGTCGCCAACGAGGAGGAGAACCGGGAACCCGACCTCGACGCCCTGCGCGCCGCCGGGATCGAGGTGCTCGTCACCGTCGTCCGGGAACTGCCCGACGCGTGGCGGGAGTTGGAGCGGCTTCTGCTCGCCTGCGGGGCCTCCTCGCGGCCGCGCTGGCTCGACGAGGCCGAGACCGCCTGGGCGGAGGCTGTGCCCTACGAGCGGCGGGTGCGGGCCGTCGTGCCGATCTGGCGGCGGCCCTGGATGGTGCTCGGGCGCGACACCTTCGCCGGTGACCTGCTCGCCAGGCTCGGCGTCGAGAACGTCTACGCCGCTCACGCCGAGCGGTATCCCCGGGTTCCGCTCGACGAGCTGCGGGCCGCCGGGGCGGACCTCGTGGTGCTGCCCGACGAGCCGTACCGGTTCACCGCCGATGACGGGCCCGAGGCGTTCGACGCCCCGGCCGCGCTCGTCAGCGGGCGCCACCTCACCTGGTACGGGCCTTCGCTCGGGGAGGCGGCGCGGGTGCTCTCCGACGGCCTGCGCGTCGCGTACGGGCGCTGAGTCAGGCCCGTACCGGTGCGGGCGGCGCGAGCAGGCTGCCGTTCAGCACGCCTCGTACCGTGTGCAGCGCCGCCACCGCCCAGGCCGCCACCAGGACCCCGTAGAGCGCGACGGCGAGTACGTCGAAGACCGGCAGGCCCGTGTGGGTGGCCAGGCCCTCCGCTCCTGTCACGCAGGTGCCGACCGGGAACGTGAACGCCCACCACGTCATCGAGAAGCGCATGCCGCCGCGGCGCGCCCGCGCCACCAAGGCCGCTGCCAGCGCCAGCCACAGCAGGGCGAAGCCCGTCACCGGTACGCCGTACAGGACCGCGAACGCCTCGAAGCCGTGGGTGTAGGGGGCGGGCAGGGTGCCGTCCGCCGCGTCCGCGAACTTGTTCGCCGCCGTCGTGGACTGGCCCAGCGGACCGAGGACCAGGAAGAGGGCCGGGGTCAGGGCCAGGGGCAGCGGGCCCGTCGTCACCAGGCGGGCGAAGATCAGGGGGAGCATCACCAGCGTCGCCAGCAGGCTCATGCCGAACATCGCGTAACAGGCGAGGAGCAAGGTCTGCTGCCACGCGCCGGGCGGCAGGTGGGGCAGGAGCAGGGGGCCGAGCGCCGCGGACACCATCGGCGCCACCACCGGGAGCAGCCACACGGGTGAGGCCTGGCCCGGCTCGATGCGGTGCCGCACCACCATCAGGTACGGGACCGCCACAGCCGCCGCCAGCCCGGTCAGCGTGCCCGCGACGAACAGCACCGTGTCGATCGCCAGGGCCGCCCCGGGGCCGATCCAGTCCTGCCCGACGAGCAGCGTGCCGCCACCGACCGCGAGCAGCGCCATCGACAGGCAGCCGTAGAACGGGGCCGCCGCCGGGTCCAGGAGGTGCGCCCGCGCCTGGTCGCGATGGTGGGTCCAGTGCAGGGACCGCGCGGTCAGGAGGGCGAGGAGCGCCGCGAAGGAGAGCGCCCAGACCGCCGTGCACGCCGTCCGCAGGCCGGGGACGCGCAGGGGCAGGGTCGCGCCCGCGTTCGCGACGATGGCGGTGCCCATGACGGCGGCGTACCAGTTCGGGCCCAGGTGGCGGACGGCGGCGGCGCGGATGGCCGGGGCGGTGGTGGTGGGGTGGGCGACGGTGACCATAGGTCCACCGTCGCGCGGGGGTACCGGCCCCACCAGGGACGTTGTCACTATGAGGGCATAAGCTGCCTTTATGAGCAGCAGCAAGGGGCGCGGCGGGTCCACGGAGCCGACGCAGCCGCCGCCGGGCATGCTCGCGCACCGCGTCCCCGACCTCGGCGCTCTGGAGCTTCTGCTGGCCGTGGCGCGGCTCGGCAGCCTCGGGGGCGCCGCGCGGGAGCTCGGCATCACGCAGCCCGCCGCCAGCAGCCGCATCCGGTCGATGGAGCGGCAGCTCGGCCTCGCCCTCGTCGACCGTTCCCCGCGCGGGTCCCGGCTCACCGCGACGGGCGCCCTGGTCACCGACTGGGCGCGGCGCGTCGTGGAGGCGGCCGAGGAGTTCGACGCCGGGGCGCAGGCGCTGCGCGACCGGCGGGACTCGCGCCTGCGGGTCGCCGCCAGCATGACGATCGCCGAGTACCTGCTGCCGCGCTGGCTGATCGCGCTGCGGGCGGCACGGCCCGACACGGCGGTGTCGCTGCTCGCCGGGAACTCGGCGGCGGTCGCCGAGCGGCTGCTCGCGGGCGAAGCGGACCTCGGGTTCGTGGAGGGGCTGTCGGTTCCGGCGGGGCTCGACGCCACCGTCATCGCGCATGACCACCTGATCGTCGTGGCCGCGCCCAGCCATCCCTGGGCCCGGCGGCGCCGGCCGCTCACGGCGGAGGAGCTGGCCGCGACGCCGCTCATCCTGCGGGAGGAGGGGTCCGGGACGCGGCAGGTGCTCGACGCCGCGCTCGGCGGGCTGGCCCGGCCGCTCATCGAGCTGTCCTCGACCACCGCGGTGAAGGCGGCCGCCGTCAGCGGGGCCGGGCCGTCCGTGCTCAGTGAGCTGGCGGTGGGGGAGGAGCTCTCCGCTCGGCGGCTCGTCCGGGTTCCGCTCGAAGGGGTGCGGCTGGCGCGGGATCTGCGGGCCGTGTGGTCCTCGGGGCATCTTCCGGTCGGGCCCGCCAGGGATCTGCTCGGGCTGACGCGGTCGTCCGCCGTCTGAGCGGGGGCCGTGCGGCGCGGCGGCCCCGGACCTCAGGCGCTTGTCAGAAGCCGTGCGGGGCCGACGCCGCCCGGATCAGGCCCTCCGTCACCCGGCTGTCCTCGCCCATCTCCGGATGCCACTGCACCCCCATCACCCACGTCATGCCGGGCAGCTCCACCGCCTCGATCGTGCCGTCCGGTGCGTGGGCCGACGCGACCAGGCCCCGGCCGAGCCGGTCGACGGCCTGGTGGTGGTAGGTCGGGACGTCCGTCGGCTCCGGGACCAGGTCGCCGTAGCGGGTGCCGGGGACCGGGGTCACCGTGTGGCGGCCGAACGTGCCGACCTCCTTCAGATGGCCGTCCAGGTGCTGTGTCAGCGTCCCGCCGAGCGCCACGTTCAGGAGCTGCATGCCCCGGCAGACCCCGAGCAGCGGCGTGCCGGAGGTCATCGCGGCGCGGATCAGGGCGAGTTCCCAGGTGTCCCGCTCCGTCGCGGCGGGGCCCGTACGGGGGTCGCGCTCGGCGCCGTAGCGGCCGGGGTCCACGTCGGGGCCGCCCGCGACGATCACGCCGTCGAGCCGCGCCACCACGGACGGGGCGCTGGCCGGATCGTCGGGCGGCAGCATCGTGGCGAGCCCGCCGGAACCCTGCACGAGCCGGGGGTAGCCGACCGGGAGCAGCGCCGCGGGCAGCTCCCACACACCCCACCGGGTCTGCTTCTCCAGATAGGTGCTGATGCCTATCAGCGGCCTCACCATGGTGCCGTGCTCCCCAACCTCGGTCGTACTCCGTGCGGTGCGGTCCTTCCCGGCCCCGGCCGGCCTCGCAGCGTACGAGATCGTCGCGCGGGCGACAGCGGCGTTCAGCATGCGAACACTCCGCCGCCGGGTCAATGGGGCGGGCGCGGACCTTTTCAGGTGAGGAAGCCGCGCAGCAGTGCCGCCGTGCCGCCGCAGTGCTCGCGCATCGTCTCCCGCGCGCCGTCCGCGTCCCCGGCGAGCACCGCCTCGACCAGGGAGGTGTGCTGGCGCTGGGAGTGCTCCAGGTTCCGTACGAGCAAGGGGATGCAGTCCAGGAGGTCGTTCAGCGTGGCGCGGACCGCCGCGTACTGGGCGGCGAGGGTGGGGGAGCCGCACAGTTCGGCGAGGGTGAGGTGGAGGAGGGTGTCCTGGCGGCGGTAGTCCGTGAGCGGCGCGTCGTGGGTGGCGGCGAGGGCCGTGCGGAGGCGGGCGGCCCGTTCGTCGTCCGGGGCGTGCGTCGCGCACAGCCCGGCCGCGCCCACTTCGAGGACCTCACGGAAGCGCAGGACGTCCTCGATGTCGACGCCCTTGATCCGGCGCCGCAGCTCGTCCTCGCCCGCCGCGCCGGAGCGCGGGAGCACGAACGTGCCGCCGTAGCGGCCGCGCCGCGACTCCACGAGCCCCTGGTCCTGCAACACCTTGAGGACTTCGCGCAGGGTGACCCGGCTGATGCCGAGGCGGTCCGCCAACTCCCGTTCCGACGGCAGTCGTTCACCGGCCGGGACGAGGCCGAGCCGGACGACCTGGAGTATCTGTTCGAGGGCCTCCTCGAACCCGTTGCCCGCCCTGACCGGGCGCAGCACCGTCCCGAGGCCGCCCTCGCCGTCCGTGTGCGCCATACGGACCGGCCCCCTTCCCAATCAATGGTCTGTGGCCATACCTTATGGCTCTCGGCCGACCCGAGGGACCCTCGGGCCCCAAGGAGGTTCTTCCCGTGGCAGACCGCACATCCCCGCTCGGCGTGGAGGAGCTGCACGCCCTCGTCGCGGGCGGCGAGATCGACACCGTGGTCCTCGCCTTCCCCGACATGCAGGGGCGGCTCCAGGGCAAGCGGTTCGCCGCCCGCTTCTTCCTCGACGAGGTGCTGCACCACGGCACCGAGGGCTGCAACTACCTGCTCGCCGTCGACGCCGAGATGAACACCGTCGACGGGTACGCCATGTCGTCCTGGGACCGCGGCTACGGGGACTTCGCGATGCGCCCCGACCCGACCACCCTGCGCCGCATCCCCTGGCACCCCGGCAGCGCCCTGCTTATCGCCGACCTCGCCTGGGAGGACGGCTCGCCCGTCGTCGCCGCGCCCCGGCAGATCCTGCGCCGCCAGCTGGAGCGCCTCGCCGAGCACGGGCTTCGCGCCCAGGCCGGTACCGAGCTGGAGTTCATCGTCTTCAAGGACACCTACGAGCAGGCGTGGGACGCGGGCTACCGCGGCCTGACCCCGGCCAACCAGTACAACATCGACTACTCCGTCCTCGGCACCGGCCGCATCGAGCCCCTCCTGCGCCGCATCCGCAACGAGATGGCGGGCGCGGGCCTCACCGTCGAGTCCGCCAAGGGCGAGTGCAACCCCGGCCAGCACGAGATCGCCTTCCGCTACGACGAAGCCCTCGTCACCTGTGACCAGCACGCGATCTACAAGACGGGCGCCAAGGAGATCGCCGCGCAGGAAGGCGTCTCGCTCACCTTCATGGCGAAGTACAACGAGCGCGAGGGCAACTCCTGCCACATCCATCTCTCGCTCACCGACGAGGACGGTACGAGCGTGATGGCGGGCCCGAACGGAATGTCTGAGGTCATGCGCCGCTTCCTCGCCGGGCAGCTCGCCGCCCTGCGCGACTTCTCCCTCCTCTACGCCCCGCACATCAACTCCTACAAGCGGTTCCAGCCGGGCTCCTTCGCCCCGACCGCCGTCGCCTGGGGCCACGACAACCGCACCTGCGCCCTCCGCGTCGTCGGCCACGGCCCCTCGCTCCGCTTCGAGAACCGGCTCCCCGGCGGCGACGTCAACCCGCACCTCGCCGTCGCGGGCCTCGTCGCGGCGGGCCTGTACGGCATCGAGCACGAACTCGACCTGCCCGACCCCTGTACGGGCAACGCCTACGACGCCGGGTACGACCACGTCCCCACCACCCTGCGCGAGGCCGCCGAGCTGTGGGAGCACAGCCCCATCGCCCGGGCGGCCTTCGGGGACGAGGTCGTCGCCCACTACCGCAACATGGCCCGGGTCGAGACCGACGCCTTCGACGCCGCGGTGACCGACTGGGAGCTGCGCCGCTCCTTCGAACGCATGTAAGGACCCTCCGTTGTCCCAGCCACCTCTCGAGGTACTGAACCCGGCGACCGAAGAGGTCGTCGCGACCGTCCCCGCCGCCACCCCCGAGGACATCGACACCGCCGTCGCGCGCGCCGTCCGCGCCCAGCCCGCCTGGGCGGCCACCGCCCCGGCCGACCGCGCCCGCCTCCTGCGCCGCTTCGCCGACATCGTCGACCAACACGTCGAGGAACTGGCCCGGTTGGAGGTCCGCGAGGCCGGACACCTCATCGGCAACGCCCGCTGGGAGGCCGGGAACGTCCGCGACCTCCTCCTCTACGCGGCCGGCGGCGCCGAACGCCTCAACGGGGCGCAGATCCCCGCCCCCGGCGGCTGGAACGTGACCTTCCACGAACCCCTCGGCGTCGTCGGCGTCATCGCTCCCTGGAACTTCCCCCTGCCCATCGCCGCCTGGGGCACCGCCCCCGCGCTCGCGGCGGGCAACGCCGTCGTCCTCAAGCCCGCCGAGACGACCCCGCTGACCGCCCTCCGCCTCGCCGAACTCGCCCTGGAAGCCGGACTGCCCGAAGGGCTGTTCCAGGTCGTGCCAGGACACGGGAGCGTCGCGGGCCGCGCCCTCGTCGACCACCCGGACGTCGGGAAGATCGTCTTCACCGGGTCCACCCGCACCGGCCGCGAGGTCATGGGGCGCTGCGCCGCCCAGGTCAAACCCGTCACCCTCGAACTCGGCGGCAAGAGCCCCAACATCGTCTTCGCCGACGCGGACCTCGCGAAGGCCCTCGACCCGTTCTCCTTCCTCGACAACTCGGGGCAGGACTGCTGTGCCCGCACCCGCGTCCTCGTCCAGGAATCGGTGTACGAGGAGTGCGCGGCGCTGCTCGCCGAGGCGATCGGTGCCGTCGTCGTCGGCGATCCGGCCGATGAGAAGACGCAGATGGGGCCGCTGATCTCGCGCGCACAGCTCGACCGCGTACGCGGCTACGTGCCCGACACCGCCGACGGCTTCCGGGGCAGCGCGCCCACCGGGCCCGGCTTCTGGTTCCCCCCGACCGTGCTCACCGGGGAGGCGGCCGACTCCCCGGCGGCCACCGAGGAGATCTTCGGGCCCGTCGCCGTCCTGCTGCCGTTTACGGACGAGCAGGACGCGATCCGCCTCGCCAACGCCACCCCGTACGGGCTCGCCGGGTCGCTCTGGACCCGCGACCTGGGGCGCGCCCTGCGGGTGTCCGCCGCCGTCCGCGCCGGGAACCTGTCCGTGAACTCGCACTCGGCGGTGCGCTACTTCACCCCGTTCGGCGGCGTCAAGCAGTCCGGGCTCGGCCGTGAGCTGGGGCCCGACGCGCTGACCGCCTTCACCGAGACCAAGAACGTCTTCATCAGCACGGAAAGCACGGAGGGCCCATCCCAGTGACCGGTTCGCAGTCGCAGGAGAACATCTGCCGTCGCCTCGTCGGCCGCACCGCCGTCGTCACCGGCGCCGGGAGCGGCATCGGCCTCGCCACCGTCCGCCGCCTCGCCTCCGAGGGCGCCCACGTCGTCTGCGGCGACATCGACGAGGCGACCGGCAAGAAGGCGGCCGAGGACATCGGCGGGACGTTCGTGAAGGTCGACGTCACCGACGCCGAGCAGGTCGAGGCGCTGTTCCGCACCGCGTACGACACCTACGGCTCCGTCGACATCGCCTTCAACAACGCGGGCATCTCGCCGCCCGACGACGACTCCATCCTCGACACGGGCCTGGAGGCGTGGAAGCGCGTCCAGGACGTCAACCTCACCTCCGTGTACCTGTGCTGCAAGGCGGCGATCCCGTACATGCGGCGCCAGGGCAAGGGCTCCATCATCAACACCGCGTCGTTCGTCGCACGGATGGGCGCCGCCACCTCCCAGATCTCGTACACCGCCTCCAAGGGCGGCGTCCTCGCCATGTCGCGCGAGCTGGGCGTGCAGTTCGCGCGGGAAGGCATCCGGGTGAACGCCCTGTGCCCGGGTCCGGTGAACACCCCGCTCCTCCAGGAGCTGTTCGCCAAGGACCCGGAGCGGGCCGCGCGGCGCCTCGTGCACATTCCGGTCGGGCGGTTCGCCGAGGCCGACGAGATCGCCGCCGCCGTCGCCTTCCTCGCCAGCGACGACGCCGCCTTCGTCAACGCCACCGACTTCCTTGTGGACGGCGGCATCTCGGGCGCGTACGTCACGCCTCTGTAGGGGACACGCCAGGTCGGTGTACGGTCCCCGAATGCGTAACAGAAATGTTGCCGCGTGGACCTCGGCCGTGGTCACCACCCTGGTGGCCGCGGCTCTCGTCTCTCCTGCGGCCGCCGCCACGTCCGCGTCCCCCGCCACGTCCCGGGCCGCCTGCCCGCAGCTCTCCAAGAAGCTCCCGTGGTACGGGCACAACCGCGCGAAGCTCCAGCGCACGATCGACGAACGGGGCCTGTGCAACGGCCGTCACGGGCCGCGCCCCGTCGCCGCGTTCGACTGGGACAACACCGTCTCCAAGAACGACGTCACGGACGCGACCATCGCCTGGTCCCTCAAGCACGACAAGATCCTGCGCCCCGCGAGCTGGAAGAAGACCAGCAAGTGGCTGACGCACGAGGCCGACAGGGCGCTCACCGCCGCCTGCGGCACCCGCGTCCCCGTCGGCTCCCCGCTGCCCACCTCCACCGACACCGACTGCACGGACGAGATCTTCAGCATCCGCGAGTCCGGCAAGACCATGAGCGGCGCCCCGGCCTTCGCGGGCGACTGGAACCACCGCCGCACCGTCCCCCAGTACGCCTGGGTGCCGCAGCTCTTCGCCGGCCACACCGTCCCCGAACTGGAGTCCTACGCGGCCGCCGCCCGTAAGGAGGCGCTCGCCGCACCCGTCGGCGCCACCCAGAAGCTCGGCACGCACACGATCCCCGGCTACGTCCGCTACTACGCCCAGCAGCGCGACCTGATCCGTACGCTCCAGAAGGCCGGCTTCGACGTCTACATCGTCTCCGCCGGGTCCGAGCCCGTCACCGAGGTCTGGTCGCGCGGCGTCGGCATCGACCGGGAGCACACCATCGCGATCCGCTCCGTACTGGACCGCCAGGGCCGCATCACGACGTACAACGAGGGCTGCGGCGGGGTCGGCAGGACCCAGGGCGAGGCCATCCCGTACATCGACGGCAAGCGCTGCTGGATCAACCAGGAGATCTACGGGGTGCACGGCAAGGCCGCCTGGAAGAAGCAGGACTTCGCCCAGCGCATCGCGCTCGGCGGCGGTGACGCCGACACCGACGTGACCTTCGTCGGCGACGCGACCGGCGCCCACCTCGTCCTCAACCGGAACAAGAACGAGATCATGTGCCGGGCCTACGACAACGCCGACGGACGCTGGGTCGTCAACCCGATGTTCATCGAGCCGCTGCCGAAGAAGTCCGGCACGTACCCGTGCTCGACCGCGGCCTACAACCTTCCCCGGGGCGGGTTCGGCCCGCTGCACCGGGAGGACGGCTCGGTCGTACCCGACCAGGTTGACTCGGTGCACTGACCTCCGTCAGGACCGCACGCCCCGTCCCGCCGGATGCCGGTGGGACGGGGCGGCGCGGACCTCAGAGGAAGGTGTACCCCTCGCCCCGGTACGTGGGCACGGTCTCGGTGACCGCATCGCCCTCCACGAGGTGCAACACCTCGAACCGCTCGCACAGTTCACCGGCCTTCGCGTGCCGGAACCACACCTTGTCGCCGATGAGCAGATCGTCGGCGGCCGAGCCGAGCAGCGGAGTCTGCACCTCCCCGGGCCCCTCCTGCGCGTCGTACCGCAGCCCCTCCGGCAGGTACGGCACCGGGAGCCGGTCCGGGCCCGCCGCGCCCGACGCCGGATAGCCGCCGCCGAGCACGGTGACGACGCCGACGCCGGGCCTGCGCACGACCGGCTGGGCGAACAGCGCGGCCGGACGCCCGCTGAACGAGGTGTAGTTGTCGAACAGGCGCGGCACGTACAGCCCCGACCCCGCGGCGATCTCGGTGACGGCGTCCTCGGCGGCGGTGTGCTGCACGCTCCCGGTCCCGCCGCCGTTGACGAACTCCAGATCGGGCGCGACCGCGCGCACGGCCCGCACCACCTCCGCGCGCCGCACCGCCAGCTCCTTGCGCGCCGCCGCCTGCATCAGCCGGATCGCCCGCGACCGCACGGGCCGCCCCGCCATCGCGTCACCGACCCCGGCGACATGACCCTCGTACGCCATGATCCCCACGAGCCGGAACCCGGGCGTGCGCCCGACGGACCGTGCCAGATCGGCGAGTTGGGCCGGGGTGCGCAACGGCGACCGCAGGGCGCCGATCCGCACCCGCCCGCCGAGCACCTGCCACGAGGTGTCGAGCTCCAGGCAGACCCGGATCTCCTCCCGGCCCCCGTCCCGGGCGCTGTCGATCAACCGCAGCTGCGCCGGATCGTCGATCATCACGGTCACGGCTGCGGCCAGCTTGGGATCGTGCGCCAGTTCGGCGTACCCGGCACGGTCCGCCGACGGATAGGCGAGCAGGACGTCCTCGAACCCGGACCGCGCCAGCCAGATCGACTCCGCGAGCGTGAACGACATGACCCCCGCGAACCCGTCCCGCGCGAGGACCCGTTCAAGGAGGGCCCGGCACCGTACGGACTTGCTGGCCACCCGGATCGGCTTCCCCGCGGCACGCCGCACGAGATCGTCGGCGTTGGCGTCGAAGGCGTCCAGATCCACGAGCGCCAGCGGGGCGTCGAGGTGTGCGGTGGCCCGGTCGAAGCGGGCCCGGTCGGCGGCGCGCGGTGTCATGGACGCAGCCTGCCAGACGCGATTACCGCAGGGTAGAGGGACGTTCCGGGCAGATCGGCCGCCGGCGCGGAGTGTGTGGCCCGGTCCCTGGGCGGGCCCGTTAGAGTGACGCGCACGCAGGCTGAGGAAACGGGGAGGCATGAGCACGGAAGCCCGCAGCGTCCCGCCGCGCCCCTCAACACCACCCCGCCCGACCCAGCCCCCACCGATGCCGACGACCCCACCCCCACCACCCGCATCATCCCGCCTCCCGGACACCCCGCCAAGCCCCGTCAGGGGCGCGGGGAACGGCGCGACCAGCCACGACGGCGCAGCACCCGCGACGAACACGACGACCCCCCACGGCGGGCCCGCGCACGCCCCGAGCGAAAGCACCGCCCGCCTCCGCCCGGCCCCGCCCCAAACCCCCCGCCGCCCCCTGGGCACAGTGGACCTCACCCCGAACCCGGCAACGGCCGGCAGGCCCTTCGTCACGTTCGCCCGCCCCGAGCACTACGACGACAGCACCACCCGCCTCCGCCCCATCGGCACCCGCCTCCGCCCCCGCGCGGCGGCCGCGGCGGCCTGCCTGGTCCTGGGTCTGGGCCTGATCGGCGGCGCGGCCACCGGCACCCTGCTGACCGGGGACGACAGCGGCGCCGCCGTCTCCGCGCAGAGCGCCTACCGCGACGCCGCCGACCTGTGGCACGCCACCCCCGTCGACCGGCTCTTCCCCCGCACCCTGAACGGCGAGGGCGCGGGCCCCGGCGGAGCCGACCGCACCTGGACCCGGATCGGCGTCGCCCCCGACAGCGGCTGCAAGGACGCCTTCGACCCGCTGCTGAGGAAGGCGCTGCGCCCGGCGGGCTGCCAGCGCCTGCTGCGGGCCACGTACACCGACGCGACGCAGAGCAACGTCACGACCGTCGGCCTGCTGTTCACCACCGCCGACGCCGAGACGGCCAAGTCCCTGCGCACCCGCTTCACGGAAGGGGGCCTGGACCGCCGCGCCGACCTCCTGCCCCGCCCGTACGCCGTCCCCGGCACCGACGCCGCGCACTTCGGCGACGCCCAGCGCGCGTCCTGGACGCTCAACGTCCTGACCGACGCCCCGGTCGTCGTCTACGCGGTCAGCGGCTTCGCCGACGGCCGCACCGTCGCCGACCCGCAGCCCGCCGCCGACGCCATGAAGACCGACGCCACGACCGCCCCCGCCCAGGCCGGCCTCGGCCACGAGGCGCAGGGCATCGCGGACCGGGTCGAACGGGGTCTGCGCAAGGCCGTCCAGAAGTCCACGGAGCAGACGTCATGAACCGCCTCCGCCGGGTCGCCGCCCTCGCGGGCGCCGCGGCCCTCACCCTGCTCCCGGCCACCGCCGCGCACGCCGACTCGGTCCGCGCCCAGCAATGGGGCCTGACCGCCCTGCACACCCAGGAGGCGTGGCGGACGACGAAGGGCGCGGGCGTCACCGTCGCCGTCCTGGACACCGGCGTCGACGACCAGCACCCCGACCTCGTGGGCAACGTCCTGGCCGGCAAGGACCTCATAGGGTTCGGCGCCGGACGCGGCGACCGCCCCTGGGCCCGCCACGGCACCGCCATAGCGGGCATCATCGCGGGCCACGGGCACGGCGCGGGCAACGGCGACGGCGTCATCGGCATCGCCCCGGAGGCCAAGATCCTGCCGGTCCGCGTGATCCTGGAGGACGGCGACGCCTCCCGCGCGAAGGCCCGCGAGACCCGCGGCAACGCCCTCGCCGAGGGCATCCGCTGGGCCGCGGACCACGGCGCCGACGTCATCAACCTCTCCCTCGGCGACGATTCGCCGACCGCCCACGCCGAGGCGGGCGAGGACGAGGCCGTCCAGTACGCCCTGAAGAAAGGTGTCTCCGTCGTCGCCTCCGCGGGCAACGGCGGCCAGAAGGGCGACCACATCTCCTACCCGGCGGCCTACCCCGGCGTCATCTCCGCCACGGCCGTCGACTCGGCGGGCAACCGCGCCGACTTCTCCACCCGCCGCTGGTACGCCAGCGTCGCCGCGCCCGGCCGCGGCATCGTCACCGCCGACCCCGACCGCAAGTACTACTCGGCGTGGGGCACCAGCGCCGCCTCCGCGTTCGTCTCCGGCGCCGTCGCCCTGGTCCGCGCCGCGCACCCCGGCCTGAGCCCCGCCCAGATCAAGCAGCTCATGGAGGACACGGCCGGGGACCCGCCCGCCGGGGGCCGCGACGACTCGCGCGGCTTCGGCATGGTCGACCCGGCCGCCGCGATCAGCGCGGGCGCGAAGCTGAGACCGCGGACCCTGGCCCCGGCCTCGTACGGCGAGAAGTACTTCGGCCCTGGCCCCGACGACCCGGACGACACCGAACCGGCGGGCTGGGTGGCCCCGGCCGCCTACACCCTCGGCGCGCTGCTCCTCGGCGCGGCGTTCCACCTGTGGCGCACCCACCGCGTCACGCGTCGCCGCTGACGGCCCCCACCGCCGCCCTCGCCACGCCCTCCACCAGCGCGATCCCGTCGTCCTTGGTGGTGCTGCCGTTGGACACCACCGCCACCAGGTACCGCCTCTCGGCCGCGCTCACCCGCCCGACGCTGTTGATGTCCCACAGCTCGGTGGTGGACCGCCGCAGCCAGCCGTTCTTCAGCTCGGCGGCGGCCCCGGCGGAGCCCGCGGCGGAGACGCCCCACGCCTGGTCGGCCTCGACGTTCCCCATCAGCCCCTGGACGTACGCGCGGGACGCCGCGCTCAGCACCGAACCGCCGACGCCGAACACCTGCCGGAGCAGGACGAGCTGATCCGCGGCGGTCGTCTGGGTGAGCCCCCACAGCGGGCCGTCGCCGCCGGTGGTGCGGGTCAGACCGAGGCGGCCGTTCGCCGCGTCGAGGCCGTCCGCGCCGCCGATGGTGCTCCACAGGGCGGTCGTCGCGTCGTTGTCGCTGCGCTCGATCATCGCGGCGGCGTACGCCTTCTCCCGCGCGGTCAGCGCCCGGTCCTCGTCCTGCGCCCGCAGCAGCAGCGCGGCGAGCACGTCGACCTTCACGATGCTGGCGGTGTCGTACGTGCCGTCGCCGGACGCGTACGTCGCGCTCGCACCGCCGGTCACGTCGAGCACGGCCACGGAGACCTCGCCGTCATGGCCGTCGGCGAGCGCCCGCACGGCGGCGGCGAGCTGGGCGTCCCGGTCCACGGGGCTCCTCTCGGCAGTGGTCCGCGAGACGAGCGCGGTCGCGTCGTGCGGCTGCGTCGTCACGTAGACCGTAGTGCCGGCGCCGACGGCGAGGAGCGCCGCCGAGGCGACGGCGGCACGGAGGAGGGGGCGTCGGCGACGGCCGGCTGCGTGGGACATGGTGCCGATGCTGCGGCGGCGCCCTGTGCGCACCCTGAGCCGCACCTCAGGGTCCGCTGAGAATACGGGCCAGGCGGCTCGGTAGGGTCGGTGAACGTGGCGAACAAGAACATTCCCGACCCCGGCTTCTCCGACGACGACGGCTCCGCGGACCCGCGCCTGGCCGAGGCCCTGGCCGCCTGGGACAAGGACCGCACGGCCCACGGCCCGGTCCTGGAAGCGCTGAAGGGGGCCCGCCTCCTGGTCCCGGTCGTCGCGGTCCTGGGCGAGGTGGAGGAGGACGAGAACGGGCTGCGCCGCGAGAAGACCAGCGACATGGCCGTCCCCACCCTCAAGGCGGGCAGCCGCACCGCGCTCCCCGCCTTCACCTCCACCCACGCGCTGGCCCTGTGGGACCCGGAGGCCCGCCCGGTCGCCGTCCCGCTGCACCAGGCGCTCCAGGCCGCCGCGCACGAGAAGGCCGACACGGTCGTCCTCGACCTCGCGGGCCCGGTCCCGTACGAGATCACGGGCGCCGCCCTCTACGCCCTGGCCGAGGGCCGCACCAGCGCCGACCCGCTGGCCGACCCGGCGGTCACCGGCGCCGTGCGCGCCGCCGTCGCCGCCGAGCCCGCCGTGCACCGCGCCCACCTGGGCCCCGGCCAGGCGGACGGCACCCTCGCCCTGGTCCTCGCGCCCGGCGCCGACCCGGCGACGACGGCCCGCGCCGTGGCCGGGCGCATCGCCGCCGACGCAACACTGAGGGCCCGCCTGGTGCGCGGCCTCGACCTGGCACTTCTGCCGGCCGAGGCGACGCCACCGGGCGAGCCCCTCTTCGTACGGGAGATCTGAGCAGACCGGGGTCCTAGCCGTACACCGCCCCGGTGTACTTCTCGCCCGGGCCCTGGCCCGGCTCGTCCGGGACGAGGGACGCCTCGCGGAAGGCGAGCTGGAGCGACTTCAGGCCGTCGCGCAGCGGCGCCGCGTGGAACGAGCTGATCTCCGTGGCGCTGCCGTCGAGGAGACCGGCGAGGGCGTGGATCAGCTTGCGGGCCTCGTCCAGGTCCTTGTGGGCGTCGCCCTCCTCGGTCAGGCCCAGCTTCACCGCGGCGGCGCTCATCAGGTTCACCGCGACCGTCACGATGACCTCGACGGCGGGCACCTCGGCGATGTCGCGGGTCAGCGCGTCGTAGTCGGGCGTCTCGGGGGCAGCGGGGGAAGCGGCTGCGGGGGTGGGCTCACTCATGCCCCACACGATATGCCGCCCTCACCGCACCCACGTGCGCGCACCCGGTTGGGCGTACCTGCCAAGTGCTGCTAACCTTGTGTAACGACCGGCCGGACACCCACGTCCTCGCACCCCGAGCGATCTGAGTACCCGGCCCACAAGTGGAGGCTCCGATCTCCCACCCGACCACCCTCACGGGAGGCGGGTCACCGGTCAGACGGTCCCCATCGTTCCGTACGGACGATGGAACCGTCCGAGTCTGCGCCCCGCGGTCCACCGTGGCGGTGCTCCGGTATTTCCTTGGAGCCCCGCGTGTGTACCGTCCGGGGCATTTTTTGTGCGTCGGCGCGGTTGGTAACCAGTGAAGAGACGAATACGCGGCGGTCCGCCAGGCCGTCGTGTGGTGCTAACCGAGGAGGATCCATCAGCGCCGAGCCCCGCATCAACGACCGGATTCGCGTTCCCGAAGTGCGACTTGTCGGTCCCAGCGGCGAGCAGGTCGGGATTGTTCCGCTTGCCAAGGCCCTTGAGCTCGCTCAGGAGTACGACCTCGACCTGGTCGAGGTGGCGGCGACGGCCCGTCCGCCCGTCTGCAAGCTCATGGACTACGGCAAGTTCAAGTACGAGTCGGCCATGAAGGCCCGTGAGGCGCGCAAGAACCAGGCGCACACGGTCATCAAGGAGATGAAGCTCCGGCCGAAGATCGACCCGCACGACTATGACACCAAGAAGGGTCACGTCGTTCGGTTCCTCAAGCAGGGCGACAAGGTCAAGATCACGATCATGTTCCGTGGTCGCGAGCAGTCCCGGCCGGAGCTCGGCTACCGACTGCTGCAGCGTCTCGCGAACGACGTCGAGGACCTCGGTTTCGTGGAGTCGAACCCGAAGCAGGACGGCCGAAACATGATCATGGTTCTCGGTCCGCACAAGAAGAAGACCGAGGCGATGGCCGAGGCCCGCGAGGCGCAGGCCGCCCGCAAGGCCGACGCGAAGGCCAACCCCGGCAAGTCGCAGAACGCGGCTGAGGGCGAGGCCGTCACCGAGGACGCCGAGGCACCTGCCGAGGCATGATCCGGCGGCGTACAGCCTGTGCGCCCCGGAAACCAACTGACACAACTGACGTTCCCGCACGGCCGGTCCGGGCCCTGAGCACGGACCGGCCGGGAGCGCCACTGACGAGGAGAGAACGGCGCTATGCCGAAGAACAAGTCGCACAGCGGTGCCAGCAAGCGCTTCAAGATCACCGGCTCCGGCAAGGTGCTCCGCGAGCGCGCCGGCAAGCGCCACCTGCTCGAGCACAAGTCGTCCCGCGTGACGCGCCGCCTCACCGGCAACGCCGAGATGGCCCCGGGCGACGCCGCGAAGATCAAGAAGCTTCTCGGCAAGTGACCTGCGGGCGCTTCGGCGCCGCGCACGTCGGCTGAACCGGGACCTATTCGAATTCGGGTCGGGTGAGTAACACCCCGGCCCCGCTACAAGGAGTCAACAAGTGGCACGCGTCAAGCGCGCAGTCAACGCGCACAAGAAGCGCCGGGCGATCCTCGAGCAGGCCAGCGGCTACCGCGGTCAGCGTTCGCGTCTGTACCGCAAGGCCAAGGAGCAGGTCACCCACTCCCTGGTCTACAACTACAACGACCGCAAGAAGCGCAAGGGCGACTTCCGCCAGCTCTGGATCCAGCGCATCAACGCCGCTGCCCGCCAGAACGGCATGACGTACAACCGCCTCATCCAGGGTCTGAAGGCCGCCAACATCGAGGTGGACCGCAAGATCCTCGCGGAGCTCGCCGTCAACGACGCGAACGCCTTCGCGGCGCTCGTCGAGGTCGCGCAGAAGGCGCTGCCGGCGGACGTCAACGCGCCGAAGGCCGCGGCCTGACGCTCCGCTGAGCCGGTGTAATCGGACCCGCAGGTCAGCTGGCCTGCGGGTCCGATGCGTTCGGCATCCCGTCTGCCATCGTCTGTCGTGTGCCGCGCACCGGCCGTGTGTGGCTGGTCGCGCAGTTCCCCGCGCCCCTTACGGGGCGCTCCTTTCCTAGGTGAGTTCTTATGGTTGCCGCTCCTGAGTTGATCTCTCCCAAGTCGTCCCGCGTCTCCGCCGCCCGGCGGCTCGGCAAGCGGAACTTCCGGGGGAAGGAGCGGCTGTTCCTCGCCGAGGGGCCGCAGGCCGTGCGGGAGGCCGTCGCGCACGGGGCGCTGGTCGAGATGTTCGCCACCCTCGACGCCGCGGAGCGCTACGCCGACATCGTCGCCGACGCCCGCGCCATCGACGCCCGTGTGCACCTCGCCCACGAGGACGTCATCGCCGACATCTCCACGACCGTGACCCCGCAGGGGCTCGTCGGCGTCTGCCGGTTCCTGGACACGCCGTTCGAGGAGATCCTCGCCGCCCGGCCCAAGCTCGTCGCCGTCCTCGCGCACGTACGCGACCCCGGGAACGCCGGGACCGTACTGCGCTGCGCCGACGCCGCGGGCGCCGAGGCCGTCGTCCTCACCGACGCCTCCGTCGACCTGTACAACCCCAAGGCCGTACGGGCGTCGGTCGGCTCCCTGTTCCATCTGCCCGTCGCCGTGGGTGTGCCCGTCGAGCAGGCCGTCGCCAAGCTCAAGGAGGCGGGCGTACGCATCCTCGCCGCCGACGGCGCCGGGGACGACGACCTCGACGACGAGCTGGACAAGGGGACCATGGGCACCCCGACCGCCTGGGTCTTCGGCAACGAGGCGTGGGGGCTGCCCGAGGAGACCCGCGCGCTCGCCGACGCCGTCGTCCGCGTCCCCATCCACGGCAAGGCCGAGAGCCTCAACCTCGCCACGGCCGCCGCCGTCTGCCTCTACGCCTCCGCGCGCGCCCAGCGCGCCCCCGGCGGGTGCCGTCACTGAGCCCCCGGGACCGTCGCGGTGACTGGTAGTCGGTCACTCGTGACTAGTAGGGTGGCGAACTCGGGGCCCACTGCGCCGTTTCGAGAGGTGGGGTACGGGGAGATGACGGTCCGCACCAGCAGGACAGCAGGGGTGAGCGCCCCCCACGGGGCCCCCACGCCCGGTCCCGCCGGAACCGGCCTCACCGCCGACGACCTGCCCGACGGACTCGTCGTCGCCGACGAGAGCGGCCACGTCGTCTGCTTCAACCTCGCCGCCGAGCGCATCACCGCCGTGCCCGCCGCCCGCGCCCTGGGCGCGCCCCTCGACCGCGCGCTGCCCCTGGAGGACCTCGAAGGGCGGCGCTGGTGGCAGATGACCGACCCGTACGGCGGGCTCGCCACGCGCGTGGGGCAGCCCGAGCGGAACCTGCTGCTGCCGGGCGGCCGTGAGGTCCTGGTCAGCGCCCGCTACGTACGCACCCGGCCCACCGGGCCCGTGCGCCGCGTCGTCGTCTCGCTGCGCGACACCGAGGCCCGGCGCCGTACCGAGCGCAGCCACGCCGAGCTGATCGCCATCGTCGCGCACGAGCTGCGCTCGCCGCTGACCAGCGTCAAGGGGTTCACCGCGACGTTACTCGCGAAGTGGGAGCGGTTCACGGACGAGCAGAAGCGGCTGATGCTGGAGACCGTCGACGCCGACGCGAACCGGGTGACGCGGCTCATCGCCGAGCTGCTCGACATCTCCCGCATCGACTCCGGCCGCCTGGAGCTGCGCCGCCAGCCCGTCGACATCGCGGCCGCCGTCTCCCGGCACATCCAGGCCCACGTCGCCTCGGGGCAGAGCGCCGACCGGTTCCTGCTGCGCGTACGGCAGCCGCTGCCCGATCTGTGGGCCGACCCCGACAAGGTCGACCAGGTCCTCAGCAACCTGCTGGAAAACGCCGTGCGCCACGGCGAGGGAACCGTCACCATTGACGTGGAGCCCTCCACGACCGCCAGGGAATCGACCTCGGTCACCGTCAGCGACGAGGGCCCGGGCATTCCGGAGGAGTCCATGAACCGCGTCTTCACCCGCTTCTGGCGGGGCAGCAAGCGCGGCGGCACCGGGCTCGGCCTCTACATCGTCAAGGGCATCGTCGAGGCCCACGGCGGCACCATCACCGTCGGCCGGGCGCCCGGTGGCGGCGCCCGCTTCCGATTTACGTTGCCCGTGGCGGCCCCGGCGTACCTGAACGCCTGAGCGGTACCGGCCCCACGGGCGCATCCCCACACGTCACCCCCGTTAGACTCGTCCTTTGGCACATTGCGTCTCCACGTCAGGGACAGTTCGTCCACATCATCGGGACAAGTCGCGACGGGGCCATCCGCCAGCCAATCGGAAGTACGGGAAGAGATGTCGGCACCGAACAAGTCGTACGACCCTGTCGAGGTCGAGGCACTGAAACCGGAAGAGATCGAGCGCGTGCGGGACGAGGCGCTCGCCGCCTTCGCCGCCGCGGACTCGCTCGAGGCGCTTCAGGAGGCCAAGGTCGCGCACACCGGCGGCACGTCGCCGCTGTCGCTCGCCAACCGTGAGATCGGCGCCCTGCCCCCGCAGGCCAAGGCCGCCGCGGGCAAGCTCGTGGGCCAGGCCCGCGCCGCCGTCGGCCGGGGCCTCGCCGCCCGCCAGGCCGAGCTGGAGGCCGAGCGCGACGCGCGCGTCCTGGTCGAGGAGGCCGTGGACGTCACGCTGCCCTACGACCGCGTCCCGGCCGGCGCCCGCCACCCGCTGACGACCATGATGGAGCGCGTCGCCGACGTCTTCGTTTCCATGGGGTACGAGGTCGCCGAGGGCCCCGAGGTCGAGGCGGAGTGGTTCAACTTCGACGCCCTGAACTTCACGCCCGACCACCCGGCGCGGCAGATGCAGGACACCTTCTTCGTCCAGGGGCCCGAAGGCACCGAGGGCGACGAGTCGGGTGTCGTCCTGCGCACGCACACCTCGCCCGTGCAGGCCCGCACGCTGCTCGACCGCGAGCCGCCCGTCTACGTCGTCTGCCCCGGCCGTGTCTTCCGCACCGACGAGCTGGACGCCACGCACACCCCGGTCTTCCACCAGATCGAGCTGCTCGCGGTGGACGAGGGCCTGACCATGGCCGACCTGAAGGGCACGCTCGACCACATGGTCAAGGCGCTCTTCGGCGACGACATGAAGACGCGTCTGCGCCCGAACTACTTCCCGTTCACCGAACCGTCCGCCGAGATGGACATGGTCTGCTACGTGTGCCGCGGCGAGTCCGTCGGCAACCCGGACCGCCCGTGCCGCACCTGCGGCAGCGAGGGCTGGATCGAGCTGGGCGGCTGCGGCATGGTCAACCCGCGCGTGCTGACCGCGTGCGGTGTCGACCCCGAGAAGTACAGCGGATTCGCCTTCGGGTTCGGCATCGAACGGATGCTGATGTTCCGCCACAACGTCGAAGACATGCGAGACATGGTCGAGGGTGACGTCCGTTTCACCCGGCCGTTCGGGATGGAGATCTGATGCGGGTCCCGCTTTCCTGGCTGCGGGAGTACGTCGACCTCCCCGCCACCGAGACCGGCCGTGACGTGCAGGCCAAGCTGGTCGGCGTCGGCCTCGAAGTAGAGACCGTCGAACAGCTCGGCGCCGACATCAAGGGCCCCCTCGTCGTCGGCCAGGTGCTGACCATCGAGGTCCTGGAGGGCTTCAAGAAGCCGATCCGGTTCTGCACCGTCGACGTCGGCACCGCCAACGGCACGGGCGAGCCGCAGGAGATCATCTGCGGCGCGAGCAACTTCCAGGTCGGCGACAAGGTCGTCGTCGTGCTGCCCGGCGCCGAACTGCCCGGCGGCTTCGCGATCGCCGCGCGCAAGACGTACGGCAAGGTCTCGCACGGCATGATCTGCTCCAGCGACGAGCTGGGCATGGGCGACGACGGCTCGCACGGCATCATCGTGCTGCCGCCGGAGCACGAGGTCGGCACCGACGCGATCGAGCTGCTCCAGCTCGTCGACGAGGTGCTCGACATCGCCGTCACCCCGGACCGCGGCTACTGCCTCTCGCTGCGCGGCATCGCCCGTGAGACGGCCACCGCGTACGGGCTTCCGCTGCGCGACCCGGCGCTCCTGGACGTGCCCGCGCCGAACGCGCACGGCTACCCGGTCCGCGTCGCCGACCCGATGGCCTGCGACCGCTTCACCGCCCGCACGGTCACCGGGCTCAGCCCCGAGGCCCGCTCGCCGATCTGGCTCCAGCGCCGCCTGCAGAAGGCGGGCATGCGCCCGATCTCGCTCGCCGTCGACGTCACGAACTACGTGATGCTGGAGCTGGGCCAGCCGCTGCACGCCTACGACCGCTCCCTCATCCAGGGCGCGATCGGCGTGCGCCGGGCGCAGCCCGGCGAGAAGCTCAAGACCCTCGACGGCGCCGAGCGCACCCTCGACGCCGAGGACCTGGTCATCACCGACGACCGGGGCCCGATCGGCCTCGCCGGTGTCATGGGTGGCGCCAACACCGAGATCGCCGACCACGAGGAGGGCGCCGGGACCACCGACGTCGTCATCGAGGCCGCGCACTTCGACGCGCTGACCGTCGCCCGTGCCTCGCGCCGCCACAAGCTGTCCTCGGAGGCGTCCAAGCGCTTCGAGCGCGGCACCGACCCGCAGGCCACGGCCGCCGCCGCGCAGCGCGTCGTCGACCTGCTCGTGCTGCTCGCGGGCGGCACCGCCGAGCAGGGCGTCACCGAGGTCATCGCACCGGGCGCCCCGCGCACCATCACGATCCCAGCCGACCACCCGGACAGGGTCGCGGGCGTCGCCTACGGCCGCGAGACGGTCGTGCGCCGCCTCCAGGAGGTCGGCTGCGACGTCTACGGGCAGGACGCGCTCACGGTCACCGTGCCGTCCTGGCGCCCCGACCTCACCGACCCGAACGACCTGGCCGAAGAGGTCATCCGCCTGGAGGGCTACGAGAACCTGCCCTCCACCCTGCCCAAGCCCCCGGCGGGCCGCGGCCTGACCGAGCGCCAGCGCCTGCACCGGCGCGTCGGCCGCGTCCTCGCGGGCGCCGGTTACGTGGAGGCGCCGAACTACCCGTTCATCGGCGAGGCCGTCCTCGACCAGCTCGGCCTGGAGAAGGACGACCCGAAGCGCCGCGTCGTCACCCTCGTCAACCCGCTCTCCGACGAGGAGCCCGCCCTCCGTACGACGCTGCTGCCGGGCCTCCTGTCCACGCTGCGCCGCAACGACGGGCGCGGCAGCCACGACCTGGCCCTCTTCGAGACCGGCCTGGTCTTCCACCCGCGGGAGGAGCTGCGCATCGCGCCGCGCCTGCCCGTGGACCGGCGGCCCACCGACGAGGAGATCGCGTCCCTCACGGCGGCCCTCCCCGACCAGCCCCGGCACGCCGCGGTCGTCCTCGCGGGCGCCCGTGAGCAGACCGGCTGGTGGGGCAAGGGCACCCCGGCGAGCTGGGCCGACGCCGTCGAGGCGGCGCGCGTCATCGCCCACGAGGCGGGCACCGCACTCACCGTGGAGCAGGGCCAGTACGGGCCGTGGCACCCCGGCCGGTGCGCCGCCCTGTACGTGACGCTGGACGGCGCCAAGACGCTCGTCGGGCACGCCGGTGAGCTGCACCCGCGCGTCGTGAAGGCGCTCGGCCTGCCCGCCCGCACCAGCGCCATGGAGCTGAACCTCGACCTCGTCGAGCAGGCGAGCGCCGGTCCCGTGCGGGCGCCGCGGATCTCGACGTTCCCCGTGGCCACCCAGGACGTCGCGCTCGTCGTCGACAAGGACGTCCCGGCGGCGACCGTCGAGGAGGCGCTGCGCGCCGGCGCCGGTGCACTCCTGGAGTCGCTGCGCCTGTTCGACGTGTACGAGAACGCGGAGCAGCTCGGCGAGGGCAAGAAGTCCCTGGCCTACGCCCTGCGCTTCCGTGCCCCCGACCGCACCCTGACGGTCGACGAGGCCAGCGCGGCGCGTGACGCGGCGGTCGCGCGGGCGGCCGAGGAGACGGGCGCGGTGCTGCGCGGCGCGTGAGCGGTGCGCGCACGGCTCCAGTGAGGGGCGCATCCGGGACCACCGGATGCGCCCCTCACTCGTTCGGGTGACGACCTCCCATGAGGTGGGCCGAATGGGGGCATGCGTCGTGAACCGCCGCCGGGCAGTCCGGCGTGCGCGCTTGCACACAGGGCCGAGGGGGCCGTCGGCATGATGATGCGGAGCAGGACCAGGGCGCCCACCCGTACCACCTTCCGTGCCCGGTTACGGGGCCTCGCGCTGCTAGGTCTGCCCACGCTGTGGGGCGGCGCCGCCGTCTCCTGGGAGCTGACGTGCCCGCTCGCCCGGCAGAACAGCCTCGGCGCGCGGATCGTCAGCAGCGCCGTCTTCTTCCTGGTCGGCAGCGGCCTGGTCAGCCAGGCACGGCGAGGGCCGCTGCGGGAGCTGCGGGACGTCAAGGCCGTCGCGGGCGCCGCCCAGTCCGTGCTGCTTCGGCCCCTGCCCGCGCGGCTCGACGGGTTCGCGCTCGCCGCGGGCCAGCTCTCCGCCGACCCCGCCGCCAGCATCGGCGGCGACCTCTACGACGTCGTCGCCACCGACCACGGCGTCCGGGTCGTCATGGGCGACGTCCGCGGCCACGGGCTCGGCGCGCTCGCCGGGGTCGGCGCCGTCCTCGGCAGCTTCCGCGAGGCCGCCCACGACGAGCCCGAACTCGGCGGCGTGCTGCGGCGGTTGGAGCGCGCGCACGGCCGCCATCTGCGCCGGCACGCCTGCGACGACCACCCGGTCGCCCCGGACGAGAAAACGGACTGCCCGCTCTCCGAGGAGTTCGTGACCGTCCTGCTCCTGGAGATCCGCCGGGACGGCACCGTGTACGCCCTCAACTGCGGCCACCCCTGGCCGTACCTGCTGCGGCCGGGCGCCGCGCGCTGCGCCGAACCGCTGACCGGCGGCGAGCCGATGCCGCCCGTCGGCATGTTCCCGCTGCCCGCCGACATCGCCCCCGTGCGGTGCGGGCGGATCGCGCCGGGCGAGGGGCTCCTCCTGCACACCGACGGCATGGAGGACGCCCGTGACGCTCATGGCCGGTTCTTTCCCCTCCAGGACGAGCTGGCCGGCGCCGTGCGCCGCCGCAGGATCGTGCCGGAGGACGTCATCCAGGCCGTGTACGGCCGTCTCCTCGCGCACGCGGGCGGTTCGCCCGGCGACGACGCGGCCCTGCTCGTCCTGCGCAACGACCGGGGACGCGTCCCCGTGCAGCACACGGAGCACACCGGCCGCCGCGCGCAACGGGTGCACTGAGGGCGCGGGGCCGGGCGCCGTCCGCCCGCCGCGGAGTTGTGGGCAGGCGAGCGGGCGGACGACGCGGGATCGGGCCGCCGTATGGAACGAGGGGGAGCCGGCGGCCCGGTCGGCCTCTCGCGAGGCAGTTCAGTCAAGCGGGGGGAAACCGGCCGGAACAGAGTGCACAGGCCCCGGAGTTGAGCATTCCGTTCACACCCCGTGTGAAGCCACCGGGACTACGCTGGGCAGTACCGAGCCCACGGAGGGCATTCATGCAGCCCAACACCCTGCTCGACGCGATACTCGACGAGGCCGGGATCTCCCACGCGGGTCTCGCGGCCCACGTGAACCACGCGGGCCGCGCCCGTGGTCTGGCGCTGCGCTACGAGCACACCGCCGTCGCCCGCTGGCTCAAGGGCCAGCGCCCGCGCGGACAGGTCCCCGACCTGATCTGCGAGGTGCTCGGCGCGCGCCTCCAGCGCCATGTCACGCTCGACGACATCGGCCTCGGCATCCCCGGCGAACCGGCGGCCCCGCACGCCTCCTCGCTCTCCGGGTTCGTGGAGCGGGCCACCGCGGTGTGGCGCTCCGACGAACAGCAGCGCCGCCACATCCTCGACGCCCCGGCCGTCACCGGCACCCCCGCCGTGATGCCCGTGTGGGAGTGGGAGAACCCGCCGGAGGACACCGACGTCTCGCGCGGCGGACGCCATGTCGTCAGCCCCGCCGACATCGAGATGATGCGCTCCGCCCGCACCCACTACGAGCAGATGTACCGCAAGGCGGGCGGCATCGCGACGCGCACCCGGATCGTCGGCTTCCTCAACGCGGAGGCGGCGCCCCTGCTGCGCGGCAGCTACACCGACGCCACCGGGCGCCAACTGCACCGGGCCACCGGCGGACTCGTCGCCATCGCGGGCATCTGCGCCTACGACTCCGACGCGCACGGCCTGGCCCAGCGCTACTTCCACCAGGCGCTGCGGCTCGCGAAGGCCAGCGGGGACCGGGGGCTCGGGGCGTACGTGATAGCGCTCCTGGTGAACCAGTCGCTGCACATGCGCGAGCACCGGCAGGCCGTCGCCTTCGCGGAGGCCGCGCTGCGCGCCGCCGGGCGCCACATCACCCCGGCGCTCGCCTCCGATCTGTACGCCATGCAGGCGAAGGCGTACGCGCACCTCGGCGACGGCACGAGCGCGCTCGAGTGCATCCGGCGTGCCGAGTCCGCCGCCGACCGCATCCGGCGGGGGCACGAACCGGACGAGACGGGTTACGTCCAGCCCGGGTTCGTCAACGTACAGGTCGCGGAGGCACTGCTGAGCCTCGGCGACTACGCCGGGGCCCGGGAGCACGCCACGGAGGCCGTGCACACCCCGGCGCACGACCGGGGCCGGGTGCACCGGCTCGCGGTGCTCAGCCAGATCCAGCTCAGACAGGGCAACACCGAGCAGGCCGTCGCGACCGCCGTCGAGATGGCCGAGGCCGCGCGGGGGATGGAGTCCCAGCGCCTGCGCGACAGACTCCGGGTCGTCCGCGAGCACCTGATGCGCAGCGGCTGCGCCGGCACGGCCGAGGCCGCCGAGCTCATCGACGGGGCGCTGCGCGTTCCACTCTGATCCCGCACCGGGGAGCCCAGCTCCGCCACTGCTGCGATATTGCCAGCAACTCGGCGGAAGGTGGCAGAACCGTGCAGTGGACGAAACAAAACGAACAAACCGTGTACGAAAACCGGTGGTTCACCGTCAATCTGGCGGACGTCGAACTCCCGGACGGCCGACACCTCGACCACTTCCTCATCCGGCTGCGGCCGGTGGCGGTGGCGACGGTGGTCAACGAGGCCAACGAGGTGCTGTTGCTGTGGCGGCACCGCTTCATCACCGACAGCTGGGGGTGGGAACTGGCCGCGGGCGTCGTCGAGGACGGCGAGGACATCGCGGACGCGGCCGCGCGGGAACTGGAGGAGGAGACCGGCTGGCGACCGGGACCTCTGCGGCACCTGATGAGTGTCGAACCGTCCAACGGGCTCACGGACGCCCGGCACCACATCTACTGGACCGACGAGGGAACATACCTCGGCCACCCCCAGGACGACTTCGAGTCGGACCGCAGGGAATGGGTCCCGCTCAAGCTCGTCCCCGACATGATCGCTCGTGGAGAGGTCCCGGCCGCCAACATGGCGGCCGCGCTACTGCTCCTGCACCATCTCCGGCTCGGTTAGCGCCTCCCGCGCGCTAATGCCCGACCGCCTGCCATATGGCGATGGCCAGGGCCCCGACCGCCGTCAGTGCGGCGACCGCGGGCAACGGCCATCGGGTGTGCTCCAACGCGCTGATCCGCGAGTTCAGATCGTCCTGGTCCTTGGCGGTCTGGTCGTCGCGGTGAGCGAGAAGGGTGAGTTGGCCGTCGATCCGAGTCAGACCTACCTCGAAGACACGGCGTAACTCAGCGAGTTCCTCCGGGACCACGGAATACTCCGGGTCGGTGGTCACTGATCCGCTCCTTTCTGTAGTCGTCCCATCCCTGATGTACGCAACAAAAGTGAACTCGCCAGGTGGGCGCCGCGACAGCGTGTGCGAAAGGCATATGCGGGTCACCCGCGCACTCCCCGTGCGAACGCAGTGGGCCCGGTGCTCCGAAGAGCGCCGGGCCCACTGACGAACACGGAGTGTGTTCGAGGTCTGTTCGGTCGGGCGGGTCAGCCGTAGGTGTAGAACCCCGAGCCGGTCTTGCGGCCGAGCCGGCCCGCGTCGACCATCCGCTGGAGCAGCGGCGGAGCGGCGTACAGCGGCTCCTTGTACTCGGCGTACATCGAGTCCGCGATCGAGGCGATGGTGTCCAGGCCGATCAGGTCCGACAGCTTGAGCGGGCCCATCGGGTGGGCGCAGCCCAGCTCCATGCCGTTGTCGATGTCCTCGCGGCTGGCGATACCGGACTCGAACATCCGGATGGAGGAGAGCAGGTACGGCACGAGCAGCGCGTTCACCACGAAGCCCGAGCGGTCCTGGGCGCGGATCGCGTGCTTGCCGAGGACCTTCTCCACCAGGACCTGGGCGCGGCTGATCGTGCCCTCGGAGGTGGTGAGCGCCGGGATCAGCTCGACGAGCTTCTGCACGGGCGCCGGGTTGAAGAAGTGGATGCCGATGACGTGGTCGGGCCGGGACGTCGCCACGGCCAGCTTCACCAGCGGGATGGACGAGGTGTTCGAGGCGAGGATCGCGTCGGGACGCGTCACGACCTGGTCGAGGACCTGGAAGATCTCCGTCTTGACCTGCTCGTTCTCCACGACCGCCTCGATGACGAGGTCCCGGTCGGCGAACTCGCCGAGGTCCGTGGTGAAGGTGAGCCGCTCCTGCGTCTCGAGCAGCTCCGCCTCGGTGATCTTGCCCCGCTCGGCCGCCTTGGTGAGCGAGTTGAGCAGCCGCGTCCGCCCGATCTCCAGGGCCTCACCGGTGGTCTCGGCCACCATCACGTCCAGGCCGCTGCGGGCGCACACCTCGGCGATGCCGGCCCCCATCTGGCCACAGCCCACCACGCCCACGCGTGTGATGTCAGTCAAGGCGTCCGTCACCTCGTGCCTTTCGCTGTTTCGTCCGGGGCCGCCGGCAGGCAGAATCCTCCCGGGCACTGTCGGAGCTGCACGTTACCCCCTGCTCTGGGGCGGGTGGAGCCCGGGTTAACGCCTGTTCATCCAGGACTACCGTGACACACGACATCGGGGGGAACCATGGGACGTATCTCACGCCGCGCCTTCGCTCTCGGCGCCGGGCTCGCACTGGCCGGACTCACCGCCGGTGACGCGGTCGCGGGCGGCGGCCACCGGCACCACCGGGCCCGGCACGCCATGCGGGGCATGTGGCTCGCCACCGTCGCCAACCGGGACTGGCCCTCGCGCCCCGGCCTCAGCGCCGCCGACCAGCGCGCCGAGCTGCTCGCCCACCTGGACACGGCCGTGCGCCGCAAGCTGAACACGGTGATCTTCCAGGTGCGGCCCACCGCCGACGCCCTGTGGCCCTCCCGGTACGAACCCTGGTCGCAGGTGCTGACCGGGACCCAGGGCAAGGACCCGGGCTGGGACCCGCTCGGCACCGCCGTGCGCGAGGCCCATCGCCGCGGGCTCCGGCTGCACGCCTGGTTCAACCCGTACCGCATCGCCAACCACACCGACCCCAGCCGCCTGATCCCCACGCACCCGGCGCGGGTCCACCCCGACTGGGCCGTCCCGTACGGCGGGAAGCTGTACTACAACCCCGGCCTTCCCGAGGTACGGCGGTTCGTGCAGGACGCCATGGTCGACGCGGTGCGGAGATACGCCGTCGACGCCGTCCACTTCGACGACTACTTCTATCCGTATCCGGTCGCGGGCCAGACCTTCGACGACGACGCGGCCTACGCGAAGTACGGCGGGAAGTTCCCGGACCGGGCGGCCTGGCGGCGCGACAACATCGACCGGCTGGTGCGCGAGATGTCCGGCCGGATCGAGCGGACCCGGCCCGGGACCCGGTTCGGCATCAGCCCCTTCGGGGTGTGGCGCAACCGGGCCACCGACCCGGAGGGCTCGGACACCACGGCGGGCGTGCAGACCTACGACGACCTGCACGCGGACACCCGCAAGTGGGTGCGCGAGGGCTGGATCGACCACGTGGTGCCCCAGGTGTACTGGAACCTCGGCTTCCCCGCCGCCGACTACGCGAAGCTCGTCCCCTGGTGGGCCGGGACCGTACGCGGCACGGGCGTCGACCTCTACATCGGCGAGGCCCTCTACAAGGCGGGCGACCCGGCGCAGCCCGCCGCCTGGCAGGACCCGGCCGAACTCTCCCGGCACCTCACCTTCGCGGGACAGTTCCCCGAGGTGGGCGGCCACGTCTACTTCTCCGCGAAGGAGGTCGGCCAGGACAGGATCGGCGCCATGGCCCGCGTCGTCGCGGACCACTACGGCCGGTTCTAGCGGGTGCGGGTGCGGCTCACTCCCTGCGGCCGGTGACCGGCTGGACGACCGCGTCCGGGCCCGGGGACATGATGGCCTCGTGGCCGTCCTCGAAGCGGACGCGGAACGGGGGGCCGCCGTCGGCGCCGAGGACTTCGATGATCTGCGCGATCCGGTCGTGCTGACCGACGATGCGACCGTGCATCAGGAGCCGGTCGCCTACGGTTGCGTGCATCAGGAGTGACCTCCTCGCCGTGCCCGTATGGTGCGGCAAGTCTACGGCGGGACACGGGGGTTGGGACCCCGGTCGTTCGGTCAGCCGCGGGCGCGCTGGGTCACCGCGATGCACACCAGGACCGCGACCGCCGTGAGCGGCGCCGCGACCGTCAGCGACTCGCCGAGCAGGAGCACCGACCACACGAGCGTCACCAGGGGCTGAGCGAGCTGGAGCTGGCTGGCCTTGGGGATGCCGATCAGGCTCATGCCCTTGTACCAGACGACCAGGCCGAGAAATTGCGAGCCCACCGCCACCCACAGCAGGCCCGCGACCGCGTGCCCGGTCAGCCGCACCGGCTCCTGCGCCAGCGCGAGCGCCGCGCCCGCCACGGCGAGCGGCAGGCACAGGACCAGCGCCCAGGCGATCACCTGCCAGCCCGGCATGGCCGAGGCGAGCCGGCCGCCCTCGGTGTACCCGGCCGCGCAGATCAGCAGCGCGCCGAAGAGATACAGGTCGGCCCGGGTCAGCGCGCCCCCGCTCTGCTGCACCGTGAACGCGATCACCGCCGCCGCGCCCGCGCACGCCGCGATCCAGAAGGCGCGGGAGGGCCGGGCCCCGGTGCGCAGGGAGGAGAACACGGCCGTGGTCAGCGGCAGCAGGCCCACCACGACCGCCGAGTGCGCGGTCGTCGCCGACTGGAGGGCCAGCGTGGTCAGCATCGGGAAGCCCAGGACCACGCCCGCGCCGACGACGGCGAGCCCCGCCCAGTGCCGTCGCGCGGGGACGGGGACGCGCAGGACGAGCAGGCCGCCGCCCGCGACGAGCGCCGCGAGCACGCTGCGGACGGCCACGAGCGACCAGGGGCCGAACCCTTCGAGGCCCCAGGCGGTGGCGGGGAAGGTGAGCGAGAAGGCGAGGACGCCGAGCGCTGCCAGGATCGTGCCGGGTGCGGTGGCCCGCCGCGGGGCGGGAGCGGTGACTGCTATCGGGGGAGCGGCGGTAGCGCTATTCTCTGTCCTCATGCAAGAGCGTAGCAGCGTGGGTGAACTGGCGAAACGGCTCCGCGATGAGCTGAAGCGCTACTCGGAGGGTGAGAAGCTGCCGTCGAGCCGGGCGCTCGTCGAGCGGTTCCGGGTCAGCCCGGTCACCGTCTCCCGCGCGCTCGCGCAACTCGCCGGGGAAGGGCTCGTGGTGACGCGCCCGGGCGCCGGAGCGTTCAAGGCCGCCCCGCGCGCGACCGCCTCCGTCGGCGACACCTCCTGGCAGGAAGTCGCCCTCAGCGCCGACGCCACCGCCGACGCGGTGCCGCGCTCGGTGGACGCCTCGGGGGTCCTCGTCACCCTGGCCGCGGCACAGCCCGGCGTCATCGAGTTCAACGGCGGCTACCTGCACGAGGAGCTGCAACCGGTCGGCGCCATGTCCGCCGCGCTCGCCCGCGCGGGCCGCCGCCCCGGCGCCTGGAACCGGCCGCCCGTCGACGGCGTGCCCGAACTGCGCGACTGGTTCGCCCGCGGCATCGGCGGCGCGATCACCGGCGCCGAGGTCCTTGTCACCTCCGGCGGCCAGTCGGCCCTGGCCACCGCGTTGCGGGCGCTGGCCCCGCCCGGCGCCCCCGTCCTGGTCGAGTCGCCCACCTACC
This sequence comes from Streptomyces sp. NPDC046939, assembly GCF_040644575.1. Lineage (NCBI taxonomy): Bacteria > Bacillati > Actinomycetota > Actinomycetes > Kitasatosporales > Streptomycetaceae > Streptomyces > Streptomyces sp. NPDC046939. The sequence goes on from NZ_JBEYWV010000021.1 coordinate 78,540, forward strand.
CCGGCATGCTGGCCATCGCGCGGGCCGCGGGCCTGCGCCCCGTCCCCGTCCCCGTCGACCGGGACGGCGTCCGCCCCGAACTGCTCGCGGAGGCGTTCCGGGCCAGCGGCGCCCGCCTGTTCGTGTGCCAGCCGCTGTTCCAGAACCCGACAGGCGCGGTGCTCAGCGCCGAACGCCGCTCCGAGGTGCTGCGCATCGCCCGCGAGGCCGGGGCCTTCGTCGTCGAGGACGACTTCGTGCGCCGCCTCGTGCACGAGGACGCGGGCCCGCTGCCGCGCCCGCTGGCGAGCGACGACCCGGACGGCGTCGTCGTGCACGTCTGCTCGCTCACCAAGGCCACCTCGCCGAGCCTGCGCATCGGCTGCCTCGCCGCGCACGGCCCCGTCCTGGAGCGGTTGCGCGCCATCCAGGTCGTCGACCACTTCTTCGTGCCGCGCCCCTTGCAGGAGGCCACGCTCGAACTCGTCGGCTCACCGGCCTGGCCGCGCCATCTGCGCACCGTGGCACGGGAGTTGCGGACCCGCAGGGACGTGCTGGCCACCGCACTCGCCGCGCGCCTGCCCGAGCTGGCCGTGGACCACGTCCCCGTCGGCGGCTACCACCTGTGGGCGCGCCTGCCCGACGGCACCGACGAGCGCGGGCTCGCCGCGGGCGCCCTGCGGGCGGGCGTCGCGGTGGCCCCGGGGCGCCCGTACTTCGCGGCCGAGCCCCCGGCCCCGTACCTGCGGCTGAGCTTCGTCGCGGTGGCGGGGGTCGCGGAGATCACGGAAGGCGTACGGCGGCTGGCGGCAGCCTGCGGTAGTCAGTGGTGAGGACGAGGTCCTTCGCCGGGCCGCGCACCCGCCACACCGTCCGCCAGCCGTCGGCGTCGTGGACCGTGAACTCGCCCCGGTAGAGATCGGCCGAACAGGGGTGGTCGGCGATGTGGTGGCCGTCGCGCAGGTCGAGGCCGTGGAAGAAGCGGCCGTCGGAGAAGCGGACGACGGCCGTGCCGGGCTCCTCGCCGGGCAGAAAGCGCAAGGTCCGCTCGGCGGGCCGCGCGACGCCGCGCCACTCGAAGGTGCCGGACTCGAAGTGCAGCAGCCCCTCGCCCTCCGCCGTGAAGGCGGTGGTGCCGGTGAAGGTGCCGGTCACGTCCTCGGCGAGGTCCCGCACGGTCCGTTCCACGCGCCAGTCCCCGGTCAGGAACGCCAACGCGTCCGCAACCGGCCAGAGTCCGCCCGCCACACCCATCACTCCCGTACACCTCCGCGCGAACCGTCGACGCGCGCACCGCAGCTTCCCATCTTGCCGGTCGCGAGCGGGACGGTGCTGCTGTGACCGAGATCTTTAGTTGGCGGATCATTTTCTGGGATGCAGAGGTCAGGAGCGTGTGGAGAATTCTGTTTGGCGGATCTTGAGAGGCATAGTTGGCGGACCTTGAGATTTCGGCATTCACTGTGCGTGAGCGTGTGCGCCGCTCTTAGTCGCGGCGGGTCGGTTGGGCGGGCTGGGAGTATCCCGCCCAACGAACTACGCGGGTGGGGGTGTGTTTTGGGCGAGGCGGACGCGGTGGCCTTCTGCAGTGTCGCCGAAGTCGCGTTCGTCGTCGTCGCGGAAACGCTTGTAGAACCACTCGGGTACTCGGGTGCTGTCCAGGCGGGTGCGGAGTACGCCGTCCTGCACGTCCCGTGCAACGCTTCGAAGGCGGCGCCATTCGTCGTCAGGGACGGGGCCTGGGCGTCCGCTGTGTAGCTCGGTGTTGACGACCTTGGTGAGTCGGTCGCGTTCGTCAGCCACTTTGCGTTGGCCGGACCAGATTTCGTAAGCGATCTGGTAGACCGCTAGGGATGGGACGAAGAAGCTGAGGAGAGTGTCGCCCAGAGTGGCGTCCGCGACCACCAAGCCGGCGAGGAAGCCGATGGCGGCCCACAGCATCGCAACGGCAGCGATGACGTAGCTATAGCGACGGCGAAGACGAGCGTCCCAGGCGAGGTTCTGTTCCTGAGCAATGAACACGTCGTAGGGGTGGTGGACGTCGTCGGTGGGGTCGTACCAGCCGTCAGTGATGCGCTTGTCCTTCGGGCCGCCTCGGGGGAGCTTGCGCGCGAGACGGCGGACGTCGGGTTCGGCGATGGGGTCGCCTGCAACGGTGGCGCGCCACGGCAAGTGGAACAGGGCGACGTCGAACATCTCTTGGAGCAGGGCGCCCTGGCGGGCGGTGCTCCCGGCGAGGCCCTTGAGCAGGAACGCGGAGACGACGAACCAGAAGAACCCGACGACCGAGACGACTGTCCGGCCGTGGCCGGACAGCGTGATCAGGACACCGGCGGCGGCGAGCAGAACGGCGGCGGTGACGCGCACAGCTTCGAGGAGCTGGCCGCGTTGGTGGCTTGCCGACGCGGCGCGCTGGAGAAGCAACATGTCGTCGTCGAGCTGCCGCTCGTGGATAGCCCGAGGCGGTATCCCGTGAACGCCGCCGGGGTCTGTGGAGAGGTTCATGGCCTGGTCATCCTGTTCCCGAACAGCTTCTTCCACTCGTCGTAGGCGGCGCGCTCCTGGCCCTCGTCCTCCAAGTCGACCGCCCGCTCTGTGATGGCGCGGGCCTGGGTGAGTGCGTTGGCCGCGGCGAGCTTCTGAGTCGCGTTCATGACGGCGTTGACGTCACCGCCCAGGCCGGCGGGGTCAGGCCACTCGTCGCCGATGCGTTCGGCGGCGGTGGCCAAGAACAGCACGATCTCGTCCTGGTAGCGCCCAATCGGCGGTTTCACCAGCGACTGGGCCATGACCTCCAGCAGGAAGGAGGGCGACACGGGCTCACCGAGTTCGCGGTTGATGCCCTTGACCATCTTGACGAAGGGCACGTATTTGCCGTCGCAGTCGGCGTTCTTGGCGATGCTCAGCTCGTGGTGGCGCTTGGGGTTGGTCGCGATCCAGTCGCCTGCCGAGGGATTGGGGATGTAGTAGCCGCCCTCGTCTCGCTTGAAGGCGGGGACCACGTCGATCGACATGACCTCGTCGTCGGGGCCGTAGGGGATGACGACGGCCATGCCGTCGCGGGCGGCAGCGCTCCACTTCTGACGGAGCAGGGTCTCCAGGGCGTTGATCACTTGGATGGGCGCCCGATCGCGGAAGCCGGCCTGGGAGCCGTTGGCGTCGAGGACCACGAAGATATCGATGTCCTTGAGCTTCTTCGTCTTGGTGTCGCGCCGGTAGCTGCCGGTGAGGAAGTCGTCGGCGAGGTCCCAGTGCGACCGGACGAAATCGCGGATGGCCTCGTGCCGTGCCTTCGCCAGGTTCTGCTCGGTCTGGGTGATCTCCAGGTTGTGCCTGAGCTTGGTGAAGGCGTCGTCGATGTATCCCATAGCGGTGTCTTCCTGCTCGTGGCCTCAGGTGTGGTAGTACCGCATGCCGGTCGAGGCGTGTGGGGCGGAGCCGAGGGTGCCGAAGGTGATGCCGCGCAGGCCGTCGGTGCTCGCCCGCTGGCCGGGGCCCCAACCCGGTTGTGGGGTGCGGGGCCCGTTGAAGGTGCAGAACAGCCGGTAGGCTGTGCCCGCGGGCACCTGGTCGAACTTGGCCCGGAACCGGGCGGCTCGGGCACGAGAGGCGGTGAACTCGGCGTTGCCGTCGCCGGCGGTGGTGTAGGAAACCGGGAACTCGATCACCGGTGCCACGGCGCCCGAGGGCTGGTGGCACTCGAGGACGACCGTGTCGAGTGAGCCCTCCTCGATCCACGCCTTGATCGCGTTCTCGTTCTGCACCCAGTCGCGATGCAGCCGGTCCATGTTGATCCCCAGGTCGGCGAGGATGTCGGTGATGGTGCCGAGGATGACGTCAGTCAGGTGCGTGGCGGTGTGGGTCCGGGTGTAGCTGTAGGTATAGGTGGAGGTCATCGCTGGGTCACCGCCCAGCGCAGAGCCTCACGATCGATCAGCGGACCGGAGCTGACCGCCTTCGTCTCCGGAGCGGGCGGGACAGCGTCGGACAACCGGGCGTGACCATCGACGACTGCCTTCACCTGCTCCTGGAGCGGGGTCGGGGACGGCAGGTGGATCGTGAAATCGTCGGCGCCTGCCGCGCCGGGGACCGGGTTGAGGTTCTCCTCCAACGTCAGCGCCGCCGTGCCGGACACCGTCGTGATCTCGCAGTGCACCTTGCCGGCCACCAGGGTGATCGGGTGCTGCTGCAGGTGCCCTGCCGCGATCAGCATCCGCCCGATTGCCTCGGCGGCCGACATCGCCTGCACCGCCTCGTCGCGGGACAGCGCGGAGGACTGCGCCACGGTGTCCGCCACGAGGTCCGAGATTACCGCCCAGGTTCCGCTGGCGCTGCGCGTGGGGGAGGCCGCCACCTGCCTAGCGCGCCGCACGGGACACCTCCGGCTGGCCCGTCTCCGCGACGGCGTTGTGCACCGCGGCGGCCAGGTCGTCTTCGGTCAGGCTGCCGGGGTCCAGCACCGTGTCCAGCCGCTGAGCCAGGGCTTCGAAGACCACCTTGCGCGTACGGCGGCCGTCCAGTCCGTGAGCCGCCTCGGCGATGCGCTCCACCCCCGAGGAGCGCGCAAGCTCGCCCAAGGCGGGGTACTTGTGGGCCAGCATCAGCAGCGTGGAGGCCAGGATCTTCCGCAGCGCCTCCGGCTCGGGAAGCGGGACGAGGATGGCGGCATCGGAGCGGGAGAGGAACGCCTCGTCCAGAGCGGTGGTGAAGTTGCTGGTCGCGACGAAGAACAGGTGCGGGTGCTCGGCGGCGTTGAGATCCAAGGCAGTGAGCACCGCGTCCGTGGCGCGGTGGACGTCGGCCGGGTTGGCGGCCAGCGACGCCGCCGAGCGGGCCACCGCCATCGACTCGACCTCGTCGAGGATCACCACGGTCGGCACGCCATCCGACGCGAGGCCCGGAACGTACTCGCCGAGCAGCTCGCTGACCCGCTGCTGCGACTGCCCGTGTTCGGCGCTCATTAGCCCGTGCGGGTTGATCTCGATCCGTCGGACCGCGCCTCCACCGACGTAGCGGGCGACCTGCGCCGGCAGACCCCGCGCCAGGGTCGTCTTGCCGGTACCAGGAGGACCGTAGAGCGTGCACAGGCCGTGCAGCGCCGTCACCGCAAAAGGCAGGTCAGGCCGCACAAGCAGCGACAACACGGTTTGGTTGCGCAACCGCTCCTTGATCCCCTCCGGCACCACGATGGCGTCCCACAAGGCGGCCTCCGCCGAGTCGGCGGTGATCACCTCGTCCGACAGCACGCACTCCTGAACTTTCAGCACCTCAGCTCCGTCCCCCACTGGCGATGGGTTACCTCAGATCTGAACATCATTTTCCGTGCGTTAGGTAGAGTACATGACGGAGCGAGGATGCAAGTCGACACACTTCACTCAGGCGTGGTCGGCTGAAGCCGAGCGATTTGACCGACCGGTAACCAAGGTGTGCCTAAGATGCGGGCGGAGCATTCAAGATCAAGAAGCGTCCGCTGACCTGTGGACGTCGACGGGCCGGGAGGCGAGCGACGTGAACGACCCGCAACTGGACCCCAGCGATATCGCCGCCCTGTTCGATCGCGCCCGGCTGCGAATGGCACGCGAACTCCGGGGGCTCACCCAGGTGCAACTGGCCAGGGAAGTGGGCTCCGTCACCGCAGCCTCGATCAGCCAGTTCGAGAACGGGCACACCAAGCCCGCCACATCGACGCTTCGCCGGCTCGCGGTCGCCTTGCGGGTGCCGCCATCATTCTTCGCAGCCCCAGCCCGCCCCCCTGCTCAGGCTCAGGTCAACGGGTTCTTCCGCAGCCTTCGATCGACCTCCCCCCGAGATCGCCAACAAGCGCTTGCGTACGTGCACCTCGCACGAGAACTCGCGCTTGAGCTCGAAAAATACGTCGCGCTTCCCGATCTCAATCTGCCGCGCATTCCAATCAACGAAGAGTGTCCTCTTCAATCTGCTGACATCGAACAAGTGGCAGCTCAGATCCGCGATCACTGGAATGTCCCACGCGGTCCAGTGCAAAACGTCGTGCGCCTGATGGAAATGAACGGCGTGATCGTCGTCCGTTTCCGTGTCAGCATTGAGAAAGTTGATGCATTCTGCGTCGACTTCCCCGACAGGCCTATTGTCGCCCTCGGGGCCGACAAGGGATTGCGTGACCGCTCCCGCTTCGATGCGGCCCATGAACTAGGGCACCTAGTCTTGCATGGCCTCACTGGAAAAATCGGCGACAAGGTCACTGAGAGCCAAGCCCACGAGTTTGCTGCTGCGTTTCTCATGCCAGCTGACGACATCAGATCCGAACTTCCGGAACAGCTCGATTGGCCCGCATTTCTTCGCTTGAAAGCGAAGTGGCATGTTTCGCTAGCGGCCCTCCTGGTTAGGGCAAGAACGCTCGGTGTCATGAGTGAACACACCTATGCGCAGGCATGGAAAGCCTTGTCCGTCCGAGGGTGGAGGAAAGTCGAGCCAGGCCCTCTTGGGAATCCGGAAGTTCCCGTGCTCTTGCAGCGCGCACTAGAGCTCACGGAGACAACCGGGATCTCCTTCGCTGATTTCATCAATCGTTCCGGACTTCCAGAATTCGATGTTCGAACTCTAGTGAGCCGGGATATCAGTGAACGACCCCGCGTGGAATTTTAACTGGCCCCACTCGGTTACTCAGCATGTGAGTGCGGATCGTGATAGTCGGCGCTTACTGTCCAGAAGTGCCGGGCTGTCCGTTTGCCGTTGGGGATCTGCCTGCACTCGAGTCGATGTCCCGGGCCAACTGCTGGGCGTATTCGGCGAGGAGTTTCCGTAAGTCGGCGTAGTGCCGAAAGGTGTCTGGCCGGACGAGGTTGTACCAGGTGGTGTTGCGGCGCAGGGCCCATTCGTGCTGGACGTTCTCAGGCTGCTCGGCCTCAATGGGACGCGGGGCGAAGAGGTGTTCGCCCCGCGTGACCTGTACCCAGATGAAGACGGAGGCGTCCTGACGTTTACGGTCGCCGACTGGTGGCCGGATGGGGCCGGGGAGGGGTGGCAACTCGCTGACCAGGGCGTCCCATTCGTCAGGAGGCAGAGCCCAGTCCCTGAGTGCCTCACGTCGGTGCTGGTAGTCGATAAGTGGTTGGCGCGGTGCTCGGAGTTCGGCGCCGAGCTCGCGGAGGACTCGTTCGAACTCGGCCGGGCTGCGTCCCGCGCGCTCCCAGCGTTTGAAGTCGGTGTTGGTTCTGAACCGCACCAGGTTTGGGGTGATGCCGAGGTAGGTCGCGGCCTCATCGAGGGGTCCGCCTTTGGCCCACTGGACGAGCTGGACTGCAGCGGTTCGACGTAGCACCTTCGGGGCGATCCCGGTAATGGGTGCGAAGTGCCTTTCATACCAGTCCGGTTCCAGGTATGCCGGGATGTGCTCTGGCCGGTAGTCGTCCCGCTGGGGTGCTCGGTATTCCTGGGGGCCGCCGATTTTGCGGTAGGTGCGGGTCAAAGGTTCGGCCGCGTCTCGGAACCGTCGCGAGCACGAGTTTTCATGGCGGGCGTAGATGCGTACCCAGGGTGTGCGTGTCGGCCGCTCCCCTGGGGTGTGGATGAGGTGGGAAAGGTGTTCGGACAGGTCGTCTGATTCGAGCAAGGAGTGTGCGGCGCGGAGGAGTCCGGCACAGGCGAGCGGGTCGCGCGGTGGTGCATCGCGCAAGCGATAGTGCTGCAGACCGTTGCTCGTGCCGGGATGCCCTGAAGCGGAGTCGACGTAAGCGGTCACATGCTCGGCGAGGGTGCTGTCGAGAAGCTGCTGCCCTGCTGGCCATGTAGTGCCGATCAGTGCGGTGGCCAGCCGGAGATCCGTGAAGTACTCGGATGCGTCCGTGGGCGGAGTCGGTGGCTTTAGGCGGGTAAGGAGGGACTGCTGGAAGCGGAGGACGCCCGGTGTTGGTTGTGGCCGACGGCCGGGATCTGTTCCAACTCGCTGATCGAGTCTGCCGCCGCAGGCGCGGGACTTCCGTTTCTGCGTCGGGGTGTCGATCGTCCACCGGCATTGCGCTGGATGCAGGGTGTGATCGTTGGCTCGCTCGAGCAGGCGCCCTGATACGGCGCGCGGCCTGCCGCAGTGCGGGCAGCCTGCTTCCAGATAGGCCTGATGTTCTACGCAGCTGAAGGCAACGGGAAGGTGCCAGAGCTTGTGCCAGGGGCCGCCGTGTAGTTGCTGGGCCGGGGTGCCGTCGCCCGCCAGGCAGGAGGGGCAGAACCGCGGGGAGCCGACGAAGAGCCATGGGTCCGGCCTCTTCGGTCCCGGTCCGGGCACGGACGACCAGGCGATGGGTGGGTACCGGTCTCGCCACAGTGTCAGTGTCAGTGCCGACACTTCCTGGGCTGTCTGGCGGGTCAGGTGGGCGAATCCTTGGGCCTCCGGCCCGGTGAGATTCAGCAGCAGGCTACCTGGGATGTGAGTGGCTTGGACGCGATCGGTCCAGCCCGCCGCACGAATCAGCTGCAGAGGCGGGAGGCTGAGCCGATGCCCAAGCCGAAGCAGGTAGCCGACCAGGGACTCTCCTGACAAGGGTTCGAGACTCCGGGGCAGAGGATGCAAGTTCATTTGTCAGGCGCCCGTGTGCGCAGTGGGGCCGCGGTCATCGAGGGTGGTGTTCCGCGGCCGCTTCGCCCGCCGTCTCTTGACGGCGGTCTGCAGGTCGGCCGGAATCACTGGCTCGTCCGGCGGCTGCGTGATCTCGTCACGGCGGAGCACGATTTCGTCCAGCAAGCTCTGGTTGATCAGTTCCTTCCCGGACTCCATGGCCTCCTGGGCGCCGTCCTCGAGCAGGCGGCCCAGCAGGCCGACAACGCCGCCGGTACGGCGCATCAAGTACTCCGGCATGGTGCCAGCGGTCAGCATGCCCTTCTTCGCGTTCAGCAGCCGCAGGTGCTGCTCGATCCCCTCCAAGTGGTCGACGAAGGCCTGGATCTGCTCCGAGGTGACGTACCGGAAGCGGTCGAGTTCGATGAGCTCGAAGCGGTGCTCGGTCTGGGTGATCTCCAATCCGTGGATGCGGGTTGACTCCAGCGGTGGCATCTCCCACTGCCGGGTCGTCTTGTTCCACGTGGCCTCGCGCAGCAGTCCGATGCCGGGGATGTTGACGCCGGTCAGGATCAGGGTGACGTCCAGGCTCATGAATGCCCGCATCAGGTCGAGGACGTCCTGGTCGTCGGCCCGGTGCATCCGAAGCCTGCTGATGTCGTCCAGGATCAGCGTTTTGACTCCGTGGTCGTGGACGGAGTCGGCGACGTGCCGTACGAGTTCCGGCAGCGTGGTCCCTTTGCGGATCGGCGCACGGAAGAAGCCCAGGATCGACGCGCAAAGGCTTTTCGGGGTCGCTGTCACCGGAGTTGAGACGTAGACGACTGGCGCGTGGAGATCGCGTGTGCCCGGCAGCGCCCCAGGGTTGAGGGAGCTGTGCAGCTTCAGCCACTGGTCTTCGAAGACGGCCCCGGCTGAGCGAACCGACGCCGTCTTGCCGTAGTTGCCCCAGCCGCTGATCATGACACCGGCGCGCGTCTGGTCATCCCTCTTCCTCGTGTTGCCGCTCAACCGGCGCCGGATCAGCCTGCCTACCTTGTCGTGCATCGGGGTGTCCTGCAGCGGGAGGTTCGCGTTCGTCAGCTCCCGGTAGAGGTCGTAGTCGTACTGGCGGCTCTCGGGAAGCATCGACCACCGCCGGGGCGAGATCTTCGAAGCCGGGATGAGCAGACCGCAGTTGGCGCGGTAGTGCTGCCAGCCGGCATAGGTATCGAGGGGCGGGCGGCTGCCCAGGATCAACTCGGCGATCCTGGCTCGTGACGGCAGGCCCTTCGGCGGACCAGCGTGCGCGAGAGCTGGGGTCATGCCTCGTCCTCCCGGGTCGTTACATCGGCTTCTGAGTCTTCGGGGGGCGGGAGGCGGAACATGGGGCGCCGATTCAGAGCCTCGTGCAGCGTCGCCGGGGCAGCGGGCTTGGTGCCCGCGAGGGCTTCTTCACGTCGGCGGCGGCGGTCGGCATCGACCGCGCGGTCGATGGTGTGGGCATGCTCGGCCCAGGCCGCGGGCATCTCGGCCGGAGCCGGGGCGTCCGCGGGGGCAGGTGGGGTGGGGCGGTCGGCTGTAGCAGCCTGCGCGCGGGTGATCTCGCGGGTCTGGGCGATCCGCTGCTTCTTTCCAGCCTTCTTCTTGACCTGGCTGGGCCACTGGTCGACGGGGGTGACCGAGCCGAGGATTCCCAGTAAAGGCTCCAAGAGCTCGCTCTCGGAGTGGACCCTGATGTTGCTCGCCCTCACGTGTGCCAAGAGGGCGTCGGCGGTCTTGTCGGAGAAGGCAGGGATCTCTCCTTCGGGCGGGAGCCCCCGCCAACGCAGGATGTGCCAGATCTCGTGGTCGGTGTCGTCCTGGAAGAACACCTGCCGGCGGTCCCTTCGGTCGCTGCGGACCACCCACTGGGTCGCGTGCGTGCCGCCTCGGACGGAGGGCTGCTGGAAGCGCGGCTCGTCGAGGACCGGGTGGTGATACCAGAGCCCGAGGATCTTTACCCCGCGACGCGGATGGATCTTGACGTGGTGCTTGCGCAGGACCTTGTAGTAGAAGCTCGGTTCGGGGAAGTCCAGGTCGAAGCCGCCCTGTTCCATCGCCGCGGCGAACAGCGTGTTGGGACTGTGCTCCTCACCCGGCCCCCAACTCGGCGCGTATTCGCCCAGCTTGTGGTTCTGCCAGATCCGGACGATCCAGGTCGCGATGATGTGCTCGGCCTGCTCGAGCGTGAGACTCGCATCGCGTTCCGGGTCGGTCCCGCGGTCCGCGACGTCACCGCCGGTGAAACCCAGCAGGTGCTCAAAGAGCATGGTCTGTATGGTGAGGAACTGCCGCTCGACCGCAAATTTGTCGGTCTGACGCAGGACGCGGGCGGGCAGGATCCGGCAGCCGATCTCCCGCTCGGCCTCCACCACATCGTGGTTCTTGTACGGGCCGCCGTGGTCGGTGGTGACCGTCTCCGGGGCGAAGAACGGCAGAGCAGCGACCCGGTGCCCGGCGAACTCTGCGATCACGTCGGCCGGGGCCCCGGCGTAGGGCCATTCCATGTCTTCGCCCCAGCCGTCCCGCATCGGAAGCGGCAGCATCACGTCCCGCAGCAGCATCGCGACGTCGACCGAGGTGTCGGACTGCAACGTCAGCCGGAAGGCCGGCAGCCCGTGTGTGTACAGATCGAGCGCAAGGGTCAACGTCGCGGTGACCGCCTCGCCAAACACGGCCTCGCGCAGCTTCATCGGCATCGGCGTCGAGTCCAGCACAAGAACCTGGCCCGGCCTGTGGACCACTATCCGACCGGAGACTCCGGCCTCCGCCGCGGCCTCGGCCGTCCGTGCGTAACGTGGCCGGGCGCCTCCAGGCCCGAACCACTCCTCCCAGACGGTCGCGAACGTCCAGCGGGAAGGGATCTTCTTGGTGGGAAACGCCGGGAACCGCTCACGCATGTACTGATGCATCAGCCGGTACCTGGCGGCCAGACTCACACGAGCGCGTTCGCGGCACTCGGCCTTGACCGCGAAGATCGCCTCCCGAACCTCCTCGGTGACGCTGCGATGCCCACTGCGACGCCGTGTCCAGCGCCCGTCCGCGCAGGCCAGCAGGAGACTGTCGCCCGCCAGTCCCGACAAACGCTCCAGAGTCCGAAAGCTCAGATGCTGCAAACCGCACCGGACCGCTTCCGGGCGGGGCATCGCCGCCATCTCCGCGACCTTTGCGTCCCGACGCTGGGTCAGCGTCGTACGGTCCGGGTCGTAGGCTGGCCGGGGCTCGCCTGGCAGGCCCCGAGCCGGATGGCCCTCCCGGAATCCGGTCTCGGCTTCCAGTACGTGCGCGGCCCGCAGCCGGGCCCGCGCCAGCTGGTCTTCGGTCAGGTCGGCCAGCGTCCTCGGCTGACGGGGGACCGGTGACGCGCGACGTGCTTCTTCGGCCGTCGGCAGCAGCCGCAGGTCAGCATGGTTGATGAGCCAGCGGAACGAGCGGGTCTCCGTACGGCCTTCATCGTCCGTGAGGACGAGCCGGCCGAACTGGCCATGGACGGCTTCGATCGTCCACTCGATGCCGTTGAGGGCGACCCGCCGGCCCGGCGCGATCTGCAAGAACCCCCTCGCCGTCATCATGCCGCCCAGATCAGCGAGTCGTCGCGCAACGGACTGCCCAGATCAACACCGAGCTCGCGATGCCACAGCAGCCGGACGATGTTCGCCCGGCCAACGGACGGCACGCTCGTCGCGTCCGCCAACTCCGAGAACTCCATCACCCGCCCCTCCCGGGCGCCGATCGCCGAGAGCAGCTGGTCCCGCATCCCCAACAGATCCCTCGACGGCCGCCGACGCGAGGACAATTCATCAAGGACGCCCCAGACATGCGGGCGCCAGCCCGCGACCACCGAGTACCGCCACCCGCAAGCGGCCGCCACCTCCCTGGCCGCCGCGAACTTCAGAGCATCCTCTTCCTCGACCAGCTCCATCGGACGGACGTCCAACAACCACATCCCCCTGCCGACCAGGGCCAGGTAGTCCGGGATGTGCCACGTCTGCCCGCCAACGTGCTCGAAGTCCAACCGGAACGGCTGCGACAGCACCTCCGATGCCCGCAGGAAGTCCAGTGCGACCAGCAGCCTCAGCTCTTCCAGCGACTCGAAGCCATGGGCCCTGCGCGTGGACACCAGCACCTCAAGCCCGGGGCGATTCCGCTGCTTCGCCCGCCATGTGAACCCCCGCATCGGCCGGGACGACAGGACCGGTACGTGCGCCATATCCCGAACCGGCCAACAGACTTCGCCGCCGCTCACGCGCCATGTCGAACTCCAACGACGAGGCCAGTCGCCCTCCAGCCGCAGCCGCTCGCGCAGGCCGGAATCCCCGTCGTACTCCACGACCAACTGATCAAGGTGGCTTGAGTCCGACGGGATCTTTGCCCTCGCCATGTGGCCCACCTACTCACGGCAGCACACTCCTTCCGGTAAGCGGGGCCCAGCTCTGGAATTGCTTACAACACGGCGTGGACGGACTAAAATCCGCCCTCGCGCGCTCGCCCCAAGCCCGTAAGCGAGGTATCGAGGTGGGGGTCTGAGCTGTCCTTGACAACCCCATCGGCGGCATCGCTGAAGCGGCCAACTCGGCGTCAGAGGTGGTCGGGCTGGCGGGAGCAGCCCTGTCCAATAGGTGGGGACCCTCAGGAGGCGAATGGAATCATTCACCGCTCATTCCTGACTGAGGCTTCGCCCTACTCGGAAGCCTCGGGCGGTGCATCGAAAATTTCCAGCAGTGCGGACGGCTGAACCTTGAGGCCGCGCGCAAGGTTGAGCAGGGTAGTCAAGCTTGGATTGCGCTGCCCGTGCTCAATGTAGACCACGCCTCGAAAGCGCATACCACTCCGCTCCGCCAACGTCTCTAGAGAAAGCATCCGCGCTTCCCGTAGGCGCCGCACATGCATACCGAAGGCATGCAATTGCGGGTCGGGGTGGTGTAGTCGCGGCACGCCAACGACTCGAACACTCGGGCGCATGCGAATACCATGAACAGTTGTGCATAATCAATCGCTGATCCCGATGCCTTTAGGCTCCATGGCTCAGCGCTGACCGTTAAGGCACCAGTTTCCCGAGAGGAACCCGCATGCCCGCTCCGAGGAAGTACCCGCCTGAGTTGATTGATCGAGGGGTTCGGATGGTCACAGAGTTGAGGCGGGACGATCCTGGACGGTCAGGCACAGTCCGGCGGGTGGGCGAGATGCTGGGTGTCCATCCTGAGGTACTGCGACATTGGGTCAGGAAGGCAGATGCTGCAGTCGACAAACAGCCGAGCTCACCGAGCATCGACGCCGTTCTCCTGCGTCGTCTCGAACAGGAAAACGCGGAGCTCCGTCGCGTCAATGACATCCTCAAAGCGGCCGCGGTTCTGTTCGCCGCCGAACTGGGAGAGAAGAAAGATCACTCTAGCAGCTGATATGCCATTTGACGCGCTATGGCGCGGTGCTGCCGTGAGCGGGTCTTTTGCAGATCAAGCTGACTGACTGCCGGTCGTCCGAATGACTGCGCCCTGTGCTTATCGCGGCAGCGAGACATTCGCATACGTCGGGCAAAGCTTGACAACACGGATCCTTGACTTGACTCAAAGCTTGACGTGACGGCACGTACATCAAGATGAGCCGCAGTGATTACGTTCGCCGCCAAGGCCCCTGGTGTAGTCGGATGTGCGACCGGCGAAGCAGGCTGTTCTGGAATCAGCAAAGACGCTTCAGCAGGACCGGATCCTTCTTCATGGCGAACTCCAGGCGTGAACCTATCTGGTCGCAGACTGACGAGCCCCCAATGATGACGCATCGACAGGCACGGATTTTCCAGCCCGCAGAGAACCCCGCGATCGCGGATACCGCGCCTGTCGCTGCGCTCCACCCAGTACGACATCAACTACCGGCGTCGGCCAATCAGGCCGAAGCAATTCCTGTGGAAGTTACACCGAGAAAGGCAACTGACCCTCGCGAGGCGCGGATTCGAATTTTACTGCCTTACGAGCCTGGGGGGGAACGGGAAGAATGCCCATGCTAGTCAAGTCCGAAATGTTGATGAGTTCGCCCGCCACGATCTCTCCCAGAATCTGCTGCTGTTCCGACTCTTGTTTCACCAGCAGCCCGATAACATGGAGGAGGTCAAGCATCTCCGCCGTGTACCGAGAGCTCCATTGCTTGGAATGCAAAAGGAGCAACTCGGAAGTGCGACGATCCCCCATGATGACACGTTCACGACTCTTCTTGCGATAACTGAACCACTTGTCGAGCACGGGCATGCCTGAAACTTCATACTTAAACACCTCAGGAGGGACATTACCAATCTTTCCCCGCCCGACCTCCAGAATGCATTGACTCTCGTCGTAATTCAGCGAGTCCGGCATCTCGTCGCTACTTGCAGGGATTGAGTGTCCCGCAAGCACCTTGGGTGCCTCTTCAGCCGGCAGTCTCGGCTTCTTCCCTGGCAAGCCAGCCGTAGGGTCAATGAACCGTTGACCATAGGTGTGGAGCCAGATCACCTTGGCGCCTACCGCCGTAGCGCGACGGAAGAGAGCACCATCTGCAGTGAGCGGAACACGCACTCCAGGGTTTTTCAGCTGTTCACGGAATCGATCTGTGTACCCGGAGTGGGCTGCTACACACGCAATGTAGGCGTACAAGTCTTCGGCCGAAACGTCGAAGCCATAAAGAGAACTCAAGTTTTCGAGAAGCCCTGGCACCACATTAGGGCGTGAAGCTGCGGCATCCTGCCACAGCGGATACGCCCGACCCGCGAAGTTACCTTTGTAGTGGTGATGGTCCGGGATTCCAGCGGTGAAGCTGACAGCAGGTCCCGCAGTCGGCGATTCCGTATCCAGAGCGGTGAGGTACACCTGTTCTCCGGAGTGCGCTGCCCAGAGCTCAGGGCTAGGCCGGTTGATAAGCCTCTTGTCGGGAATAATCCACTGTTGATCCAGTGTTCTGTACCCGATTTTGATCGGCTCCGGGCAAGGCCCGGACTCGTCTTCGATACTCCCCGCTGGTGCGCTTTCCGGCCGCCCGTCAAGCCCAGTGGACGGCACACTGTCGACTCGCGGGTGTGTTTTATGTTCAGAGAATAGCAACGGCTTGCTTTCGCGATCTGCGCTTACCAATGCATCCCAACGCTCGCGCAGAAATTCTGGGTCGGGGTCCACGACCCAGGTACGACCAGTTAGTGTGCCACTACGAGACCGCCGCAGAAGGTCATCGAGATGCGGGAACTCCAACCATTGCTCATCGCTAGGTGGCACGAAGGCATCGCGCCAGCCCTCACCGCAGACTTTCCACTCTTCGTCGGCCAACCCGATATTGGCAAGTTCGACAAACTTGGCGTCGCGCGTTCCCTTGGCCAACGAGCGGTGGTACACGGGAGCCGGTGAGTCTTCTGAAGTGCTCCCGTCGCGTACTGCGATGGTGATACAAACTTCATTCTTCACCTCCTCGAAAATTCGAGTGTTTGAGGGAGCCATAAATTTGTCAGGCGTACAGTCGATCACCCAGATCGCGTCGGCCTTCTGCCGTAGGTACTGACGCATGCGCTGAAAGCCCAGACCATCCGTAAAACCTGCTGGTGTGATGAAGCACACAATTCCATCGTCTGCTTCCGAGTGAGCGTCAAACACCTTCCAAGTTGCCCACCTCCAGAAGTAAACATACGGATTGTACAGATGCTTACTGTGTACACCGACACCCCAGGACTTCGGTGGAATGAAGTCAGTTAGAGGTGCCTCATCAACGGCCGGGCTTCCCTTCTCGATCCATCCACCCTTACCTCGGGACTTATCCTTGTATGGAGGATTTCCCAGCACAACTAGAACGGGAACGTCTCGCTTTATCTTGTTCGCCTCGCGCCGACTCTCAGCGATCGGTTCGTACCAGGTTCCGAGTGTCTGCTCCTCCACATAAGGATTGTCAATCGTATTTGTGACGTACATCCGAATACTCTTCGGGTTCTCCACCTGGGCACCAGCATCTCGGAGCTCAGCCAGTACCCGAAGTTGCGCCACAGCGAATGGACCGAGTTGCAACTCGAACCCGATCAGCCGTTCCATCGCATCCGCTATGGCTGCTGGTACCGCGCCCTCTCCCTGCTCCTCGGTGACCTGCGCAGAGATACGCCGAATCACTTCAAGAAGGAAGGTGCCCGTACCCATGGCCGGATCGACAACCGTTACCCTGGGGTCGGCGAGGCCGCTCTCCATCGATAGACGACTCTGAAGTGCCTCATGCACAATTCGAGTCATCGCGGTCACAACCTCAGCCGGTGTGTAATAGACTCCGGTCTGCTTCCTCAGGTCGTTATCGTACTCTCCGAGGAAGTGTTCGTAAAAGTAGAGCCAAGCATCCGGATGTTCTTTTGCAATCAATTGCCAGTCAACGACTGAGAACATCCTGCTAATCGTAGAAACAGAAGTGGCCAAAACGTCTGTCTCCACGACCGCATCGGTGAGGACGCGGAGAGCCGCCCCAATCAACGAGTGCGTGCTCGCGGCTAGCTTTTTAGCTGCGGCCCCGACTCCCTGGGCAAGACTGATGTTCTGCGAGCGCGCCAGAAGAAGCCCAAAAGTAACGGCTTGTGCATAGCTGTCGGCGAACTGTTTAGTAGTCGCTTCGGGGAACAGCAGCTGACGCCAATCCCTGTGCAGTCCCTGCAGCGTAGGGTCGCCAGCTTCTACCTGTTCCTTAACTTCTTCACGGAGAATAAGGCACAGACGAGCCGATACTTCGGCCAACACCTTCGGACTCGTAGGGACGATCGGCTCCCATGAGAAAAAATCTTCAAATAGAGGAAGCAGCCCAGCGGGAACGCTTTTAGAGGCTCGCCCGCTACTGCGGATAGCGTCGTCGAACTTCGCTACTTTACCGACGAGAACACCATTACGCCAAAGACTGAAGTGAACACCGTCCGTGTAGATCAAGTTTGGAAGCGCTTTGAGTTTCTTCCATTGCTCTTTGTCGTGGGGTTCTTTGAATTTTCGAGGATCAGCCCCCTTGCCGGGCGCTTTGATTTCGATGAATCCCAAGAGTAGATCGTCATATGTGACGGCGTAGTCGGGCCTAGTTCTCAGCTCTTTCAGAGACGACTCGCCGACCAGCACTAGCTTTGACGGGGTGAGCCCGCAAATCTCAGCAAGGGAAGTCACCAGATTTTCTAGCGGAGCACGTAGTTGATCCTCCGGCTGCCCTTGGATAGCCACAGCATTGAGTTTCGCATCAAGGGAAGCCCCATACTGATTAATCGCTGCCTCGAGGTGCGCCCCACCTAGTCCCACGAAATCCTCCCCAGAGTTGCAACATCGCTACACCCAGCGTAGCCGCTGACTCACCTTGGAGCTCGTAACACGATCTTCTTTGCTCAATGCCCAGCCTGCGCTGCAGCGTCGTGCGGACTGGAGGATCGTTGCGCGGTCGCGCAACTGTGAGGTGCGCCGGAGGGGCAGGGCCCGGTAGTCAGTCCGAAGCGAGGTGATCGATGGATTGCGCAGCACGGTGGGGCCGGTGCTGTTCTGCCGGGTGACGGCGAGCATGGCGCGTCCGGCAGTGTCGGTGTTGGTGATGTACCGGGGGAAAGCGCGCCGGAGGAGGGGGTATAGGGCCCCGGTGGCGCGGTAGAGGATGCGGTAGATCGGGGTGCGGGAGGTGGGGCCGTTGACGGGCTGGATGTAGCCGGGGCGGAACATGTACGCGGTCATCGGCATGGCCAGCAGTTCGTTCTCGGTGCGGCCCTTGACGCGCGCCCACATCTGGCGGCTCTTGCCGGTGGGGTCGGTGCCCTCGCCGGAGACGTAGACGAACGTCAGTGAGGGGCTCGCTGCGTGCAGGGCGCGGGCGGCGGCGAGGGTGTAGTTGTGCGTGATGCGGGTGTACTCCTCCTCCTCGCGTCTGACGGCGGAGACGCCGGAGGCAGAAGAAGCAGGCGTCCAGGTCCTTCAGCTGGTCCTGGATGGCGGTGTAGTCGGTGAAGTCGGTGTGGACGATCTGGCGCAGCTTGGCGTGTGTCAGTGGGACAGGGGTGCGGACGACGGCGGGACCTCGGTGACCGTGTCGTCGAGGAGGCAGGCGCGTAGCGCGCCGTGCCCGACCATGCCGGATGCTCCGAAGATGATGACGCGCACGACTGCTCCTGGTGTGAGGTGCGGCGGGCGGGGGCGGCGGGGTCAGGGCGTGGTGCGGGCGAGGGTGCCCACAGTGAGGGTGGCGAGCATCTGCCGCAGGGAAGTGATGAAGTCCATTTTCAGAACGGCGAGGGAGGGATCGGCTTCGTAGGCGGCGAGCATCGCCGGTGAGGGGCGGGCGTGGGTCCACACCGCTCCGACGACCATGATCGTGGAGGCCGCGAGCTCAGGTGCCCGCTCTCCGAGTTCGGGCAGGTGGAGGCGGGCGAGTGCGGCGAGTTCGCCGACGTTGGCGACGGCGGCCCTCTTGTAGCGGGCGGCCACCTCGGGTGACACGTTGTGCTCCAGGACGCCGGCCTGGGCGCTGAGCAGGTCGCACAGTACCCGGCGCCCGGTGAGGGAGTTGGTGATCGCCGCGGCGAACTGCTCGCCTCGCTCTTCCGCCGTAGCCTCCGCGTCGACGGTGGCGGTCAGCCTGCCGGGTAGGGCGGCGGTCCACTGCTTCCACGCCTGGTTCAGCAGTTCCAGCAGGACGGCCTCGCGGGACTCGAAGTAGCGCAGCACGTTCGATTTGGCCAGGCCGACGCGGCGGCTCAGCTCGTTGAGGCTGACCTCGCGGCACCAGATACTCCACGCCACTTCCGGGATGCTGGCCGAGATGCCGGTCGCAAAGGTGAGCCTGAACGGATTGAGCCGACGGGTCGGTCTCGCTAAGTCGAACGTGCTGCGCTACTTCGAATCACGCGAAGCGATTCTGCTGTAGCTTCTTGAGGCCGAGGTGCAGAATTGGCTCAGTGAACTGGAGCACTCGTTCGAACCAGTTGAAGGCTCCGCCCGAGAGCGCGGGGATCAACTCGCAGGGATTCTGGCCGAGTCCCTGAATCGGCGCCCGGTGCTGTGCGATCTGACCAGTGCGCAGGCCGCAGTGCTCGAACACAACGTGTCGGCCAAGGCCGCCATCGAGCACAAGATTGCCACGCTGCGCGCGTTCCAGGGCCTGGCAGGGCTGTTTCTGCGATACCTGCCAGAACTCGGCACGCAGGATGCGTTCCGGCTCGTGGGGCTGACCACTCTGGCGATAAGCGCAGCTTGGCCGCACGGCCGACCGCCAGAGACGCTGTTGGCCGCCTACGCCTCCGATCCGGCGCTGGCCCCGATGCGGGCGGACTTCACCGATCTGGTGCGCCAGTCTGTGCAGGTGACGATCTCTGGATTGCTCGTTCGCTCGGAGAACGGGCCGTTGGGAGCCGGGCCCCTCGACGCGGCCCATAGACGACCGTGCACGTCGAGACGCTGATCGCGGTACCCGCGCCGACTGGTGCCTTCAAGGCTTCACCCATCGCCGCGCCGCTCGCGACCTGCGCCGGTTCCGTTCCCAGATCTGACGGCTCGTTCGACGAGGAGCTCACCCGCGTCGATCTGCCTGGCAAGCGCTTGCCCGTGCTCGATCAGTGCTTTCCGCAGGTCAACGTAGGGGCTCCGCGGGCTGGGGCGGGAAAGTTGGAGCCACGTGCTGCTCCGGCGTCGCGCCCACTCTTGTTGTACAGCCAGTGGTTGCTCGGTCTCAATGGGGCGAGGTGCAAACGGGTGTTCGCCATGAGTGACGTGGACCCAGATGAACGTGGACGCTTCCTGACGCTTGCGGTCATCGCGTCCAGGTCGACCGCCGTGTGTGTGCTGTAGCTGGCTGACGAGGCGCTGCCAGGCGCCGGGGGTGAGGGCCCAGGCGCGTAGGGCGTCGCGGCGGCGTTGGTAGTCGATCAGTTCGTTGGCCTGGCGATGCAGTTCGATGGCGAGGTTCTGCAGTGCGTTCCCGAAGTGCTTCGCCTCGGTTGGTGAGTTTAGCCAGGTGTGAACGTTGTTCTCGGTGTTGTACGGCATCTTGCTGGTGTCAATGCCTAGATAGCGTGCCGCTTCGGCAATGGAGTCTTGAGTAGCCCACTGGACGAGTTGAATGGCGGCGATGCGCCGCAGAGTTTCGGGTTCGGTTTGGCCGTCGAGATTGCGGAGGTGGTGGTCATACCAACTCTGATCTAGGTATGCGGATATGTGCTCTGCCCGGTAACGGGTGGGGCGGAAATCGGCCCATCCGAGACTTTTGGAGTAAGTAGAGACGAGGGGTGCTGTCGCCGTACGCACAGCCTGTAAGCAGGAGCCCTCGTACTTGGCGAAGATCCGAGCCCAGCCGGCGCGGGCGGGCGTGTTGTTGAGGCCGGACTCGAAGGCCTTGGCGAGGACGTCGACAAGGCGCTCGGTTTCCAGCAGGGAGTGGGCGGCGCCGAGTATGGCGCCGCAGGCGGTGGAGTTGACGGGGCTGGCGTCGTGGACCCGTAGCGTGCCGAAATAGCCTCGGGCTCGGGCTTCTGCTTCGACGGCGGAGGCGAATGCGGAGTCGACTCGGTGCCGGCTGTAGGGCCAAGTGGCTGTGATGACCACGGTAAGGAGGTGCAGGGTGCTGAAGTGCTCGTTCGCTTTGTTGCGACCTTCCGGGGAGTGGAGAAGGTTGAGGAGGTCACGCTGCAGTTCGAGTAGCTGTGGGGTGGGCCGAATTGCGGGAAGAGGAGCCAGATCAAGGCGGGCTCGGCAAGGCGACTGTATGCGCTGCCCAGCCCTGGGTGACGTTAGATAGCGGCACTCGGCTGGGTGTAGGTCATGGAAACCGTCGTAGGGGATCAATCCGGTGCGTTCCAGGCCGTTTTCGGCTGGTCGATGACACTGCGGGCACTGGTGCTGGAGAAAACACTTGTGCCGCAGGCAGGCAAAGACGATGCCGAGGTGCCATTCCTTCTTCCATGGCCCGCCGGATCTGCGATGGACCGAACTGCCGTCCCCGGCCAGACACAAGGGGCAGTACCGGGGGAAGGTGCCGAAGAGCCACCTATCCATCTGTGGCGATTGACCGAGCCGAGTCGGCGACGACCGGCGGACCGGCTGGTAGCAGTGCCTCCAGGACCCCAAAGTGAGCCCGTGCGCTTCATCGCGCGAGAGCCTGGTGGCTCGGGTAAACGCGTCAAGCGATGGACCAGGCAATTCCACAAGGAGCTTACGCGTGAGACGGCCGCTGCTGGACGGCGGCAAGCCCGTCAGGCGTCCGAGGTCGGCAGGGCTCAGGCCGAGCCGGAACGACAGGCGCAACAGGTAGCCAGGCAGGGATTCGTCAGGCAGTGGATCAAGACTTCGGGGGAGGGGGTGCACATCCCCTAGCGCAGCCCTCGGCGCGGGGTGACGATGCGGCTTCCGGGTATTCCAACGCAGGCGGGTGACGTGGCCGCTACCGTGCGGCCAGCCGAGGCGCTCAGGCCCGCAAGGGCTGGCGCTCACTCTCGAGTTTGGCTTGACCGATGAAGGACTCCGAGGCCTGATGAAGCGATCGGGGTGCAGCTCGTCCCCCGACGCGGCGCTGGCCAGTTACCGAGCGTTACGGGATCAAGATCCGCCATCTAACGTGCTCACCCGCCAACTAGAACTCTCGGTCACAGCTGCTCGGTGGTGCGAAGGCCGCATGATTGCATAAACGTGCAGCGCGACGTATAGTCATGCCATCGAGGAGGAGGGTTCCATGGCGGTACGCGCTGCAGTGGCGGGAGCGAGTGGGTACGCGGGCGGCGAAGTGCTGCGCCTGCTGCTCGCCCACCCCGAGGTGGAGATCGGCGCTCTCACGGGCAACTCGAACGCGGGACAGCGGCTCGGCGCGCTCCAGCCGCACCTGCGCCCGCTCGCCGACCGCGTCCTCCAGGAGACCACCCCCGAGGTGCTCGCCGGCCACGACGTCGTCTTCCTCGCGCTGCCGCACGGGCAGTCCGCCGCCGTCGCCGAACAGCTCGGCCCGGACGTCCTCGTCGTCGACATGGGCGCCGACTTCCGGCTGAAGGACGCGGCGGACTGGGAGAAGTTCTACGGCAGCCCGCACGCCGGGACCTGGCCCTACGGGCTCCCCGAGCTGCCGGGCGGCCGCACCGCGCTGGCGGGCACCAAGCGCATCGCCGTACCCGGCTGCTATCCGACCGCCGTCTCCCTCGCCCTGTTCCCCGCGTACGCGGCGGGGCTCGTGGAGAGCGAGGCCGTGATCGTCGCCGCGTCAGGGACCTCCGGCGCGGGCAAGGCGGCCAAGCCCCACCTCCTCGGCAGCGAGGTCATGGGGAACATGACGCCCTACGGGGTCGGCGGCGGGCACCGGCACACCCCCGAGATGATCCAGAACCTCAGCGCGGCGGCGGGGGAGCGGGTCTCCGTCTCCTTCACGCCGACGCTCGCGCCGATGCCCCGCGGCATCCTCGCCACGTGCAGCGCCAAGGCCAAGGACGGCACCACCGCCGAGACGCTCCGCGCCGCGTACGAGAAGGCGTACGCCGACGAGCCGTTCGTGGAGCTGCTGCCCGAGGGGCAGTGGCCCGCCACGGCCGCCGTGTACGGGTCGAACGCCGTGCAGATCCAGGTCGCCTACGACGAGGCGGCAGGCCGCGTCCTCGTCATCAGCGCCATCGACAACCTCACCAAGGGCACCGCCGGCGGCGCCCTGCAGTCCATGAACATCGCCCTCGGTCTCGACGAGACCACCGGGCTTACGACGATCGGAGTCGCGCCGTGAGTGTGACGGCAGCCAAGGGATTCCAGGCCGCGGGCATCGCCGCCGGGATCAAGGAGAGCGGGAACCCGGACCTGGCCCTCGTGGTCAACCGCGGCCCCCGCCTGGCCGCCGCGGGCGTCTTCACCTCCAACCGCGTCAAGGCCGCCCCCGTCCTCTGGTCCGAGCAGGTCCTCAAGGGCGGCCTCGTCTCGGCCGTCGTCCTCAACTCCGGTGGCGCCAACGCCTGTACGGGGCCGAAGGGCTTCCAGGACACGCACGCCACCGCCGAGAAGGCAGCCGAGGTCCTCGGACTGAACGCGGGGGAGGTCGCCGTCGCCTCCACCGGCCTCATCGGCGTCCTGCTCCCCATGGACAAGCTGCTCCCCGGCATCGAGACGGCGGCGGGCAAGCTCTCCGAGCACGGCGGCGAGAAGGCCGCCATCGCCATCAAGACCACCGACACCGTGCACAAGACCGCCGTCTACGAGGGTGACGGCTGGACCGTCGGCGGCATGGCGAAGGGCGCGGGCATGCTCGCCCCCGGCCTCGCCACCATGCTCGTCGTCCTCACCACCGACGCCGACCTCGACAGCGAGACCCTGGACAAGGCGCTGCGCGACGCCACCCGCCTCACCTTCGACCGGGTCGACTCCGACGGCTGCATGTCCACCAACGACACGGTCCTTCTCCTCGCCTCCGGCGCCGCCGGGGTGACGCCCGAGTACGCCGCGTTCGCGGAGGCCGTCCGCACCGTCTGCGACGACCTGGGCCGCCAGCTCATCGGCGACGCCGAGGGCGCCAGCAAGGACATCAAGGTCGAGGTCGTCAACGCGGCGAGCGAGGAGGACGCCGTCGAGGTGGGCCGCTCCATCGCCCGCAACAACCTCCTCAAGTGCGCCATCCACGGCGAGGACCCCAACTGGGGCCGCGTCCTGTCCGCCATCGGCACCACGAAGGCCGCCTTCGAGCCGGACCGGCTCAATGTCGCGATCAACGGCGTATGGGTCTGCCAGAACGGCGGCGTCGGCGAGGACCGCGACAAGGTCGACATGCGCTTCCGCGAGGTCACCGTCACCGCCGACCTCGCCGCGGGCACCGAGACGGCCACCATCTGGACGAACGACCTGACCGCCGACTACGTCCACGAGAACAGCGCGTACTCCTCATGACCGAGACGCACAGCAGCAGCCAGCCCACCGCGCGGAAGCACACCGCACTGCCCAAGGCCCGCACCCTCATCGAGGCGCTGCCCTGGCTGACCCGCCACCACGGCAAGACCGTCGTCATCAAGTTCGGCGGGAACGCGATGGTCGACGAGGAGCTGAAGGCCGCCTTCGCGCAGGACGTCGTCTTCCTGCACCACGCGGGGCTGAAACCCGTCGTCGTGCACGGCGGCGGCCCGCAGATCAGCGCGGCCCTCGACCGGCACGGCATCGTCAGCGAGTTCAAGGCGGGCCTGCGCGTCACCACCGAGGACGCCATGGACGTCGTACGGATGGTGCTCGCCGGACAGGTCCAGCGCGAGCTGGTCGGGCTGCTCAACCAGCACGGTCCGCTCGCCGTCGGCCTCACCGGCGAGGACGCGCACACCATCACCGCCACCAAGCACACGCCCCGCATCGAGGGCGAGCTGGTCGACATCGGCCGCGTCGGCGAGATCACCGAGATCGACACCGGCGCCATCGAGGCCCTGCTCGCCGACGGCCGCATCCCGGTCGTCTCCTCGATCGCCCGCTCCCAGGACGATCACCATGTCTACAACGTCAATGCTGATACGGCGGCTGCGGCACTCGCTGCTGCGCTGGACGCCGAGACGCTGATGGTCCTGACCGACGTCGAGGGCCTCTACGAGGACTGGCCGAACTCCGACGAGGTCATCAGCCGGCTCACCGCCACCGAACTCGAGAAGCTGCTCCCCGAACTGGCGAGCGGCATGGTGCCGAAGATGGAGGGCTGCCTGTACGCCGTGCGCAACGGCGTGCACACCGCCCGCGTCATCGACGGCCGGGTCCAGCACTCGATCCTGCTGGAGATCTTCACGGACGAAGGCATCGGCACGATGGTCGTGCCCGACGCGGAGGGGGAGACCACGGTATGAGCGAGCACGCCGGGAACGCGGCGCTGACGTCACGCTGGCAAGGCGCCCTGATGAACAACTACGGCACCCCGCGCCTGCCCCTGGTCAAGGGCGCCGGCGCCAAGCTCTGGGACGCCGACGGCAAGGAGTACCTCGACTTCGTCGGCGGCATCGCGGTCAACGCGCTCGGCCACGCCCACCCCGCGGTCGTCGAGGCGGTCAGCACCCAGATCGCCTCCCTCGGCCACGTCTCCAACCTCTTCGTCGCCGAGCCGCCCGTCGCCCTCGCCGAGCGGCTGCTCCAGCTCTTCGGCCGGGACGGCGCCGTCTTCTTCTGCAACTCGGGCGCCGAGGCCAACGAGGGCGCGTTCAAGATCGGCCGGCTCACCGGCCGCCGCCACATGGTCGCCACGACCGGCGGCTTCCACGGCCGCACCATGGGCGCCCTCGCCCTCACCGGGCAGCCGGGCAAGCAGGACGGCTTCACCCCGCTGCCGGGCGACGTCACCCATGTCCCGTACGGGGACGTGGACGCACTCCGCGCCGCCGTCACCGAAGAGACCGCCTTCGTCATCATCGAGCCCATCCAGGGCGAGAACGGCGTGGTCGAGCCCGGCGACGGCTACCTGAAGGCGGCCCGGGAGATCACCCGCGCCACCGGCACCCTGCTCGTCCTCGACGAGGTGCAGACCGGCGTCGGCCGCACCGGCCACTGGTTCGCCTACCAGGCCGAGGACGGCATCGACCCGGACGTCGTCACCCTCGCCAAGGGGCTCGGCGGCGGCCTCCCGCTCGGCGCGACCGTCGCCTTCGGCGAAGCGGCGAAGCTGCTCAAGCCCGGCCAGCACGGCACGACGTTCGGCGGCAACCCCGTCGCCTGCGCCGCCGGGCTCGCCGTCCTCGACACCATCGCCGCCGAGGACCTGCTCGCCAACACCAAGCGCGTGAGCGAGAAGCTCAAGGCCGGAATCGCATCGCTCGGCCACCCGCTGGTCAGCCATGTCAGGGGCGCGGGCCTCCTGCTGGGTATCGTGCTCACCGGGCCGCGCGCACCGCAGGCGCAGCAGGCGGCCCAGGACGCGGGCCTCCTGGTGAACGCGCCCGCACCCGACGTCATCAGGCTCATGCCGCCGCTGAACCTGACCGACGCCGAAGCGGACGCGTTCCTCGCGGCGCTGCCCGCCGTCCTGGACACGGCCGCGGCCGACGGGGAAGCAGGAGCCTGAGGAAATGGGACGACGACGATGAGCAGCAAAGCGGAGAACGACGAGCGGGCCGCGATCAACGCGGCGCTGGCCCAGACCTCGCACGGGCCTGCCGTGCCGCAGACGCGCACCGCGCGCCACCGCCGGATCGTGGACATCCTCAACCGGCAGCCGGTGCGGTCGCAGAGCCAGTTGGCGAAGCTGCTCGCCGACGACGGGCTCACCGTCACCCAGGCCACGCTCTCCCGTGACCTGGACGAACTGGGCGCGGTCAAGATCCGCAACACCGGTGGTGAGCTGATCTACGCCGTGCCCAGCGAGGGCGGCTTCCGCACCCCGCAGGCGCCGCTCGGCGAGTCGGCCAAGGAGGAGCGGATGCGCCGCCTCGCCGGTGAGCTGCTCATCTCGGCGGAGGCATCGGCGAACCTGGTGGTGCTCCGTACGCCGCCGGGCGCGGCCCAGTTCCTCGCCTCGGCGATCGACCAGGCCGAACTCCACGTCATCCTGGGCACGATCGCGGGTGACGACACGCTGATGCTGATCAGCAGAGACCCGCAGGGCGGCCAGTCCCTGGCGGAACACCTGCTGCGCCTGGCACAGAACGAGCACTGAACGCCTCCGGCGCCGGCAGGGGATCAGCCCAGCTCGGCGACCTCGGAACGCCGGGCCCGATAGGACATCCACGCGGCGACGAGCGCCCCGGACACGTTGTGCCACACGGAGAACACCGCGGCGGGCAGTGCGGCCAGCGGGCTGAAGTGGGCCGTGGCCAGGGACGCGGCGAGCCCGGAGTTCTGCATGCCGACCTCGAACGCCATCGCACGCGACGAGGGCGCCCCGAGCCGGGCGAGCTTCCCGGCGCCGTAGCCGAGGGCGAGCCCGAGCCCGTTGTGCAGGACCACCGCGAGGAGGACCAGGGCGGCGGCCGACTTGATGGCCTCGGCGCTGCCCGCCACCACCACTGCCACGATCACGGCGATGGTCAGCGCGGAGAGCCAGGGCAGCACCTTCAGGACCCGGTCCACGTACCGGCTGAGCAGCAACCGTACGACGAGCCCCGCGAGGACCGGGAGCAGCACGGTCTTGAGGATGTCCGTCATCATCGACCCGGCGTCCACCGGCAGGTAGGCGCCCGCGAGCAGCAGCGTCAGCGGCGGCGTGATCAGCGGGGCGAGGACGGTGGAGACCGTGGCGACGGAGACCGACAGGGCGACGTCGCCGCGCGCCAGATAGGTGACGACGTTGGACGCGGTGCCGCTCGGCGCACAGCCGACGAGGATGACACCGGCCGCGAGCTGCGGCGACAGGCCGAGCGCGTGGGCGATGGCCCAGCCGAGCCCCGGCATGATCACGTAGTGCGCGACGAGTCCGAGCCCCACGGCCCACGGTCGCTGGGCGACCCCCTTGAAGTCGCCGAGGGTCATGGTGAGGCCCATGCAGAACATCACGACGCCGAGGAGGTAGGGCACGTTGGTGCCCCATCCGGCGAAGGTGTCCGGGGTGGCGAGCCCCAGCGCGCCCGCGATGAGGACGAGTACGGGAAAGACGGTGACCGCGAGCCGGGCCGCCCGGTCGGCGGTCCCGCCCGCTCCGGACGGTGTCCCGGCCCCGGCGGAGGCGGAGGTCGTGTGGTCGGTTTCGCTGTGCACGGGCCGATGCAACGCCGGGGACGTGCGCGGACGCAATCGCGTCTCGATATGTGGTCGCTACACGCGTATCGGTCGGCGCCCGGACGGCAGGCTCAGTACCGGGTCAGCGCCGTCGCCCCGCCCGTCGTCCCGATCGCGATGTGCGGTGACTTGCCGGGCCGCACCCACGTCAGGATCCGCCGCATGTCCGCCTTGGGCACGGAGACGCAACCGGCCGTCGGGCCGCGCCCGTTGACGTGCAGGAAGATCCCGGCGCCCCGGCCGCGCACCGGGCGCTGGTAGTTGAAGCCGACGACCAGCGCGTGCGCGTACTGCGCCGGGTAGGAGGCGAGCCGCTCGGACTCGGCGGCGCGGCAGTCGCGCGGGCGCGGGTCGGTCCAGCGGTTGTAGGAGCGCGAGCGGACGTCCTCGCACCACCAGCTACTGGCGCGCACCCGGCGGTAGGCCACCGAGGTGCCGGTGGGGGCCGTCGCGATGCCGAACGCGAACGGCAGGTCGTAGAGCCCGGTCGGTGTCGTGTTCGTGCCCTGCTTGCGCCGCACCCCCTCCACGAGCCCCTTCGCGCCGAACCGCGCCCGCGCCGAACCGGCCTTGACCCAGCGCCCGTCGGACAGCCGGTTCCACCAGATGACGGTGCCGCTGGTCGAGGACGTCCGCGGCGCCTCCGCGGTGATCAACTGGCTGCCGCCGCCCGTGTCCGCCATCCGGGCGGGCAGCGGGGCGGCGGCGGACGAGGCGGACGGCGCGGCGCCGAGCACGGCGCAGACGGCAACGGCGCTCGCGATACCTGCTCGTAAGGGACGCATGGCTCAGAACGTAGCGGGCGGCAGCGGCAACGGCAGCCCCGGCAGCCCGTCCAGGCTGGATCCGATGTGCTCCTTCTTTTGGAAGTAGGCGTCGAGCGAGGCGTCGTCCTCCCGCGCGAACCGCTTGGCGTGCAGGTCGCGGTCCTCGTCGTAGGTCATGAACGGCACCGCGTAGCCGCAGGTGTCCCGGATCAGTTCGGCCCGTACGAGGATGATCGCGCGCAGGCCGTGCGGCGTCGGGTCGATGTCGGGGAAGTGGGTCAGCAGTTCGGCGAAGCGCGGGTCGTCGCGGAAGACGGGCTCGCCGCGTCCGTGGACGCGCACGATGTTGGGCGGCCCCTGGAAGGCGCACCACATGAGCGTGATCCGGCCGTTCTCGCGCAGGTGGGCGATGGTCTCCGCGTTGGAGCCCGCGAAGTCGAGGTAGGCGACGGTCGCTTCGTCGACCACGGCGAAGGAGCCCTTGAGCCCC
This sequence comes from Streptomyces sp. NPDC046939, assembly GCF_040644575.1. Classification (NCBI taxonomy): domain Bacteria; kingdom Bacillati; phylum Actinomycetota; class Actinomycetes; order Kitasatosporales; family Streptomycetaceae; genus Streptomyces; species Streptomyces sp. NPDC046939. The sequence goes on from NZ_JBEYWV010000021.1 coordinate 107,940, forward strand.
TTGGGGGAGAGGTTGACCGTGCCGTCGCCGTCGAGCGGCGCCGTGGCGGTGAAGAAGACCGGCTGGGACTCGATGAAGGTGCGCAGGCGACCGTCTATGCGCTCGTAGCTTTTACCCATGCCGGGATTATGGCCCCTGCCGCCCGTCGCGTTGACGATTCATGCGGGACTCTGCATAATCATGCACAGCGATACTGGACCGGCTTGAGGAGCAGCACGTGAGCAGCAACACCGGCGATGTCCGCCTCTGGGGCGGCCGGTTCGCCGACGGCCCGGCCGAGGCCCTGGCGAAACTCTCCGCCTCCGTCCACTTCGACTGGCGTCTCGCCCCGTACGACATCGCGGGCTCCCGCGCCCACGCGCGCGTGCTGCACAAGGCCGGCCTGCTCACCGAGGACGAGCTGATCCGCATGATCGCCGGTCTCGACCAGCTGGAGGCGGACGTCGCGGCCGGCTCCTTCGTCGGCACCGTCGCCGACGAGGACGTGCACACGGCCCTGGAGCGCGGTCTCCTGGAGCGGCTCGGCCCGGACCTCGGCGGCAAGCTGCGCGCGGGCCGCTCGCGCAACGACCAGGTGGCGACGCTGTTCCGGATGTACCTGCGGGACCACGCCCGCATCATCGGCGGCCTCATCGCCGACCTCCAGGAAGCCCTTGTCGGCCTCGCCGAGGCGCACCCGGACGTCGCGATGCCCGGCCGCACCCACCTCCAGCACGCCCAGCCGGTGCTCTTCGCCCACCACGTCCTCGCCCACGTCCAGTCCCTCTCCCGGGACGCCGAGCGGCTGCGCCAGTGGGACGAGCGGACGGCCGTGTCGCCCTACGGCTCGGGCGCGCTCGCGGGCTCCTCGCTCGGCCTCGACCCGGAGGCGGTCGCGGCCGACCTCGGCTTCGAGCACGGCTCCGCCGCCAACTCCATCGACGGCACGGCGTCGCGGGACTTCGTCGCCGAGTTCGCGTTCATCACGGCGATGATCGGCGTCAACCTCTCGCGGATCGCGGAGGAGGTCATCATCTGGAACACGAAGGAGTTCTCCTTCGTCACCCTCCACGACGCCTTCTCCACCGGCTCCTCGATCATGCCGCAGAAGAAGAACCCGGACATCGCCGAACTGGCGCGCGGCAAATCCGGCCGCCTCGTCGGCAATCTGACCGGCCTGATGACGACCCTCAAGGCCCTGCCGCTCGCCTACAACCGCGACCTCCAGGAGGACAAGGAGCCGGTCTTCGACTCCTGCGACCAACTGGAGATCCTGCTCCCGGCGTTCACCGGCATGATGGCCACGCTCACGGTCAACCGGGAGCGGATGGAGGAGCTGGCCCCCGCCGGTTTCTCGCTCGCCACGGACATCGCCGAGTGGCTGGTCAAGCAGGGCGTGCCGTTCCGTGTCGCGCACGAGGTCGCGGGGGAGTGCGTCAAGGTCGCCGAGTCCGAGGGCAAGGAGCTGGACGAGCTGACCGACGACCAGTTCGCGAAGATCTCCGAGCACCTCACCCCCGAGGTCCGCACGGTGCTCAACGTGCCGGGGGCGCTCGCCTCCCGCTCTGGCCGCGGCGGCACGGCGCCGAGCGCGGTCGCCGTCCAGCTCGCCGAGGTCAAGCAGGACCTGACGGTGCAGCGGGCGTGGGCGGACGCCAAGAAGTAACCCCCCCCCCGCGAGCACGCGGTCAGGGCCCGGTTCGTCCATACGTGGACGGGCCGGGCCCTCGTCCGTCCACACCCCCGGTTCAACGGATCAACAGATCAACAGATCGACGGTTCAGCGCCGGGAGCGCGCCCCGCCCCCGTAGCTCGACATGTCGAGCAGCAGCCCGATCAGCACCACGAACCAGCCGATGCCCCGCACCCCAACGACCGGGGCGTACGCGAAGACGTAGGCCAGCGTCGTCCACGGCACGAAGAGCAGCCCGAGGAAGGGCAGGACCCGGCCGGTGAAGGCGCGGTCCACGACGTTCGTGAAGAGCCAGGCGAGGACGAGCGCGACCCGGGGACCGATCGCCGCCGTCGCCGCGAAGACGCAGCACCCCATGCCCGTACCTCCCGAGACGCACCCTGAACGCAGTGCTGTCAGTCGTAACACTGGGTGAACGGACCGGCCACCGGAGTGATCCTCCACGCCCCCGCGCACACCCTCGATGAGACATTGATGTCTCACCTGGGTTACTGTTGTCTCATGTCAGTCGACCGCGAACAGGTGCTGCGCAGCGCCGCCGCCCTGCTCACCCGTAAGTCCACGGCCACGATGGACGAGGTGGCGCGGGCCGCCGGGATCAGCCGCGCCACCCTGCACCGCCAGTTCGCGGGCCGCGACGCCCTCGTCCGCGCCCTGGAGGACCTCGGCATCCGCGCGTGCGAGACCGCGCTCGACCGGGCCCGTCTCGACGAGGGCCCGGCCGAGGACGCGCTGCGCCGGCTCATCGGCGGACTCGAGGACGCGGCCCCGCTGCTCGCCTTCCTCGTCACCGAGAACCAGCTCTTCGAGGGCGACGAGCAGAACGAGGGCTGGGCCCGCCTGGACACCCGGATAGCGGCACTGTTCAGACGCGGTCAGGAGGCGGGCGAGTTCCGGATCGACCTGACGCCCGCATGGCTGACCGAGGCGCTCTACGGCCTCGTCGGCAGCGGCGCCTGGGCCGTCCAGGACGGCCGGGTGGCCGCGAAGGACTTCACCTACATGATCGCCGAGCTGCTGCTCGGCGGCGCACGACGGAGAGTGGAACCATGACACGCACGCACCAGCACACACCCGAGGCGGAGGTGGTGTCGCGCCCCGCACGGTGGCTCGCGCTCAGCGTCCTCGTGCTGGCCGTGCTGCTCGTCGCCGTGGACGCGACGGTCCTCGGCCTCGCGACCCCGTACATCAGCGAGGACCTGAAGCCGTCCGGCACCCAGTTGCTGTGGATCGGCGACGTCTACTCCTTCGTCATCGCCGGACTCCTCGTCTCCATGGGCAGCCTCGGCGACCGCATCGGCCGCAAGAAGCTGCTGCTGCTCGGCGCGGTCGCGTTCGGCGCGGTCTCCGTCCTGAACGCGTACGCGAACTCGCCGGAGCTGATGATCCTCGCCCGCGCCCTGCTCGGCGTGGCGGGCGCGACGCTCATGCCCTCGACCCTCGCCCTGATCCGGAACATCTTCCACGACCCGCGCGAGCGCTCGCTCGCCGTCGGGATCTGGGGCGCGATGGCGTCGGCGGGCGCGGCGGTCGGCCCGGTCTTCGGCGGCTTCCTGCTCGAACACTTCTGGTGGGGCTCGGTCTTCCTCATCAACCTGCCCGTCATGGCGGTCCTGGTCGTGGTCGGCGCCAAGCTCATCCCCGAGTCGAAGAACCCGGTCCCGGGCCCGTGGGACCTGGTCAGCGTCGTCCTCTCCCTCGTCGGCATGATCGGCGTCGTCTACGCCGTGAAGGAGGCGGCCGCGCACGGCTTCCGCTGGGACGTGGCGGTGTCGGCGGTCCTCGGCGTCGCGGCGCTCACCTGGTTCGTCCGCCGCCAGCTCACCCTGCCCGCGCCGCTTCTGGACATGCGCCTGTTCCGCAGGCGCGGCTTCTCGGGCGCGGTTTTGGCCGATCTCCTCACCGTCCTCGGCCTGTCGGGGCTCGTCTTCTTCCTCTCCCAGTTCCTCCAGCTCGTGCAGGGGCGGCGGCCGTTCGAGGCGGGCATGGCCGAACTGCCCGCCGCCGTCGGCGCGGTGGTGGCCGGGCTCATCGCGGGGCTCGTGGCGCGCCGCTTCTCCGTGCGGTCCGTCGTCGCGGGCGGCCTCGCGGCGGTCGGCCTCGCCCTGGCCGCGCTCACGACGCTGACCAAGGACACCGGCTACCCGCTGCTCGGCGCGGTCCTCCTGGTCGTCGGCGTCGGCGCGGGCTTCTCGTTCACGGTCACCGCGGACGTGATCCTCTCCAGCGTCCCCAAGGAGCAGGCGGGCGCCGCCTCGGCGGTCTCGGAGACGGCGTACGAACTCGGCGCGGCCCTCGGCATCGCCCTGCTCGGCTCCATCGTCACCGGCGTCTACGCGGGCTTCACCGCGCCCGCGGGCACCCCGGCGGACGTGGCGTCGGCGGCGCACGAGTCCCTGGGCGGCGCGGTCGAGGCGTCCCAGTCGCTCCCGGCCGAGCAGGCGCGGACCCTGCTGACCTCGGCGCAGACCGCGTTCGTGGACGGGCTCCAGGTCGCGGCGGGCATCGGCGCGGCGGTCCTCCTCGCGACGGCGGCGGCGGCCTGGTTCCTGCTCAGGGGCCAGCACCTGGAGAAGTAGCCCGGACATGGCTGAGCCCCGGTCACCGACCGGGGCTCAGCAGCGGGTTGCGAGGCGTTACGCGGCCTTCGCCTTCGTGGCGTACATGTCCACGTACTCCTGCCCCGAAAGCCGCATGACCTCCGCCATCACCGAGTCCGTCACGGCCCGCAGCACGTACCGGTCGCGGTCCATGCCCTCGTAGCGGGAGAACTCCATCGGCTCACCGAAGCGCACGGTGACCCGGCCGGGGCGCGGCATCCCCGCGCCGCCCGGCTGGAGCTTGTCCGTGCCGATCATCGCGAACGGGACGACGGGCGCGCCCGTCATGAGGGTGAGCCGGGCGATGCCGGTGCGGCCCCGGTAGAGGCGGCCGTCGGGGGAGCGGGTGCCCTCCGGGTAGATGCCGAAGATCCGGCCCTCCTCCAGGACCCGGCGGCCGGTCATGAGCGCGGCGACACCGCCGTTGGCGCCGTCCCGGTCGACCGGGATCATGCCGACACCGGTGAAGAACCAGGCCATCGCACGGCCCTTGAGGCTCTTGCCGGTGACGTACTCGTCCTTGCCGATGAAGCAGACCTGCCGGTCGCAGACGAGCGGCAGGATCATCGAGTCGATGAACGTCAGATGGTTGCCCGCCAGGATGACGGGACCGGTGCCCGGAATGTTCTCGGCGCCTTCCACACGCGTGGGGAACATCAGGCGCATGATCGGTCCGAGCACTGCCTTGATGAACGCGAAGCGGGACAACGGGCCCTCCGGTGTCAAGGAATGGACGATGGGGTTCGGTGCAGGTGAGGACGATACTCGCGGCCGGGTACCCCACGCACATCGGGTTCACGGACCCGAAACGCACAGTTGACGCGAATCAGACGCCCCACACATGGCGAAAAGGACACCCAGGGTCCATCCCGCATCGCCCCGACGTTCCGTCCGGGGTCTCCCGCTCGTCACTTCCGCCCACCTACGATCGATCGCGCCTCGAACAGGCGCAACGCGGTCATCGGTGGGAGGAGTGCTTGATGGGGAACGAGAAGTCACAGCCGGCGCGGGGGGCACAGGAGCCGCGGACCGAGGGGGCCCTCGGCCGCCGCGGTCTGCTCGGCGCCGCCGTGCTGGGCGCGGGCGCCGCCGCGCTCGCCGCGCCCGGCGTGGCCACGGCCGCAGGCCGGGACAGTGGCGGACATCACTCCGGAAAGGGGTACAAGAGCCTGCCCGTCCCCACGATCGTGGCGCACCGCGGCACCAGCGGCTACCGCCCCGAGCACACCCTCGGCTCGTACCAACTGGCGCTCGACATGGGCGCCCACGTCATCGAGGCCGGTGACATCGTCCCCACCAAGGACGGCCATCTCGTATGCCGTCACGAGCCGGAAATCGGCGGCACCACGGACGTGGCGGCGCACCCCGAGTTCGCCGGGCGGAAGACCACGAAGGTCATCGACGGGGTCTCCACGACGGGCTGGTTCACCGAGGACTTCACGCTCGCCGAGCTGAAGACGCTCCGCGCCAAGGAGCGCATTCCCGGCACCCGCCAGCACAACACCCTCTACGACGGCCGCTGGGAGATACCCACCTTCGAGGAGGTCCTTGAGTGGCGCGCCGCGCAGAGCAGGAAGCGCGGGCGCGAGGTGTGGATCCACGTCGAGACCAAGCACCCCACCTACTTCCGCAAGCTCGGCCTCGGCCTGGAGGAGCGGATCGCCAGGCTGCTGCGCGCCCACCGCCTGGACCGCAAGGACTCGCCCGCCTTCCTGCAGTCCTTCGAGCCGACGAGCATCCAGCGCCTGAACAAGCTGGTCGGCAACCCGCTGGTGGTCCTGCTCTCCACGGCGAACTCGCGCCCCGCCGACTTCGTCGACATCGGCGACCCGCGCACCGTCGCCGACCTCATCACCCCCAAGGGGCTGGCGGAGATCGCGACGTACGCGCAGGGCATCGGCCCGACCCTGGACCTGATCATCCCCAAGGACGCGGCGGGCAGGCTCCAGAAGCCGACCACCCTCGTCAAGGACGCGCACCGCGCCGGGCTGATCCTCCACCCGTACACGATGCGCAACGAGAACACCTTCCTGCCCGCCGACTTCAGGAAGGGCACGGACCCGAACGCCTACGGCGACGCGTTCGGCGCCTTCCAGGCATACTTCGCCACCGGCATCGACGGGATCTTCACCGACAACTGCGACACCGGCCTCCTCGCCCGCGAGGACTTCCTCACCGGCTGAACCCCCCGCGAGACCGCGTCAACGGCCGACCCGTTGGACCCGGATGGAGTGAGACGCGGCCGCCCCGGCAACCCGTCGCCGGGGCGGCCGCGTCCCGCCGGGCATGACGTACGACAAGGTGATCGAGGCGCTGCGGCCCCTCCTCGCGGCCGAGGCCCGCGCCGAGCTGCCCGGCGCCGCCGAACCCGGCGACCTCGAACAGGCCGTATGGCTCCGCCTCCTGGAACACCTCGCCGCCCAGGGCCCGCCGCCCGACCCGGCGGCCTGGCTCACCTCGGCCGTCCGCGCCGAGGCGAGTCGCCAGCTCCGCGCCGGCCTGCGGGAACGCCCGTACACTACCGAGCCCGCGGCCGAGCCGGCCGCCTCGGACCCCGAGCGCCGCGCCCTGGACCGGGAGCGGGTCCGCGCCCTGCACGCGGCGATCCGCCGGCTGCCCGGACGGTGTCCACGCCTCATGGGTGCGTTTCTGTCCCCCGAGGACCTCACCTACCGTGAAATCGCAGGCGAGTTGGGTATCTCACAGGGCAGTCTTGGGCCGGAACGTGCCAGATGTCTGGGATGCCTCCGCAGAATCCTCGCGTCCGAGGTTGCGCCCGGACCCCGCAGGGGAAAAGGGTGAGGGAACAACCGGCGGAACAGGTGAGCGGGAGGCATGCACACATGGGCATGAGCGTGACCATCTCTGCGGCGACCGAAGCGGACTCCGAGCAGATCCTCAAGCTGCAGTACCTCTGCTACCAGAGCGAGGCGCAGCTCTACGGCGACTACTCCATCGAGCCGCTCACCCAGTCCCTGGACTCGGTCAGGGCGGAACTGAGCGGCGGCACCGTCCTGGTGGCCCGCCTCGGCGACGAAGTGGTCGCGTCGGTGCGCGGCACGGTCGACGCCGACGGCACCGCCCGCGTCGACAAGCTCATCGTGCACCCGCGCATGCAGCGCCACGGCCTGGGCGGGCGCCTGCTGGCCGCCGTCGAGTCCGCGCTCACCTCGGCGGGCACCGTCAAGCGGATCGAGCTGGCCACGGGCCACCGCAGCGAGCACAACCTGCGCCTGTACCGCAAGCACGGCTACACGGCCGTCTCGACCAGGCGGGTCGACGACCGGCTGACGCTGATCACCCTGGCCAAGGACGTCGAGGCCGTGGCGGCGGCGCCCGCGGCCGAGGCGTTCGTGGCTAGCGCGTAGGCGCGGTCCGCGCCCGGCGCAGCCAGAACAGCGCCGAGACGGGCAGGAGCACCGGGATGAACAGGTACTCCATGCCGTAGTCGGACCAGACGGTGGAGTCCGCGAACGCCGAGGGCTCCACCAGCGTCCACGTCCCGACCGCGAGCACGCCGAGCAGCTCGGCGGCGCAGCACACGCGCGCCGCCCTGCGGGCCGTCTCACCGCCGCGCACCAGCGAGTACGTGATGAAGCCGTACACGACGCCCGCGACCGCCGAGAGCGAGTAGGCGAGCGGCGCCTTGTCGAAGTCCGTCGCGATCTGGAAGACGGAGCGCGAGACGGCGCCGACCACCATCACGCCGTACAGCCAGACGAGCAGCGTGCCGGGGCCGCTGGTCAGCCGCCGGGAGCCGCCGTTCCTCCGCCCCGTCTCATCCGTCCCGTCGGGGCTCTGCGAAGCCACAGCCACCTCATCCTCCCCAGATGTCATAGAGCCGCACCTCGAGGACGGCGAGGACCACGCCGCCCGCGGCGACCGTGACCGAACCCCAGCGCGTACGCTCCGCCAGCGACATGAACCCGGCCGCCGGGACGCAGGCGAAGGCCCCGATCAGATAGGCGACGAAGATCGTCGTGCCCTGCTCGGGCTTCTCGCCCCGCGCGAGCTGCACGATCCCGATGACCAGCTGCGCCAGCGCGAGCACCGAGACCACGGCCATGCCGATGAAGTGCCAGTCCTTGGTCGGCTGGTCGCGGGAGGCGGCGTAACCGCACCACGCGGCGAGCGCGAGCGCGGCGAGACCCGTCACCAGGGTCAGGACAGCAAGCATGGGCGCACCCTATTACGGGCCAAAAGGCCCGATGCGCTCGCCCCTGGGCTGTCCGTCGGCGCCGTGGCGTTGACCACAGCGTACGAGGCGCGGGAAGGCTCGGCGGACGCCCGGGGAAGGGTCTGCCCGCCGTGTCAGCACTGGCCACCGGGGTGACGTGACGATCACCGGCGGGGGCCGGGTCCCCTCCGCGCCCGTCCATGGCTGTCCGCTATTCGGACAGCGCAGGTCACGTCCGTCCTCACGTCTGCTTTACTTGCCCGCATGACCACGACGAGCAGCCGCACCCTTGCGACCGAGGCGACGATGACGCCCGGTGCTCGTTGTATGTGTCGAATGTGCGCCTTCTGAGGGCCCCCGCCTTGCCTGTTTCGCGCCCCGAAGCGAGACCCCGGGTCTGCCCGCGCACAGCTTCCGTACTGATCCCAGTACCGCTCCGCACCCGTGGAGCACGAGCCTGCCGCGCCCGGAACTCCAGCCAGTTCCCGAATTGAATGCCCCGTGCCCGGCGCCACCCGTGCCGCGCACTCGACAGTGACGGAAACCCACGTGATCACCACCCAGGGCCTCACCAAGGTCTACCGCTCGCGCGGCCGCGAGATCACCGCACTCGACGGCGTCGACCTGCACGTGCGCGAAGGCGAGGTGTACGGCGTCATCGGTCAGTCCGGCGCCGGCAAGTCCTCGCTCATCCGCTGCGTGAACCTCCTCGAACGCCCCACCTCCGGCACCGTGACGGTCGCGGGCCAGGAGCTGACCGCCCTCGCCGGGCGCGGACCCCGCGCCGGACGGGAGCTGCGCGAGGCGCGCAGCCGGATCGGCATGGTCTTCCAGCACTTCAACCTGCTGTCCTCGCGCACCGTCCAGGACAACATCGAGCTGCCGCTGGAGATCCTGGGCAAGTCGGGGAAGGAACGTTCCACCAAGGCGCTCGAACTGCTCGACCTCGTCGGCCTCGCCGACAAGGCGAAGTCCTACCCGGCGCAGCTCTCCGGCGGCCAGAAGCAGCGCGTCGGCATCGCCCGCGCCCTCGCCGGCGACCCGAAGGTGCTCCTCTCCGACGAGGCGACCAGCGCCCTCGACCCGGAGACCACCCGCTCCATCCTCCAGTTGCTGCGCGACCTCAACCGCAGGCTCGGCCTGACCGTCCTGCTCATCACGCACGAGATGGACGTCGTCAAGACCGTCTGCGACTCCGCCGCCCTGATGGAGCGCGGACGGATCGTCGAGTCCGGCACCGTCAGCGAACTCCTCGCGACACCCGGCTCCGAGCTGGCCGCCGCGCTCTTCCCGGTCAGCGGCGACGCCTCCGGCGCGGACCGCACCGTCATCGACGTCACCTTCCACGGCGAGTCCGCGACCCGGCCGGTCATCTCGCAGCTCTCGCGCACGTACAACATCGACATCTCGATCCTCGGCGCCGCGATGGACACCGTCGCGGGCAAGCAGGTCGGCCGCATGCGCATCGAGCTGCCCGGACCGTACGAGGAGAACGTCGTCCCCATCGGCTTCCTGCGCGAGCAGGGGCTCCAGGTCGAGGTACAGGGCCGCGAGGACCGCGCGTCCGCACTGCTGAAGGAAGGTGTCACCAAGTGACCTGGTCGGAGATGCAGCCCCTGCTGTCGCAGGCGTGTTGGGACACCCTCTACATGGTCGGCTGGTCCACGCTGATAGCCGTCGTCGCCGGGCTCCCGCTCGGCGTCCTGCTCGTCCTCACCGACCGCGGCGGACTGCTCCAGAACGTCGTGGCGAACAAGGTCATCGGGCAGGTCGTGAACATCGTCCGCTCGATGCCGTTCATCATCCTGATGGTCGCCCTGATGACGTTCACGCGCTGGATCGTCGGCACCACCATCGGCCGCGAGGCCGCCATCGTGCCGCTCGCCGTCGGCGCCATCCCGTTCTTCGCCCGGCTCGTCGAGACGTCGGTGCGCGAGGTCGACGGCGGGCTCGTCGAGGCCGTCCAGTCGATGGGCGGCAACACCTGGACCGTCGTGCGCAAGGTCCTCGTCCCCGAGTCGCTGCCGTCGCTGATCTCCGCGACCACCACGACGATCGTCGCCATCATCGGCTACTCCGCCATGGCGGGCACGGTCGGCGCGGGCGGCCTCGGCGACCTCGCCATCCGCTACGGCTACCAGCGCTTCGAGACCGAGATGATGTGGATCATCGTGGCCCTCCTCGCGGTCGCCATCGCCGTCATCCAGTTCGCGGGCGACAGCGGCGCCCGCGTCCTGCACCGCCGCGCGGGCAAGGGCGGCGAACCGCTCCGCTTCCGCGCCCTCGGCGGCTTCCTGCCCGGCGGCCCGGCGGCGGCCAACAAGACAGCCACCCCCGCGAAGACGGCCTCCGAGGCCGCTCCCGAGACCGCTCCCGTCAAGACCCGCTGACGGCACATCCCTGACTCCCCGCTCCACCCGGCGGGTTGCACCACCCATGGAGAAAGGCACTTTTCGTGCGTAACACCACCAAGATCACCGCAGCCGTCCTCGCCACCGGCGCCCTCACCCTGTCCCTGACCGCCTGCGGCTCCGACAAGGGCGACACCAAGGCCAAGGCGTCCGACAAGCTCGTCGTCGCGGCGACCCCCGTCCCGCACGCCGAGATCCTCGAGTACATCAAGAAGAACCTGGCGAAGAAGGAAGGCCTCAACCTCGAGGTCAAGGAGTTCACCGACTACGTCACGCCGAACACGGCGACCGAGGACGGGTCCGTCGACGCCAACTACTTCCAGACCACGCCCTACCTCAAGGACTTCAACAAGAAGCAGGGCACGCACCTCGCCTCGGTCGCCGTCGTCCACCTGGAGCCGCTCGGCCTCTACTCCGAGAAGGCCGACAAGCTCGACGGCATCAAGAAGGGCGGCACCATCGCCCTGCCCAACGACGCCGACAACGAGAGCCGCGCCCTGCGCTTCCTCGCCTCCAGCGGCCTCATCACGCTCAAGAGCGGCTCCGAGGCCACCGCGACGCCGCAGGACATCGACAAGAACCCCAAGGACCTGGAGTTCAAGGAGGTCGAGGCGGCCCAGACGCCGCGCTCCCTCAAGGACGTCGACGGCGCCGTCATCAACGGCAACTACGCCATCGGCGCGGGCCTGAACCCCGCCAAGGACGCCCTCGCCCTGGAGTCCACCAAGAACAACGCGTACAACAACGTGCTCGCGGTCAAGGAGGGCAACGAGGACGACCCGCGCGTCAAGAAGCTCGCCAAGCTCCTCACGTCGCCCGAGGTCAAGAAGTTCATCGAGGACAAGTACAAGGGCTCGGTCCTGCCCTCCTTCTGATCCTCCGTGACCCGACGGATCTGACACCGCCTCACACGAGGGGCCGCGCCCGCTGACCGGCGCGGCCCCCATGTGCGGTTACGTGCCTTCATGCTGCATGCTGGGCACTTCACCCGGCGGCCGGCGCGAAGTCCGGCGGGCCGCCACGAAGGTTACGGAGCGGCGTATGACGAACACCTTCCCCGACATCTCCATCAGTACGGAGCGTTTGGTGCTGCGTCCGCTCGAGGACGACGACGCCCCCGCCCTCGCCGAGATGATGAACGACGAACTCGTCGCCGCCTGGACCTCCGTGCCCCAGCCCTTCACCGAGGACGACGCACGCCGCTGGATCACCGAGTACGCGCCGAAGGAACGCGCCGCCGGCACCGGACTCGACCTCGCCGTCACCGAGTTCCTCACCCAGCGCCTTGTCGGCATCGTCCAGTTGACCAAGACCAACTGGCACGTCCGCGCCACCGAGCTCTCCTACATCGTCGCCCCCTGGGCCCGCGGCGAGGGCTACGCCTCCGAGGCCGCGCTCGCCATGGCCCAGTGGCTCTTCCGCGACCAGCGCATGGAGCGCATCGAGATGCGCACCGCCGCCGACAACACCGCGTCCCAGCAGGTCGCCCAGAAGATCGGCAGCATCAGCGAGGGCGTCCTGCGCAATGCCTGCATAGCGCGCACCCGCACCGAGGACGGCGGCTGGACCGACGTCCGCACCGACTTCATCGTGTGGAGCCTCCTCCCCGAGGACATCGAGGGCGTCACCGAGCAGCTCGCGGAGGCCGGCGGCTTCACCGCCTTCTCGGACTGGAACTGACCCGGACCGCGCCCGACCCCACAGGCGGTCGCCGGACCCAGCGGGTACGCTCTCCGGTGCCCCGCCCGGCTCCCGCACGCCGGCGGCACCCCCCGACCCGTGTACGCCCCCTCGCGCGTACGCACCCGAGCACACCCTGGAGACTGACGACGATGGCCGACCGGGTCACGGTGATCGGCTGGGACGGCTCTCCGCTCACCGCGGCGGCCCGCTCCGCGCTCGGCGCGGCCACCCTCGTGGCGGGCGCCGCCCACCACCTGGCGCTCCCCGAGGTCCCCGCCCACGCCGAACGGATCCGGCTCGGCAGCGTGGCGCTCGCCGCCCGCCGCATCGCCGGCCACCGCGGCACCGCCGTCGTCCTCGCCGACGGCGACCCCGGCTTCTTCGGCGTCGTCCGCACCCTGCGCGCCCCGCAGTACGGCCTGGAGGTCGAGGTCGTACCCGCCGTCTCCGCCGTCGCCCAGGCCTTCGCCCGCGCCGGGATGCCCTGGGACGACGCCCAGGTCGTCGTCGCCCACCGGCGCACCCTGCGCCGCGCCGTCAACGTCTGCCGCGCCCACCCCAAGGTCGCCGTCCTCACCTCGCCCGGCGCGGGCCCCGCCGAACTCGGCCTTCTCCTCGAAGGCGTCCACCGCACCTTCGTCATCTGCGAGGAGCTCGGCACCGACCGCGAACAGGTCACTGTCGTCACCTCCGACAAGGCCGCCGACCACAGCTGGCGCGACCCGAACGTCGTCATCGCCATCGGCGGCACCGTCACGGTCGGCACCCCCGAGAACGGCGGCTGGCTGTTCGGCGGCGACCCCGACACCACCCCGCGCGGCTGGGCGCTGCCCGCCGCCGCGTACGCGGGCCCCTTCGGCGAGGGCGAGAGCGAACAGCTGCGCGCCGCCCAGCTGGCCCGCCTCGGCCCGCGCACCGGCGACCTCGTCTGGGACATCGGCTGCGGCAGCGGCGCCTTCACCGCCGAGGCCGGACGCTTCGGCGCCGCCGTCATCGCCGTCGACCGCGACGCCGACGCCTGCGCCCGCACCCTCGCCACCGCCCGCCGCTTCGGCGTCCAGGCCCAGATCGTCCACGGCACCGCCCCGCACGTCCTGGAGAACCTGCCCGAACCCGATGTCGTACGCGTCGGGGGCGGGGGAGCGGCGGTCGTCTCCGCCGTCGCCGACCGGCGGCCCGCGCGCATCGTCACGCACGCCGCGACACGCGACGACGCCGAACTCGTCGGCCGCGACCTGACCGAACACGGGTACGAGGTCGAGTGCGCGCTGCTCCAATCCGTCGAACTGGACACACGCGCCTGGACCGAGAAGGAGCGGACCGTGGGGTTCCTGCTCTCGGGGCACCTTCCGGACCGCCACCCGTGACCCTGCGGGACCGGCGCGCGCGGTAGGCTGGCCGATCGTTGTACCGCACCAGGACGTGCGCCGCTTCGTCGGCCAATGTCCCGGAAACGCACCACTCTTGGCGCGCATGTGGTACGGCGGCGACCGGAGGACGCGCAACGTGGCGCAGTCCACAGGAGACCGTGGCCGAACCACCTGCCACAGTCGCGATCCGGCCGGGACAATACCTGTTGTCCGGGACGGTTCGTGCCGTGCGGCTCGCGTGCTCGTTCTCCAAGGAGAAGTTCCAAGGAGGACGGACGCCGGGCCACTCCGGTCCGCGGCCCGCAAGGGGCGCGCGCGGCTCCGGCGGACGGCCGGGAGCGGCAGGGAAGTTCTCATCGATGGGCGAGGGGTAGGCATGACCGACACCGGTCAGGTTCCGGGCGAAGGGCTGCCGGAGAACGCAGGCGCGGTGGGACAGCCGGGCGCTCCCGCCCAGGGCGCGTACACCTACCTCGATCCGGCCGGCACCGGCGGCGAGGAAGACGAGATGCTCCTCATGCCTGGCTCCCAGGGCGCCTGGGGCGAACCGCAGACACCGACGCCCCCGCCGCAGCAGTACCCGCAGCCGCAGACCCAGGGTCAGGAGTACGCGGAGTACGGCGACTACGCGCAGGCGCCCGCCGCGCACGAGCCCGGCCCGCACGAGACGGCTGGCCGCGACAGCGGCCACCACGACATGGGCGCGATGCAGGCCCCGGGCCAGCCGCAGGGCCCGCAGGCGCCCGCCGCCCCGCGCCGCCCGCTCCACATGGGCCCGCCCACGCCGGAGACCGGCGTCGGCCCCGTGCGCTCGCTGGCCGACCGCGGGCCCGCGCAGCAGACCCCGGCGCACCCGACGCCCGTACGGCAGGCGGGTCCGCCCACCACCGGCCCCGAGTACCTCGACATCCCGCCGCAGGGCGGCACCCCGTGGGCGCCCGCCGAGTCCGCGCAGCAGCAGCCGCAGGCCCCCGCCGAGCCGGAGCCGCAGCCCGGCTTCTACGCCGAGCAGGCCCCGCACTTCCCGCACCCGCAGCACCCGGACGCCTCCCAGCAGTTCGCGCCCGCCGCCGAGCCGGTCGCCGCGTACGCGGGCCACGGCGGCGAGCAGTCCGGCGAGTACGCGGTGCACGAGCCGCAGGCGTACGAGCCTGTGCGGCAGCCCGCGCCGGAGCAGCCGCTCGGCCAGTTCGTGCCCGTCGAGGGCACGGTGCCGACCACGCCGCACCTGGCGCCGACGCCGCCGCAGGCCATGGTGGTCCCGCCGCTGCCGGAGGAGCCGGTGGCGCAGGAGAGCGCCGAGCTGCCGGAGCCCGCGCAGGAGCCGGTCGCGGCCGCCCCCGAGCAGGCGCCGGTCGCGGAGCCGCTGCCCGTCGCCGAGCCGGTCGCCGAGGCGCCCGCGGAGCCTGTGGCGGTGGCGCCCGAGGCCGCCCCCGCCGAGGAGGCCGTTCCCGTCGCGGAGGCCGTGGTCGCCGAGGCGCCCGCCCCCGTCGAGGAACCGGTCGTGGAAGCGGTCGTGGAACCGGTGGTGGAGACGGCCGCCGAACCGGTCGTCGAGCCGGTCGCTGAACCGGTCGTCGAGCCGGTCGCGGCGCAGGCCGGGGACGTGGCCGAGGCGGAGCCCCTGGCCGTCGTGCCCGCGCCGCGCGAGGGCGAGCAGGCCGCGCTCGCCGAGCCGGTGGCCGACGACTTCGAGGCCGACGAGCCCGACGTGATCGAGGTCGCCCCGAAGCCCGAGGTGCCGGTGCAGGCCCCCGAGGAGCCGGAGGAGCCTGAGCAGCCCGAGCCGCAGCCCGTGCCCGAGGCCGCCGCCGACGAGGCGGAGCCCGAGGCCGCCGCCGCGTCCGGCTACGACGACGCCGAGCGCGAAGCGGTCCTGCGCGTCATGCGCGAACGCCGCGACATCCGCAACGGCTTCCGCTCCGATCCGATCCCGCACGAGGTGCTGCTCCGCGTCCTGGAGGCGGCCCACACCGCGCCGTCCGTGGGCCACTCGCAGCCCTGGGACTTCGTCGTCATCCGCTCGGCGGAGACCCGGCGCACCATGCACGAACTGGCGATGCGTCAGAAGGACGCGTACGCCAAGTCCCTCCCCAAGGGCCGCGCGAAGCAGTTCAAGGAACTGAAGATCGAGGCCATCCTCGACACCCCGGTCAACATCGTGGTGACCGCCGACCCGACCCGGGGCGGCCGCCACACCCTGGGCCGTCACACGCAGCCGCAGATGGCCCCGTACTCCTCCGCGCTCGCCGTGGAGAACCTCTGGCTCGCGGCCCGCGCCGAGGGCCTCGGCGTCGGCTGGGTCAGCTTCTTCGACGAGCGCGAGATGGTCCGCACCCTGGGCCTGCCCGAGCACCTGGAGGTCGTCGCCTACCTGTGCGTGGGCTACGTCGACGAGTTCCCGGAGGAGCCCGAGCTGATGCAGGCGGGCTGGTCCAAGCGGCGCCCCCTGTCGTGGGTCGTGCACGAGGAGACGTACGGGCGTCGGGCGCTGCCCGGCGAGGACCCGCACGACCTGCTCGCCGAGACCGTCTCCAACATCCGCCCGCTGGACGCGAAGGCGCTCGGCGAGGCGTGGGAGCGGCAGAAGCGGATGACGAAGCCCGCGGGCGCGCTCGGCATGCTGGAGATCATCTCCGCGCAGCTGTCCGGCCTGTCCCGGATGTGCCCGCCGCCGATCCCGGAGCCCGCGGCCGTCGCGATCTTCGCCGGTGACCACGGGGTGCACGCCCAGGGCGTCACCCCCTGGCCGCAGGAGGTCACCGGCCAGATGGTCGCGAACTTCCTGGGCGGCGGCGCGGTCTGCAACGCGTTCGCGAACCAGGTCGGCGCCGAGGTCTGCGTCGTCGACGTGGGCGTCGCCTCCGAACTCCCGGCCACGCCCGGCCTGCTGCCGCGCAAGGTCCGCGCGGGCACGGCCGACATGACGACCGGGCCCGCCCTCTCCCGCGAAGAGGTCAAGGCGGCCATCGAGGTCGGCATCGAGACGGCCCGCGACCTCGTCGCGGCAGGCAACAAGGCGCTCCTGACCGGTGAGATGGGCATCGCCAACACCACCGCGTCCGCCGCCCTGATCTCCGTCTACACCGAGGCCGACCCGTCCGAGGTCACCGGCCGCGGCACCGGCATCAACGACGAGACGCACGCCCGCAAGGTCGAGGTCGTCCGCCGCGCCCTCGAAGTGCACCAGCCGGACCCGGCCGACCCGATCGGCGTCCTGTCTGCGGTCGGCGGCCTGGAGCACGCGGCCCTGGTCGGCCTGCTCCTCGGCGGTGCCTCGCTGCGGACGCCAGTCATCCTCGACGGCGTCAGCGCCGGCGCGGCCGCCCTGGTCGCCCGTGCCATCGCCCCCGAGGTCCTGGCCGCCTGCATCGCGGGCCACCGCAGCGCCGAGCCGGGCCACGTCGCGGCCCTGAACAAGCTGGGCCTGCGCCCTCTGGTCGACCTCGACCTCCGCCTCGGCGAGGGCACGGGCGCCCTCCTGGCCCTCCCGATCGTCCAGAGCGCGGCGCGGGCGATGCACGAGGTAGCGACGTTCGACTCAGCGGGCGTCACCGAGAAGTAACCCGAGCACGTCAGAGGGACGCCTGCCCGACGCCACCACCGCCGCGGGCAGGCGCCCCGCCCCGCCCCGCTGTGCGCAGGCGTCCCACACTCGCTGTGCGCAGGCGTCCCGCACCCGCTGTGGGCAGGCGTTCCGCTGGGGGTCCCCCCGGACGGAGTCTGGGGGAGGGACGGGTGGGCACAGCAGTCCAGCGCCGGGTAACCGTCCAGGGGGCCAGGACATAAGCTGGGCGCACCCGGAAACCGCACGTCACAGGGCTCCAACGTCGCAGCCCAAGAGCCCAGCCGCCAGGAGCCGAACAGACATGCCCCCCGCACAGCACCCCGCCTACCCAGTTGGCCTCCGCCTCACCAACCGCAGGACGATAGTGATCGGCGGCGGCCAGGTGGCCCAGCGCCGCCTCCCCGCCCTGATCGCGGCCGGCGCGGACCTCACCCTGATCTCCCCCTCGGCGACCCCTTCCGTGGAGGCCATGGCGGACGCGGGCGAGCTGACCTGGATCAAGCGCCGCTACGAGCGGGGCGACCTCGAAGGCGCCTGGTACGTACTGATCGCCACCGGCGACCGCGTGGCGAACGAGCAGGCCAGCGCCGAGGCGGAAGCGGCCCGCATCTGGTGCGTGCGCTCCGACGACGCCGAGGCGGCGACCGCCTGGACCCCGGCGACGGGCCGCACCGAGGGCGTGACCGTCGCCGTCCTGTCCGCCGAGGCCGCCGACCGCGACCCGCGCCGCACCGCCGCCGTCCGCGACGCCCTGGTGGAGGCGCTGCGCGACGGCACCGTCACCGCCGAGCGGACCCGCACCCCGGGCGTCGCCCTGGTCGGCGGCGGCCCCGGCGACCCCGATCTGATCACCGTGCGCGGCCGTCGCCTCCTCGCCGAGGCCGACGTCGTCATCGCCGACCGCCTCGGCCCGCGCGACCTCCTGGACGAGCTTCCGCCGCACGTGGAGGTGATCGACGCGGCGAAGATCCCGTACGGCCGCTTCATGGCGCAGGAGGCGATCAACAACGCGCTGATCGACCACGCCAAGCAGGGCAAGGCCGTCGTCCGGCTCAAGGGCGGCGATCCGTTCGTCTTCGGCCGGGGCATGGAGGAGGCGCAGGCGCTGGCCGCCGAGGGCATCCCGGTCACGGTCGTCCCCGGCATCTCCAGCTCGATCTCGGTGCCGGGCGCGGCCGGCATCCCGGTCACGCACCGGGGCGTGGCGCACGAGTTCACCGTGGTCAGCGGCCATGTGGCGCCGGACGACGAGCGCTCCCTGGTCGACTGGGCCGCGCTCGCCAAGCTGACCGGCACCCTCGTGATCCTCATGGGCGTCGACAAGATCGGCAGAATCGCCGAGGCGCTGATGGCGCACGGCAAGGCCGGGGACACCCCGGTGGCGCTGGTGCAGGAAGGCACCACTGCCACGCAGCGCCGTGTCGACGCCACGCTCGCGACGGTCGGCGAGAGGGTGGTGGCGGAAGGCGTCCGGCCGCCCGCCGTCATCGTCATCGGCCCCGTGGTGCAGGAGAGCCCCACCCGTAACCAGCGGTAACAAGCACAGTGCTCAACCGTTGGCACCCTCCCCAGGACAAGGCAGTATCGACCCGTGGCTGAACCCCAAGGTCTCCTCACCATCGAGGACCCCGACGACCCGCGTCTGCGTGACTACACGGGCCTGACCGACGTCGAACTGCGCCGCAAGCGCGAACCGGCCGAGGGCCTCTTCATCGCCGAGGGCGAGAAGGTCATCCGCCGCGCCAAGCAGGCGGGCTACGAGATGCGCTCGATGCTGCTCTCGGCCAAGTGGGTCGATGTCATGCGTGACGTCATCGACGAGGTCCCGGCGCCGGTCTACGCGGTCGCCCCCGAACTCGCCGAACAGGTGACGGGCTACCACGTGCACCGCGGCGCCCTCGCCTCCATGCAGCGCAAGCCGCTGCCGGCCGCCGACGAGCTGCTGGCCTCGGCCCGCCGCATCGTCGTCATGGAGTCGGTCAACGACCACACCAACATCGGCGCGATCTTCCGCTCGGCCGCCGCGCTCGGCATGGACGCGGTCCTGCTCTCGCCCGACTGCGCGGACCCGCTCTACCGCCGCTCGGTGAAGGTCTCCATGGGCGCGGTCTTCTCCGTCCCGTACGCGCGCCTCGACTCCTGGCCGAAGTCCCTCGAGACGGTCCGCGAGGCGGGCTTCAACCTGCTCGCGCTCACCCCCGCCGAGAAGGCGAAGTCCCTCGACGAGGTGGCCCCGCACCGCATGGACCGCGTGGCGCTGCTGCTCGGCGCGGAGGGCGAGGGCCTGTCCACCAAGGCGCTCATGGCCGCCGACGAATGGGTCCGCATCCCGATGGCCCACGGCGTCGACTCGCTCAACGTGGGCGCGGCGGCGGCGGTCGCCTTCTACGCGGTGGCGACGGGCCGCCCGGAGCTCTGACCTCGGCCCGGCCTCACAGGCTCTGGATCACCGCGATCACCAGCGCCACGAGCAGCGTCACCACCACGAACACGAACAGCCGCTGCCGCAGCAGCCGGGGATTGGCGGGCCGCAGCTTCTTGCCCGCACCCGTCCCGTTCGTCCGCGAGTTCGTACGAGGGACGGGGCGCCCGGTGCCGCTGCGCGGCGCGGGCCGCTTCCCGGACCGGGAGGCGGTGGAGCGCGGCCCGGAACCGCCGCCCGTACGGACGCTGCCGTTGGTCCGGGCACTGCCGCCGGGCCTGCCGTCCGTGGTGCGGCCGTTCCCGGTGCGCGGCGCGGGCGTGCCCGGCTGCGTACGCCGCTGGGTGCTGCGCTGCGTGCTGCGCTGGGTGCGCTGGTCCGCGTAGCTCTCCGCGAGGCGCCCCGTCGGCCGGTCCGCCTCGGAGCGCGGCGCGGGCGGACGGATGTCGCCGAGTCCCTGCGCCTCGCGGGCCGCGATCTCCTTCAGCCGCAGCGACAGTTGCAGCGTGCTGGGCCGTTCCTCCGGGTCCTTGGCGAGACACGCCCGCAGCAGCGGCGCCAGCGCGTCCGGCACGCCGTGGAGCTGCGCCTCCTCGTGGACGACGCGGTAGAGCATCACCTCGGAGCTGCCGTGCCCGAAGGGGGAGTCGCCCATCGCCGTGTACGCGAGGGTCGCCCCGAGGGAGAACACATCGGTGGCCGGGGTCACGGCCGCGCCGCGCACCTGCTCGGGGGCGAGGAAGCCGGGGGAGCCGACCGCCGTGCCGACGTGGGTCAGCGTCGAGGCGCCGGTCGCCCAGGCGATGCCGAAGTCGATGATCCGCGGCCCCTTCGGGGACAGCAGGATGTTGGACGGCTTGAGGTCGCGGTGGACGACCCCGGCCTCGTGCACGGCGACGAGCCCTTCCGACAGCGCGGCGCCGACGGCGGCCACGTCCGACGCGGGCAGCGGGCCCTCCTCGGCGACCTTGTCGTGCAGCGAGGGTCCCGGCACGTACTGCGTCGCGAACCACGGCCGGTCCGCCTCCAGGTCCGCGGCGACCAGGCGCGCCGTGCAGCCGCCCCGGATCCGGCGCGCGGCGGAGACCTCACGCGCGAAGCGCGAGCGGAACTCCTGGTCCTCGGCCAGGTCCGGCCTGATCACCTTCAGCGCCACCCGTTGCCCACGCCGGTCGGAACCGAGGTAGACGACGCCCATCCCGCCGGCCCCGAGCCGTCTGTGCAGCCGGAACGAGCCGACGACGCGCGGGTCCTCGCGCCTCAGGCGCATCATCGCCATGTTCATCCCCGCTGCTGCCCGGTCTCGTCTGACGAGCGACAGCTTACGTTTACGCGGCCGACTGTGTGCTCAGGCCGCGCCCTCACGCCGGATTCGATTGTCGGTGCGGGCGGTTATACGTGAAACGTGATCAGGAAGGGTGCGCCTGGCGGCCCTTGCGGGAGCCGGTAGGACCAATCGCCGTGAGCGACGCGGAGTTTGACGACGCGAAAGATGCCTGGTCGGCGGCGTTGCGGGGCGCGGGGGAGAGGGGGAACCCGCCCGTCCCGGTACCGGCCGAACGGGTCCATGGGGCGAGGGACCCGGCGCACGTCACCCCTCTGGAAGTGAGAGAAGTCACCCGGTAAGGCGCCTCGACCCCCTGGGGGATGACCCCGAGACCTAGGTCGTCGTCTCCACCCAGGGGAGTACGCGGAGGGGCCCCGCTCATCCTCCGGGAGGCCCGGCAATAGGTACGAGGGCATGACGACCCGAACGGCCCCCGCCCATAGATTTGAGGTCAAGCGGCGGGTGCAGCTCTCGTCCCCCGAGGTCAGGTACCCGCCGCTGCCGACAGCTCAACCTCTCGCCGGGCAGTCCGGCGGGACACGAGGATTGCGACCGGGAGAGGACCATGGCGGACACGACATCGCGGACGACAGCGTTCCGCAGCACGTGGGCTCGCAGGGCCGTGCCGTACGGCACCCCCGCGACCGGCCGCCGCCACCCGTTGGTGGCCACGGCCATGGTCCTCCCCCTCGCCGCCCTGCTCGTCGTCGTCTTCGGCGGCTGGGACGCGGTGGTCGCGCAGGCGTCGTCCGTGGGCGTGATGCTGGGGCGCTGAGCGGCGCCTCCAGGCCCGGATGAGCGGTCCGGGCGGGGACATCCGACCAGGAAACCCCGTGGGGACGGGGGTGCGGCGGACGGCACAAATGCCGCGTGTGGCTGGGGAGCCACACGCGGCATTGCCATGTGCCGCGCGGTTCGACCGGTCATCCGGCCCAGGGACCGACCGGCCGCGCCGGGGTCCGACCGCCGGGGCGCCGACGCGGCCTGGCGTCCGGTGCGGGCGACGAGGCGTCGTAGGCTGCCCGGCGTGACCATGTTCAGCGCGTCCGCGCTCCAGGGTGCGGCCCGGCGGGTGCTGCACCGCGAGACGACGGTGGCGTGCGCGTGCGGGGCCGGGACGCTCGCCGACCGGGCCGACGGGACCGTCGTACGGCACGGGGGTGTGGTGGCCAAGGCGCACGCGGCCGGTACGGACGCGCAGGAGCTGGCGGTGCGGCTGGCCGTGGCCGCCCACCCCGCGCTCGACGGCGTCCTCCTGCCGCCCCTGCGGCCGGAGGCGGCGTCCACGCACGGGCGGCTCGTCACGTTCTGGCCGTACGGCACCCCCGTCGACCCGGACCGCCCGGAGGACGCCCCCTGGGAGGCCGCCGCCGGGCTGCTGGCGCGGCTGCACGCGACACCCGTCCACCGGCTTCCGGACGCGCTCCCGCCGATGCGGGGCCCGGTGAAGGCGGCGCGCGCCGTGGCCAGGCTGGAGGCCACCGCCCCGGACCACCCCGCCGCCGGCCCCGTCCGCAGGGCGTGGCGCACGCTGCCGCCGTGGGCCCGCGCCGAGACCCCGTACGCGCATGCCCGCGCGCTCTGCCACGGTGACCTGCACCTCGGCCAACTGGTCCGCGGCCCGGCCGGTCCGCGGCCCTGGCTCCTCATCGACGTGGACGACCTCGGGTTCGGCGACCCGGCGTGGGACCTGGCGCGTCCGGCGGCCTGGTTCGCGTGCGGCCTGCTGCCCGCCGGGGACTGGGCCCGGTTCCTCACCGCCTACCGCAGCGCGGGCGGCGCGCCGCGGCTCACCGCCCCCGACCCGTGGCCCGCGCTCGACGTGCCCGCCCGCGCCCTGACCGTGCAGACCGCGGCCCGCGCCGTCGCGAAGGCCGTCGAGGCGGGCCGCCCGCTCGACGAGGTGGAGGTGGCCGTCGTGGACGCCTGTGACCGAATGGTGGCAATACCGACACAGTTGGGCGGGGACACCGCCAAGTAGGGTGCGCAGGACGGAAGCCGGGCAGGTGTTCCGGCGAAGCGGTACCGAACGGCGAGGAGTTGATCCGCTCATGCAGTGTCCCAAGTGCCACGCGCCCATGCACACGTACAACCGCAACGGCGTCCAGATCGAGCAGTGCAGCGGTTGCCGCGGGATCTTCCTCGACTACGGCGAGCTGGAGTCGCTGACGCGGCTGGAGGCGCAGTGGCAGCAGCAGGCCCCGCCGGCCCCGCCGCAGGCGTACCCGGCCGCCGGTCCCGCACCGGCCTGGGGGGCGCCGCAGTACGGCGGTCACGGTGGTCACGGCGGCCATTACGGGCACCACGGCCACCACAAGGGCGGCTTCGGCCGGATGCTCTTCTCCTCCTGAGGTCCTTCCCGGACCTGAGGGAAGCACGAAGAAACCCCCGGTGCTTTGACCGGGGGTTTCTTGCTGTGTGCGCGATACTGGGATTGAACCAGTGACCTCTTCCGTGTCAGGGAAGCGCTCTCCCGCTGAGCTAATCGCGCGGGAACGGGCCAGACTCTATCAGGCTCCCGCATGGTGCTGCGTGCGCGATACTGGGATTGAACCAGTGACCTCTTCCGTGTCAGGGAAGCGCTCTCCCGCTGAGCTAATCGCGCGGGACGGATCGACGACGAACCGGAGTCCGTGAGATCCAGTGCGCGATACTGGGATTGAACCAGTGACCTCTTCCGTGTCAGGGAAGCGCTCTCCCGCTGAGCTAATCGCGCATGGAGGTGGAGACGGGATTTGAACCCGTGTAGACGGCTTTGCAGGCCGTTGCCTCGCCTCTCGGCCACTCCACCAGGAGCGTAGGGGTTCGGGAAGATCCCCCACTTCGAGCGAACGACCGGGTTCGAACCGGCGACCTCAACCTTGGCAAGGTTGCGCTCTACCAACTGAGCTACGTTCGCGTATCTTTCCGGTCCGCTTGCGCGTCCCGGCGACGTGTTGAACTCTAGCGGATTCCTGGGCCAGTACAAAAACGCGTTTGCGCAGCGTGCTGAGGTGCGACCACCGGAGCGACGGCCGGCCGTGCGCTGATCCTCCACTCCAGGTCACCGTACGGTCACCCGGGTTTGCCCCCTTCTAGACTCGACAGCGTGATCGACCTCCCCCCGCTCGCCCGCTTCGGCGAACTCCTCGCGACCGGCCTGCGCGACGTGACCAGCGATCCCGCGGCCCTGGAGTCCACCGGCTTCTGGGCGGTGACCGCCGACTTCGAGGGGCGCCTGGTCTGCGCCCGCTTCGACGACGTACGGGAGGCACCCGTGCCCGCGCCGCGCCCCGGCGCCTGGCACGGCCCCGCGCCCGCGGACTGGACGTCGTCCCTCGACCACGCCGCGTACACGGAGGGCGTGCGGCGGATACGGGCGCACATCGCGACCGGCGAGGTCTACCAGGCCAACCTCTGCCGTGTGCTGTCGGCGCCGGTCGACGCCGGTGCGGACGTGGACGCCCTCACCGCCCTCCTCGCCCGTGGGAACCCGGCCCCGTACGCCGGCACGGTCCGGCTGCCCGGCCACGGCGTGGAGATAGCGACGGCCTCGCCCGAGCTGTTCCTGCGCCGCCGGGGCACGCTCGTCGAGTCCGGGCCCATCAAGGGGACCGGGCGGACCGAGGCGGACCTCCTTGAGAAGGATCACACCGAGAACGTCATGATCGTGGACCTGGTCCGCAACGACCTGGGCCGCGTCTGCGCGCCCGGCACCGTGACCGTCCCCGACCTGTGCGTCGTCGAGAAGCACCCCGGCCTCGTCCACCTGGTGTCGCTGGTCCGCGGCGAGCTGCGCGAGGGCGCGGGCTGGCCCGAGCTGCTCGACGCCACGTTCCCGCCCGGCTCCGTGACCGGCGCGCCGAAGTCCAGCGCGCTGCGGATCATCGCCGACCTGGAGACCGCGCCGCGCGGCCCGTACTGCGGCGGCATCGGCTGGGTCGACGCGGACCGGGGCACCGGGCAACTCGCCGTCGGCATCCGCACGTTCTGGATCGACCGCACGGACGCCGCCGCCGTCCTGCGCTTCGGCACCGGCGCCGGGATCACCTGGGGCTCGGACCCGGAGGGGGAGTGGCGGGAGACCGAGCTGAAGGCGTCACGGCTGCTGGCGGTAGCGTCGGAGGGGCACTCGCAGGGGTGCGCCGGGCAGGCGGACGCCTAGGAGCCCGGCGGGGACGACCGGGCAGCGGCCCGGGAGAGGCGGAGGGAAGCTCACGTGAAGATCTGGCTCGACGGCAGGCTGAGGGAGACCGAGGAGGCACGGGTCTCGGTCCTGGACCACGGGCTCACCGTGGGCGACGGCATCTTCGAGACGGTGAAGGCGGTCGACGGGAAGCCGTTCGCGCTCACCCGCCACCTCGACCGGCTTGCCCGCTCGGCGCGCGGCCTCGGACTGCCCGAGCCGGACCTCGACGAGGTGCGCCGCGCCTGCGCCGCCGTCCTCGACGCCAACCCGACGGCGCTCGGCCGCCTGCGGATCACCTACACCGGCGGCCTCTCCCCGCTCGGCTCCGACCGCGGGGAGGAAGGCACCACGCTCATCGTCGCGCTCGGCGAGACCTCCCGGCGCCCCGACTCCACCGCCGTGATCACCGTGGACTGGACGCGCAACGAGCGCGGCGCCCTCGCGGGCCTGAAGACCACCTCGTACGCGGAGAACGTCGTCGCCCTGGCACGCGCGCGTGAACGCGGCGCCTCCGAGGCCCTGTTCGCCAACACCGTCGGCCAGCTGTGCGAGGGCACCGGGTCGAACGTCTTCGTCGTCCTGGACGGCGAGATCCACACCCCGCCGGTCGCCTCCGGCTGCCTCGCGGGCATCACCCGCGCCCTCGCCGTCGAGTGGACCGGCGCCAAGGAGACCGACCTGCCCCTCGAGGTGCTGACGCGGGCCGACGAGATCTTCCTGACCTCGACCCTGCGCGACATCCAGGCCGTGCACCGCGTCGACGACCGCGACCTGCCGGGCGCGCCCGGCCCGGTCACCGCGAAGGCGATGCGCGTCTGGGACGAGCGGGCCGCGGACCACCTCGACCCCTGAGCCGCCGCTGTAAAACGGCTGTGGTCGCGCGCGTACGGGCGGGTAGAACAGCCCTGATGACCACGACCCTGCGGCCGACCGAGCCGCTTCAGCGCACGGCCGACGGGTCGTGCTCGCGCCACTACGCGGTGTGCGTGAACAGCCGCCCCGTCGGCAGGCTCCACCTCGCCACGCACCCCGTGTTCGGCCCGTCCGTCGCCCAGGTCCTCGACCTGCGCGTCGACGAGCCGGACCGTGGGCGCGGGCGCGGCACCGTCGCCGCCCTCGCCGCCGAGGAAGTGGCCCGTTCCTGGAACTGCCGCCGCATCGAGGCGTCCGTCCCCGCACACCAGCACGAATTGCTGCGTCTCGCCACCGCGCTCGGCTACGTGGAGCGCAACCGCACCATGGCGAAGGCGCTGCCCGAGCGGCCCCCGGTGCTCCCCGAGGGCGCCGCCGGGCGGCGGATGACGGAGGCCGAGTTCGCGCCGTGGCTGGCGCGGGTCAAGGAGCGGTACGCGCGCACCGTGCGCGAGCGCGGGGCCACCGAGCAGGAGGCCGTGCGGAAGGCCGAGCGCGACCACGCGGCCCTGCTGCCCGAGGGCGTCGCCACGCCGGACGTCCTGGTCGGCGTCCTGGAGCAGGACGGGGAGGCCGTCGGCACCCTGTGGGTCGCCCAGCGCGCCGACGGCGCGTACGTCTACGACGTCGAGGTCGACCCCGCCCACCGCGGCCGGGGCCACGGACGCTCCCTGATGCTGCTCGCCGAGGCCGACGCGCTGGCGGCGGGCGCCACGCGGATCGGCCTCAACGTGTTCGCCGGGAACACCCCCGCGCAGCGCCTCTACGCGTCACTCGGGTACGAGCCGACAGCGCTCCACCTGTACAAGCAGTTGCTCTGACAACGGCCCGCGGAGCCTACGGCTGCTCCGCGAGGAGACGGTCCGCGATCTCCTCGACGCGCGCCCGCAGCCCGTCCTGGCTCTTGCCGCCGTCGAGCCGCTCGCCGCCGATGACGTACGTGGGTGTGCCCGTCACACCGATCGCCTTGCCCTCGGCCTGGTCGGCGTCGACGATCAGGATGTGCCGGCCGTCGACCAGCGCGGTGTCGAACTCCTCGGCGTCCAGGCCCAGTTCACGCGCAACCTCGACGAGGAACGGCTCGCCCGCGCGGTCGAACTCCTCGACCCGGCCGAGCACCGCCTCGACGTACGGCCACCCCTCGCCCTGCGCGAACGCCTCCTCGGCGGCCTGCGCACCCGCGAAGGAGTGCTTGTGCTTCTCCAGCGGGAAGTGGCGCAGGCGCAGCTCCAGCCGGTCGCCGTAGCGCTCGCGCAGCGCGCGCACGTCGTCCAGGGCCGAGCGGCAGTCGGGGCACTGCAGCTCGCACCACACGTCGAGGATGGGGGTCGCGGGGTTCGGGGCGTTCATGGGACCAGTCTTCCAGGCGTGGGCGGGCGGCCCCAACCTGGACCTGCGGAGGAGGGGCGACCCCGAGATGTCCCTGAGGTCCGCCCCGGCCGTGGCCCCGGGCCGCCCCGGCGGTGCAGGATGGAAGGGGACGCAAGCCCCCGCACACGTACAGAACGCCCGAGCCCAGGAGGACCGGATGATTGCCGAGACCGTCTGCTCCGCCGTCGCCGTGGCGGGCCTGGGTATCGCCGCGGTCACCGCGTACCGCAAGCGGTTCCTCGCGGCGGCCCGGCTCGCCGCCTACTCGCTGGTCCCGCTGGGGCTGGTGATGACCGGAGCGGTCGGCTGGGTCGTGGACACCGCGTTCAGCCCGACCGCGTGGGCCGGGTTCGGTGTGCTCGGCGTGGCCTGGCTGATGTTCGTGGGGACCCGGGCGGTCGAGCGGCGCGGCGGCGGCAGCCGCAAGGAGCGCAGGGCGGCGGCGAAGGCGGCGCGGCGCGAGGCCGTGGCCCCGGCGGCGTCGGCCCCCTCGCTCGGGCAGAGCACGCGCACCGCTCCGGAACCGGCCGCCCAGCCGCAGCGCAAGCAGAAGCGGGCGGAGCCGGCCGGCGGGGCGGACGACTTCAGCGACATCGAGGCGATCCTGAAGAAGCACGGCATCTGAGGCCCGGCCCGCTCAGGTCCGATCGACTCGTACGACTGGACGTACGTACGACAAGTGCCCGACTTTTCGCGCAGGTGCCCGGTCGGGGGTCACGAGATCCGGCGAACTCCCGCGCCGGAAGGGTTCGTTGGTGAGAGGGCGTCGGTTGCCTGCGCCATCATCGCGGCGAGATGTTGGATACACCGCCGCTGGCCGACCAGCTCGACACCGAACAGGGGCCGACGCCGCCGCGCAGTGCCGCCGCGCCGCCCACGCCCGTACCCCACCAGAACCAGCGAGGGTGCCTCTTCGCCCTCTCCCAGCCACCCCTGATGATCTTCCTCGGGGTCATCGGATCCCTGCTCCTGCTGGCCGCGCTGCACGACCTGCTGCTGCTCTGAGACCCCGTCCGTCCGCGGAGCGCTCAGCCCGCGGCCTCCTTGCGGCGTGCCCGGTACGCGGCCACGTGCAGCCGGTTCCCGCAGGTGCGGCTGTCGCAGTAGCGGCGGGAGCGGTTGCGGGACAGGTCGACGAACGCGTACCGGCAGTCCGGGGCCTCGCAGCGGCGCAGCCGCTCCTGCTCACCCGCGACCACGAAGAACGCCAGCGCCATGCCGCAGTCGGCCGCCAGATGGTCGGCGACGGACGCGCCGGGCGCGAAGTAGTGCACGTGCCAGTCGTAGCCGTCGTGATCGGTGAGGCGGGGCGTGGTGCCGGCGGCCGCCACCAGGTCGTTGATCACGGTCGCCGCGCCGCGCGGGTCCGGGGCGGCGAAGACCTGCGCGAACTGGGCGCGGATCGCGCGCACGGCGGAGAGGTCACCCTCCGCGAGCACCCCTCTGTCCACGTCGCTGATGTCGTGCTTCGCCACGAAGTCCGCCAGAGCCGTCACGTCCGCGAGGCCGTCGGTCCCGTCGGCACCCGCGTGGCTGTCCGGTGCGGTGTTCACCAGATCGACCACGGTGTCGAGCGCACACCGGGTGTCATGGGTGATCAGCACGATTAGCTCCCTGCCCTGGAGGCGGGCCCACACCCGCCGGTGCTGGCCGAGCCTAGCGCTTCCCGCCCCCGGCGGACCCGGACAGGCGCGGGCCTCGGGAGCAGACCGCGGGGAGCGCCCCCGTACACGCACCGGCGCCGCCCCCGTGGACGTTCCCACGGCGGCGACGCCGGTTTCCCGCTGTGTGGTTGTCGTGCACGCGCGCGGTCGCGCCGTCTCCCCGAGTGGACGGCGCGAAGCGCTCTCGCTGTGCTCGCGGCGGCTGGCTGCCGACGCGGGCCTCCCGCGCGGCTAGCTCTCCGCGAGGATGTGCGAGAGCTCCTGATCGAGATCGAAATGACGATGCTCCGTGCCGGGGGGCACGGCGGCGTCGGTCCGCTTCAGGAACGACTCCAGGGCCCGCGCCGGGGCCTCGAGCAGAGCCTCGCCCTCCGGAGAGCTCAGGGCGATGCAGACAACGCCCTGACCGTGGCTGCGGGACGGCCAGACTCGGACGTCTCCGGTGCCGGTCGGCCGGTGAAGGCCTTCGGCGAGGAGATCGCGGGCGAAAACCCACTCGACCGTCTCCTCGGCTCCGGTGTGGAAAGTGGCGTGCACGGCATAGGGATCGGCCGTGTCATACCGCAGTCCTGCGGGTACAGGCAGTGAGGACTCGCTCGACACAACGAGGCGCAGGTGCAGCTCGCAGCTGACCGTGGTGTTCATAAGCGCCAGGGCCTTTCGCTCAGTGTGCGCTCGGGGATTCGCACGTCGGCGAAATCGACATGCCACCTACGGTGCCGTTGTAAACCCCTCTGAGTGTTTTGGGCCGCTTTAGGTAGCTCGTACGGCCGAGTCTTATCCGGTGGGTAACGGCCATTCCGGTGACATGAATGGATCCGGTAGGTTTGACGCCATGAATACGGGGAGTGACGAGACGGCCGACGTGGTCGCCGGGGTCGACGAGGACACGTCCGCGCCGAAGCCGCTGGGGTCGAGGGCGCCGGGGTTCATCCAGCGGAGCAGGGCGCTCCACCTGAGCTGGCAGGTGGGCGTCTTCATCGTGGGGCTCGCGGTCGTGGGCGCGGGCATCGTGATGCTGCCGCTGCCGGGCCCCGGCTGGCTGGTGATCTTCGGCGGCATGGCGATCTGGGCGACGGAGTTCGTCTGGGCGCAACTGGTGCTGCGCTGGACGAAGCGCAAGGTCACGGAGGCGACACAGCGCGCGCTCGACCCGAAGGTGCGCCGCCGCAACATCATCCTGACCACGGTCGGCCTGGTGATCATCGCCGTCCTGGTGGCGATCTACGTGTGGAAGTTCGGCCTTGAGATGCCGTGGAACATCAAGCAGTGACGGTGGGGTGCGGGGTGGTGCCAGGCACCCTCTGACATGGGGTAATGTTCTTCCTGCGCCCGGGCGATTAGCTCAGTGGGAGAGCGCTTCGTTCACACCGAAGAGGTCACTGGTTCGAACCCAGTATCGCCCACCCGGACCGAAGGCCCCGGAGACATCACGTCTCCGGGGCCTTCGGCATGCGTACGCCCGCCGGGCCGGACAACGGCCCCGACGCCCCCGAATTCACCGACCGGGAATCGCTCGGGAAGAAGTTCCCTACCCGGAATTCGGTCGCCTTTCCGCGCAAGTACGACAAGTGCGGCGTTCCCGCGGATCTCAAGTCCCGTACCGTCACCGGAATGTGACCCTCAGAAACTTCCGGAACAGAGTGGTGACGGCCGGTCAGGTCGACCGCGAATTCAGGACACTCCGGCGGAAGGCCGCTTTCCGGCGAATGATCGGGGACAGGATGCCCTGACGTCGCCCCCTGAAGGCGCGATTCCGGGGGCAGACTCGGTGCATGGACTTCAGCCCCCTGAGCCGCTACCGCTTCCGCAGCGTCTGGGACCTGCCCGCGCCGCCCGCCGCCGTCTTCGCGGTCCTCGAACGCGCCGAGGACTATCCGCGCTGGTGGCCGCAGGTGCGCTCGGTGACATCGGTGGACGGGACCAGCGGCACCGCCGTCTTCCGGTCCTTCCTGCCCTACGAACTCACGGTCACGGCGCGCGAGCAGCGCCGGGACCCGGACGCCGGAATCCTGGAGATCGCGATGAGCGGGGACCTCGCGGGGTGGGCCCGCTGGACGGTGACCGCGCGGGATCACGGCACCCGCGTCGTCTACGAGCAGCGAGTCGAGGTGCGCAAACCCCTGATGCGGCGCTTCGCCCTGCCGGGCAGGCCCGTCTTCCTCGCCAATCACGCGTGGATGATGCGCGGCGGCCGGCGCGGTCTCCGCGCCCACCTGCGACCGGTTTGAACACAGCCCACCGCGCCCTGTATGGTTCAACCCGTTCCCGGGCGATTAGCTCAGTGGGAGAGCGCTTCGTTCACACCGAAGAGGTCACTGGTTCGAACCCAGTATCGCCCACCCGGAGAAGGCCGGTCCGTCAGTCGACGGGCCGGTTTTTCGTTTCTGCCTGTCGGGCCCCCAGCGGGGGAACGCTCAGGCCGCCGCCGGAAGTTCCGGGCGCAGCGGCCACGCCGTGTCCACCACTTCCGGGGTGCCGCTGCGCGCGAACCACGCCTGGAGGCTGCGCGCCTGCGCCGCGTGCCAGGACGTCTGGAGCGTGTGCAGCTCACTGGCCGACAGCCGTTCGAGGCGGGCCGCGAAGCGCCGGCCCACCGCCCGGACGACATCGAGCGCCGCCAGCGCGTCCGCCGCCGCGTCATGCGCCTCCGCCAGCTCGACCTCGTACTGCGCGCACAGGTCCGTCAGCGTGCGGCGGCCCTTGCGGTAGCGGTCCAGCTGCTTGTCGAGCACCCGCGGATCCAGGACGCACAGCGGCGCGTCGCCCAGGTAGCGGGCGAGGGACGAGGCGCGGTGGCGCTTCAGCTCCCGGTCCAGCATGGTCAGGTCGAACGGCGCGTTCATGATCACCACCGGCCGTCCGGCCGCCGCCTGGTCCGCCAGCTCGTGGCCTATCTCCTCCATCACCGGCGCCGGCCAGCGTCCGTTGCGCTGCAGGTGGAGGTCGGTGAGGCCGTGCACCTCCGTCGCCCCGGGCGGCACCGGCACCCCCGGGTTGACCAGCCACCGCGTCACCCGCGGCCGCGTACCCGGCGCGTCCTGCAGCACGAGCGCGGCCGACACGATGCGGTCGCTCTCCACGTCCACCCCGGTCGTCTCCGTGTCGAAGGCGGCGAGTGGGCCTTCGTACCAGCACGTCATGACAATGCAACTCCTCGTCGGCAAGGGGCAGGTGACGTTCCTTCGCGTGGCGCCCGCCGCCCGCTTCGGTGATACCCGGGCCGTTTGCGTCGTACGCGGAGCGGTGACAACACAGTTACGAGTCATGGCAGTTCAGCGGGGCTCCGTTGACCTGGCCTTGATCGGTTTCTTGAACTCCGCGCGTTCGCGGGGGAGTTCTTCCACGGGGTTCATCACGTCGAAAGGCCAGGCGCACCATGGCGCTCGCGCGGCCCGAACAGGGCGGGCTGCTGCCCGAGCGGGACGCACCGCCGCGCGGCACACTCGCCACCACCGCCTGCATGGAGACGCTCCAGGTGGGCTATCTGCACGCCGTGGCCGCCGCGGCCGGGTGCTCGCTCTCGCAGCCCTTCCCGGACAACGGCATCGACTGGCACGTCAGCCACAGCGCCCCCGGGCACACGGTCGACGACGAGGTCACCATCAAGGTGCAGCTCAAGGCGACGTACCAGATCCCGCCCGAACCACCGGGCCCCGCCTTCTCCTTCACGCTCGACAACGCGCACCTGGAGAAGCTCGCGAGGACCCCGGTCTCCGTGCACAAGATCCTCGTCGTGATGCTCGTACCGCGCTCCCAGGACGACTGGCTGCGCGCCGGGCACGACCGGCTCGACCTGCGGCACTGCTGCTACTGGACCAACCTCGCGGGCCACCCGGTCACCGGCCGCCGCCGCACCACCGTGCGCGTGCCGACCGACCGGATCTTCGACGACCGCGCGCTGTGCGGGATCATGACCCGCGTCGGGACGGGCGGGCGGCCCTGACCGGCCGTCCCGGATGGGAGTGACGCAGATGCAGCACCGCTCGGCCGACAGGCCCGTACGGGCCCTGGGCGTGGTCCGCGCCCGCCCCGTCGACCTCGCCGGACCCGATCCGGGCACGGTCGACCCGGTCGTCCTCGGCGCCCTCCTCGACCGGCACGGCTGGCGGCGGCGCGGCGGCGCCCCAGGACGCTACGCCCGCTGGACGCTGCCCGGCACCGGCGACCGCACCAGCCTCCTCGTGCCGGAGAGCCGCGCCTTCCCCGACAGCGAGGAGCTGCTCGGTGAGGCGCTGACCGCGCTCGAACGCAGCGGCACCCCCTCCGCCCGGGAGGTCCTCGTCGCGCTCGCCGTGCCCAGCGACGAGATCCGCTGGTGGCGCGATGTGCCCGAGGGGCCGGCGGGGGCGTCCGCCTGGACCGTCGAGGAACAGTTGCGGTCGGCGGCGCGGCGCATGCTGCTCGCGGGGGCGCTCGCCGCACGGGAACGCGCCGGGTACTACGGCGCCCGGCACCGGGCGGCCGCCGCCACGGCCCTGGAGGACGTCCTGGTGCAGGCCGCGCCCGACGGCCGGCGGCTGACCGCGTTCGTGCCCGTCGCCGCGGGGCGCGCGCTCGCCGTCCGGCTGCACCAGGCCCTCTACGCGGTCCGCGAGGCCGTCGACTACCGGCGCGCCACCGGCGGCATGGACGCCTTCGACAGTGCCACGGAGGCGGGCGTCAGCCACGAGCTGACCGAGGCGGTCGTCGCCCTCGTGCGCGGCACCGAGGGCGCCCGCGTCGGCGTCGCCTGGGCGCCCGCCGCCGGGGTCCCCGAGGAGTGCACGGACGGTGACGCGCCCGTCGAGTTCTCACCCGGCGACCTCGATGTGCTGCGCGCGGCCGGGGCCCGCTACCTGCGCGCCGAACCCGCCGTCGCCGTCCGCGTCACCGGCACCGTCGTCCGCCTGAGCAGGACCGGGCCGTGCGCGTCGGGGACGGTGCGGCTGCGGGTCATCGCGGGCGCCGACGTCCCGCACATCCGGATGACGCTCGACGAGGACGCGTACCGGACCGCGGGCCATGCCCATCTCGTCGGCCTGCCCATCCGGGTGCAGGGCCGCCTGGAGTCCAGAGGCGGCTTCCGGCGCCTCACCGGCGCCCACGACGTCGTACCCGTACAGGTGGAGCAGGCCGAACGGGACCGCCTGATGAAGTCGCGCCAGTCGTTCCAGGAGGATCTGGACTTCTTCGAGGACCCTTGCGCGGGGGAGGAGTAGCGCCCCACCTGTCCCCACCTGGCCCCACCTCTCCCAGGGCCCGGTGACCGCTTCGCGGGCGGCCCCCGCGACTCGGTACGATTCCTGGTGCGCGCGTCACAGGTAATGGCGCGGCGATCCACCTTCAGGCAGGAGAGACCGGTGTCAGACGTCCGTGTAGTCATCCAACGCGATTCCGAGCGGGAAGAGCGCGTGGTGACGACGGGCACTACGGCCGCCGAGCTTTTCGCCGGTGAGCGCAGCGTCGTCGCGGCCCGCGTGGGCGGGGAGCTGAAGGACCTGGCGTACGCCGTGGCCGACGGCGAGACCGTCGAACCCGTCGAGATCTCCTCCGAGGACGGTCTCAACATCCTGCGGCACTCGACCGCGCACGTGATGGCGCAGGCCGTCCAGGAGCTGTTCCCGGAGGCCAAGCTCGGCATCGGCCCGCCCATCAAGGACGGCTTCTACTACGACTTCGACGTCAAGGAGCCGTTCACCCCCGAGGACATCAAGCGCATCGAGAAGAAGATGCAGGAGATCCAGAAGCGGGGGCAGCGCTTCGCGCGCCGCGTGACCACCGACGAGGACGCCCGCGTCGAGCTGGCCGACGAGCCCTACAAGCTGGAGCTCATCGGCCTCAAGGGCAACGCGGCGCAGGCCGCCGACGGCGCCGACGCCGAGGTCGGCGGCGGCGAGCTGACCATCTACGACAACCTCGACGCCAAGACCGGCGAGCTGTGCTGGAAGGACCTCTGCCGCGGCCCGCACCTGCCCACCACCCGGAACATCCCGGCGTTCAAGCTGATGCGTTCGGCCGCCGCCTACTGGCGCGGCAGCGAGAAGAACCCGCAGCTCCAGCGCATCTACGGCACCGCGTGGCCGTCGAAGGACGAGCTGAAGGGCTACCTCGACTTCCTCGCCGAGGCCGAGAAGCGCGACCACCGCAAGCTCGGCGCCGAGCTGGACCTGTTCTCCTTCCCGGACGAGCTGGGCCCCGGCCTCGCGGTCTTCCACCCCAAGGGCGGCGTGATCCGCAAGGAGATGGAGACCTACTCGCGCAAGCGCCACGAGGTCTCCGGCTACGAGTTCGTCAACACGCCGCACATCTCGAAGGAGAAGCTCTTCGAGATCTCCGGGCACCTGCCGCACTACTCGGAGGGCATGTTCCCGCCCATCGAGTTCGACGAGCAGAACTACCGCCTCAAGGCGATGAACTGCCCGATGCACAACTTGATCTTCAAGGCCCGCGGCCGGTCCTACCGCGAACTGCCGCTGCGGCTGTTCGAGTTCGGCACCGTGTACCGCTACGAGAAGTCCGGCGTCGTGCACGGCCTGACCCGCTCGCGCGGCTTCACCCAGGACGACTCGCACATCTACTGCACCAAGGAGCAGATGCCGCAGGAGCTCGACACGCTCCTGACCTTCGTGCTCGACCTGCTGCGCGACTACGGCCTGACCGAGTTCGAGCTGGAGCTGTCCACCCGCGACGACTCCGACAAGTTCATCGGCACCGACGAGGACTGGGCCGAGGCGACCGAGGCGCTGCGCCTCGCCGCCGAGAAGCAGGGCCTGCCGCTCGTCCCCGACCCGGGCGGCGCCGCCTACTACGGGCCGAAGATCTCCGTGCAGGCCAAGGACGCCATCGGCCGGTCCTGGCAGATGTCGACCATCCAGGTCGACTTCAACCAGCCCAAGCGGTTCGGCCTGGAGTACACGGCGGCCGACGGCTCGCGCCAGCAGCCCGTCATGATCCACCGCGCCCTGTTCGGCTCCATCGAGCGGTTCTTCGGCGTGCTCCTGGAGCACTACGCGGGCGCCTTCCCGGCGTGGCTCGCGCCCGTGCAGGCCGTCGGCATCCCGATCGGTGACGCGCACGTGCCGTACCTGGAGGAGTTCGCCGCCAAGGCGCGCGCCCAGGGCCTGCGCGTCGAGGTCGACTCGTCCTCGGACCGCATGCAGAAGAAGATCCGCAACCAGCAGAAGGCCAAGGTGCCCTTCATGGTCATCGCGGGCGACGAGGACATGAACGCCGGTTCGGTCTCCTTCCGCTACCGCGACGGCTCGCAGGAGAACGGCATCCCGGTCGACGAGGCCATCGCCAAGATCCTGAAGGTCGTCGAGGAGCGCGCGCAGGTCTGACGTCTCAGTCGTGCTCGGTGTCGCGAGAGGCCCCTGGGGAGTTCCCCGGGGGCCTCTCGCCCTCACCCTCCCGCGCGAACACCTGGATGAGCCACGACGAGAACGAGCCCGTGACCGCACCCAGCAGCGCCAGGCCGCAGGCCATCAGGCCCACCGCGACGAGCCGGCCGAGCGGCGTCACCGGCACCACGTCCCCGTAGCCGACGGTCGACAACGTCGTGCACGTCCACCACACGGCGTCGCCGTACGTACGGATCGTCGCGTCCGGCGCCGCGTGCTCCTGCTGGTACACGGCGAGGGACGCGGCGAAGCCGAGCAGCGCCGCCGACACACCCGTATAGGCGATGACACGGCCGTGCAGCGGCAGGCGCGGCGCGTCACGGCGGCGCTGCACCCGCTCGTAGGCCCGCACGATCCGCAGCGGCCGCAGCAGCGGCAGCAGCAGGACGAGCGTGTCCAGGAGGTGCCTGCGCAGGAAACGCGGGAAGCGCTGCCCGCTCAGCCGCCAGCGGATCACGTAGTCCACCGCGAACAAGGCCCACGTGGCGAGCGTGACCGCCAGGCACAGGGTGCGCACCGCGCCCGGCAGACCGTGGCCGAGGACCCGGACCGCGTACGACGCGAGGAACAGCAGGGACGCCACCGCGAGGACGGCGCCGTCGCGCCGCTCCCAGCGTTCGAGGGGGCTGTCGGTCATCCGGTCAGCATCGCGCCTGCCCGGCGACGGCGACACCCGCCGACACCCTCCGCCCAGGTGACGCCATATGCTGCACTTCATGACGAGTGAGCCGGAGCAGCAGAGCGGTCCTGTGGGTGAACCGGACGGGTTCGGGCGTCTGTGGACCCCGCACCGCATCGCCTACATCCAAGGTGAGGGCAAGCCGACGGGCCCCGGGGCCGACGACGGCTGTCCCTTCTGCGCCGCTCCCGGCAAGTCCGACGAGGACGCCCTGATCGTGGCGCGCGGCGAGCACGTCTTCGCGATCCTTAACCTGTACCCGTACAACGGCGGGCACATGATGGTGCTGCCCTACCGGCACGTCGCCGACTACACCGACCTCGACCTGGCCGAGACCGCCGAGCTGGCCGTGTTCACCAAGCGGGCCATGACCGCGCTGCGCGCCGCGTCCGGGGCGCACGGCTTCAACATCGGCATGAACCAGGGCGCCGTCGCGGGCGCCGGCATCGCCGCTCATCTGCACCAGCACATCGTGCCGCGCTGGGGCGGCGACACGAACTTCATGCCGGTCACCGGCCACACGAAGGTCCTGCCGCAGCTCCTCGGCGACACCCGGACGGCCCTGGCGAAGGCCTGGCCGGACGCCTGAGCGAACCGGCCGGCGCGCATCCGGCACCGGGTGAGGGCTACGCGTCGTACACGTCGGCCTTCCTCGGTGCCGGGTCCTGGACCAGGCCGCTGAGCACGCCCGAGCGGTTGTCGAACTTCTCGGTGTTCACGCCGTGCTCCTCCAGCACCTTGATGGCCGCCGCGTGCACCACGCGCAGGACCGGGGTGGCCGTGCGCAGCGCGTCGTCCGCCATGAAGCGGTGGCGCCAGGGCTGGTCCGCCCAGGCGTGCCGCAGGCCGAACGGCTCCGGCAGGACGATCTTGCCGCCCAGGTGGTCCAGGAGCGGCGGATACCAGGTGAGGGGCGCGCGGACCGCGACCCGGACCGCCTCGTCCGCGTCGATGAGCGGCAGCGTCTTGGTGGTCGTCTCCCAGAACCGTATCGACTTCGGCGTCGTCTTCGTCTTCGGTGCGGGCTTCGAGGTGAACAGGGAGTTGACCGGGCCGAGCGCGTGGCCCGTCACCTCGATGCGCAGCGTCTGGTGCAGCACCGTCACCGTGATCAGCATGGTGATGATCAACTGGCCGTCCCAGAGCGTGAACTGCACGCCCAGGTAGTGCCGGTCGCCGCTGCCGAACTGCTGCTCGTTGCAGATCCGCTGTATCTCGTGCGGCTTGATCTGGTACGTGTCGACGTCCTCGCCGGTGGGGCGGGACACCGCCTTCGCGTTCTCCCCGATCGGGGTGACGATCCAGTTCTTCACCGACGGGGGCGGGAAGCCGCCCGTGTGCAGCGGGCCGCGCTGCAACATCCGGAGCTGGTCCTGGATCGCCCGTATGACGTCCCAGGCCCGGAACGGGTGGATCTCCTTGCCCTCCTCGGCCGGGACCAGGTCCTCGGCGAGCTGCCAGCTGCCCCAGCGCGTGCCCATGCCCAGGATGCCCTTGGGGCCCGCGTAGAAGACCGTGGTCGCCTGCTGCTCCGCGGTGAGCCGGGCGAGGCTCTGGCGCAATTGCTCGGCGGCGGTCTCGCCCGGACTGCCGGGCACCGCCTCGGGGATCTTGGCGCCGACGCCGCCGCCGGAGAGCAGCCCGTCCCACCGGTCGCGCAGGTCCCGCGCGGTGCGCTCGCAGACCTGCCGGGCCCAGAAGCCGCCGATGACCGGCATCACGAACGCCGCCCGCAGATACCAGGCCCACACGCCGTCGAACGGCAGCTTGATCAGCAGGATCACGATGCCGATGCCGACGATCGTCATGATCGTCGTGGCGACGGCGGCCCGGCCGTGGGCGGCGCGCTCCCGCTTCTTCGCCTCGCTGCGCTCCGCGGTGGACTTGTCCGCGGTCTCCTTGACCACCTTCTCCGCCGTCTCGACCCGCGCGTTGTTCGAGCGGCGGATCTGGAACGCCGCCAGCCACAGCAGGAACCCCGGCAGGAACAGGACGCCGAAGACGACGGTGATGATGGTCAGCAGGCTGTCGCGCTGACGCCGGATCCGGTTGGCGGCCAGGCAGTGCTCGACGACGACCTGGGGCTCCGTGCCGAAGGACTGGATGAGCGGCTTGCGGCCGCCGCCCAGCATCCGCACCTGCACGGCCCGGGAGAACGCCTCACCGAGGTTCGGCGCGAACAGCGACCACGTGCCGGCCTTGGCCTCGGTCTTGTGCCACTCGTTGTTGGCCTCCTCTATCTTCGAGGCCTTGTCGTCGCGGTACGCGGCCGACGCGATGGCGAAGGTCGCCGCGGTCTGCCCCGCGGAACCCTGCAACGGGACCTGCGCCCCCGGCCTGAAATCGAATACCTCGTCCGCCACTGCCGCCCCCATCACCACACGTCTTAGCTGCGGCCATTCCCGACTTCCGCACCCCGCACACCTGTTGACCGGCTGATCGTCCTGATCCACCCGACCGTGGACCAGCGTAACGGCCGCCACCGACAGTCCTCCTCACAAGGAGGATGTCGGTGGTTCCGGGGCGCGGCAAGGGCGCAACTAGGGGGCGTCCCCCGCCTGTTCGCGGATCCTCTCGCTCAACTGCGGCGGCATCGGCTCGTGCCGGGCGTAGGCGCGGTCGAAGCGGGCCGTGCCGTGCGACAGCGAGCGCAGATCCACCGCGTACCGGCCGATCTCGATCTCCGGCACCTCGGCCCGTACGAGCGTGCGCCCGCCCGGGGCCTGTTCGGTGCCGACGACGCGGCCCCGGCGCCCGGACAGATCGCTCATGACGGCGCCCACGTAGTCGTCGCCGACGAGCACCTGCACCTCGGCGACCGGCTCCAGGAGGTGGATCCGGGCGTCCGCCGCCGCCTCGCGCAGCGCCAGCGCGCCCGCCGTCTGGAACGCCGCGTCGGAGGAGTCCACCGAGTGCGCCTTGCCGTCGAGCAGCGTCACCCGGATGTCGATCAGCGGATACCCGGCCGCCACGCCCTTCGCCGCCTGGGCCCGTACGCCCTTCTCCACCGACGGGATGAACTGGCGGGGCACCGCGCCGCCGACGACCTTGTCGACGAACTCGATGCCGGACCCGCCGGGCAGGGGCTCCACCTCGATCTCGCAGATCGCGAACTGGCCGTGCCCGCCGGACTGCTTGACGTGCCGGCCGCGCCCGGCCGACTTCGACGCGAACGTCTCCCGGAGGGAGACCTTGTGCGCGATCACGTCGACCTGCACCCCGTACCGGCTGCGCAGCCGCTCCAGGGCGACATCGGCGTGGGCCTCGCCCAGGCACCACAGCACCAACTGGTGCGTGTCCGGGTTCTGCTCAAGCCGCATCGTCGGGTCCTCCGCGACGAGCCGCGCGAGACCTTGCGAGAGCTTGTCCTCGTCGGCCTTGCTGTGCGCCTGGATCGCGAGCGGCAGCAAGGGGTCCGGCATGTCCCACGGCGCCATCAGGAGCGGGTCGTCCTTCGCGGACAGGGTGTCGCCCGTCTCGGCGCGGCTCAGCTTCGCCACGCACGCGAGGTCACCGGCGATGCAGTGGGTGAGCGTGCGCTGCTGCTTGCCGAACGGGGCCGACAGCGCGCCGATCCGTTCGTCCGACTCGTGCAGCGGGCGGTCGTCGTGCGCGCGGTCGGTCAGCCCGTGCCCGGACACGTGCACCGTCTCCTCCGGGCGCAGGGTGCCCGAGAAGACCCGGACGAGCGAGACACGGCCCACGTACGGGTCGGAGGCGGTCTTCACGACCTCGGCCACGAGCGGCCCCTCGGGGTCGCAGGCGCCCACCGGGCGGGTCTTGCCGCCGCGCGT
This sequence comes from Streptomyces sp. NPDC046939, assembly GCF_040644575.1. Lineage (NCBI taxonomy): Bacteria > Bacillati > Actinomycetota > Actinomycetes > Kitasatosporales > Streptomycetaceae > Streptomyces > Streptomyces sp. NPDC046939. The sequence goes on from NZ_JBEYWV010000021.1 coordinate 149,140, forward strand.
GGTCACCGCGGGAGCCTCGCGCTCCAGGGGCGAGGGGAAGCCCCCCGTGATCAGCTCCAGGAGCTCGACCGTGCCGATGCCCTGGCGCGCGCCCTCGGGCGCCGGGGCCGCCGCGAGGACCGGGTGGAAGACGCCGCGCGCCACCGCCCGCTCCAGATCCTCCACCAGCGTCTTGAGGTCGATGTCCTCGCCGCCGAGATAGCGGTCCATGAGGGTCTCGTCCTCGCTCTCCGCGATGATTCCCTCGATGAGCCGGTTGCGGGCCTCCTCAAGGGCGGGCAACTGGTCCTCGCCCGGCTCGGACTCCTTGCGTTCGCCCGACGCGTAGTCGTGCACGCGCTGCGAGAGCAGACCGATCAGACCCGTCACGGGCGCGTGCCCGTCCGCGCCCTGTGCGCCGTGCAGCGGCAGATACAGGGGGAGCACGGCGTCGGGGTCGTCGCCGCCGAACACGCGCGCGCACGTGCGCGTCATCTCCTCGAAGTCCGACCGGGCCGCCTCCAGGTGCGTGACGACGATCGCCCGGGGCATGCCGACCGCCGCGCACTCCTCCCACACCATGCGCGTCGCGCCCGCCATCGTCTCCGGGCTCTCCGCCGCCGAGACGACGAAGAGGGCCGCGTCCGCGGCGCGCAGACCGGCCCTCAATTCCCCGACGAAATCCGCGTAGCCGGGGGTGTCCAGCAGATTGATCTTGTAGCCGCCCCACTCCACCGGGACGAGCGAGAGCTGGACCGAGCGCTGCTGGCGGTGCTCGATCTCGTCGTAGTCGGAGACGCTGGTGCCGTCCTCGACGCGGCCCGCCCTGTTCACCGCCCCCGCGGTCAGCGCGAGAGCCTCCACCAGAGTCGTCTTGCCCGATCCGCTGTGGCCGACCAGCACCACATTCCGTACGGACGCGGGATGGTCGGCCGTCGCTGCCCTGCCGGCGGCTCCGGGATGTCCGTTCGCCTTGTCGCCCATGCCTAGCCTCCCGGTTGCACGGTGAGGTGGTACCTGTGGGACGTACACAGCGGACACGCGAATCCGCGTGCGGAGGCGGCTTCGGCGACGCCCGCGGTGCCATCGAGCTTTCCACTCCGGTCACTGTGCGTCCATACGTCGTACGCGATCGCACGCGCGCGTGGTGGCCCGGAGGTCGTTCCCGTGCGCGCGTGGCTACGATGGGCCAGCCGGTGGCCAGAGGGGCCGCCCGGCACCGACCCTCGGGAAGGCCATGCTGAACAAGTACGCGCGTGCATTCTTCACGCGTGTCCTCACACCGTTCGCCGCGTTTCTCATCCGTCGCGGGGTCAGCCCCGACACGGTGACGCTCCTCGGCACCGCCGGCGTCATGGCGGGAGCGCTGGTCTTCTACCCGCGCGGAGAGTTCTTCTGGGGCACCGTCGTCATCACGCTGTTCGTCTTCTCGGACCTCGTGGACGGCAACATGGCGCGCCAGCTCGGGCGCTCCAGCCGCTGGGGCGCCTTCCTCGACTCCACGCTGGACCGGGTCGCCGACAGCGCCATCTTCGGCGGCATGGCCCTGTGGTACGCGGGTTCGGGCAACGACAACGTGCTGTGCGCCGTCGCCATCTTCTGCCTCGCCAGCGGCCAGGTCGTCTCCTACACCAAGGCGCGCGGTGAGGCGATCGGGCTGCCCGTCGCCGTCAACGGCCTGGTGGAGCGCGCCGAACGGCTCGTCGTCTCGCTGGTCGCCGCGGGCTTCGCGGGGCTGCACAAGTTCGGCGTGCCCGGCATCCAGTACCTGCTGCCCGTCGCCCTGTGGATCGTCGCCGTCGGCAGCCTCGTCACGCTGATCCAGCGCGTCGTGACCGTGCGGCGCGAGTCCGCGGAGGCCGACGCCGCCGCTGCCGCCGCCGCGCGGGAGGAGACCGCCTCGTGAGCGGCGCCCAGGACCGGGTCACGGACGCGCTGTACGGGCTCGGCTGGGCGGGGGTGAAGAAGCTCCCCGAGCCGGTCGCGCAGCGCCTCGGACGCACCATCGCCGACCAGGTGTGGAAGCGGCGCGGCAAGGGCGTGCTTCGTCTGGAGGCCAACCTCGCGCGCGTGGTGCCCGATGCGACGCCGGAGCGGCTCGCCGAGCTGTCCAAGGCCGGCATGCGGTCCTACCTGCGGTACTGGATGGAATCCTTCCGGCTGCCCGCCTGGAGCAGGCAGCGCATCAGGGACGGCTTCACGCCCCAGGACGTGCATTACCTGACCGAGGGTCTCGCCGCCGGCAAGGGCGTCGTCCTCGCCCTGCCGCACATGGGCAACTGGGACCTCGCGGGCGCCTGGGTCACCACCAATCTGGGGACGCCGTTCGCGACGGTCGCCGAGCGGCTGAAGCCGGAGACCCTGTACGACCGGTTCGTCGCCTACCGCGAGGGGCTCGGCATGGAGGTGCTGCCCCACACCGGGGGCTCCGCCTTCGGGACCCTCGCGCGGCGGCTGCGCGCGGGCGGGCTCGTCTGCCTCGTCGCCGACCGCGATCTGTCCACCTCCGGTGTCGAGGTCAAGTTCTTCGGCGAGACGACGCGGATGCCCGCCGGGCCCGCCATGCTCGCCCAGCAGACGGGCGCGTTGCTCCTGCCCGTCACCCTCTGGTACGACTCGTCGTCTGTCATGAGGGGCCGCGTCCACCCGCCCGTCGACGTGCCGGAGACAGGTACGCGGGCCGAGAAGACGTCCGTCATGACACAGGCGCTGGCCGACGCCTTCGCCACGGGGATCGCGGACCATCCGGAGGACTGGCACATGCTGCAACGTCTGTGGCTCGCTGACCTGGAGCACTTCGAGGAGCGATCCGCGTGAGGATCGGAATCGTCTGCCCGTACTCGTGGGACGTGCCGGGCGGCGTCCAGTTCCACATCCGCGATCTGGCGGAGCACCTCATCGCCCTCGGGCACGAGGTCTCCGTCCTCGCCCCCGCCGACGACGAGACCCCGCTGCCGCCGTACGTCGTGTCGGCGGGGCGCGCGGTTCCTGTGCCGTACAACGGCTCCGTCGCCCGTCTCAACTTCGGGTTCCTGAGCGCCGCGCGCGTACGCCGCTGGTTGCACGACGGGACGTTCGACGTCATCCACATCCATGAGCCGGCGTCGCCGTCGCTCGGGCTGCTCGCGTGCTGGGCGGCGCAGGGGCCCATCGTGGCCACCTTCCACACGTCCAACCCCCGCTCGCGGGCCATGATCGCGGCGTATCCGATCCTGCAGCCCGCGCTCGAGAAGATCAGCGCGCGCATCGCCGTCAGCGAGTACGCGCGCCGTACGCTCGTCGAACATCTGGGCGGCGATGCGGTGGTGATCCCCAACGGGGTGGACGTCGACTTCTTCGCGCGGGCCGAGCCCAAGGCCGAGTGGCAGGGCGACACGATCGGGTTCATCGGGCGCATCGACGAGCCGCGCAAGGGGTTGCCGGTGCTGATGAAGGCCCTGCCGCGGATCCTCGCGGAGCGGCCCGGGACTCGGCTTCTGGTCGCCGGCCGGGGCGACGAGGAGGAGGCCGTCGCCTCCCTGCCCAAGGACATGCGGTCCCGTGTCGAGTTCCTCGGCATGGTCAGCGATGTCGACAAGGCCCGGCTTCTGCGCAGCGTCGACGTCTATGTGGCTCCCAACACCGGCGGCGAGAGCTTCGGGATCATCCTCGTCGAGGCCATGTCCGCGGGTGCTCCGGTGCTCGCCTCCGATCTCGACGCCTTCGCCCAGGTCCTCGATCAAGGTGCCGCCGGTGAACTCTTCAGCAACGAGGACGCCGACGCCCTCGCTGACGCGGCCCTCCGGCTCCTTGCGGACCCGGAGCGGCGCGCCTTGCTGCGTGACCGGGGCAGTAAGCATGTTCGGCGCTTCGACTGGTCGACTGTCGGGGCGGACATTCTTTCGGTCTACGAGACAGTGACGCACGGCGCGGCCGCGGTGGCCACCGACGAGCGAACGGGTCTACGGGCCCGGTTCGGGCTCGCCAGGGACTGAGTGCGGGCTCCATGCTTCGCGCCTGGTGCCCGTCGGGGGGCGGGGCCGTGCCGGTGCACCTCCTCGGCCGGATCGGTCTCCCGCCCGCTGACCGCCATGGGCGCGTCGTCCTGCGCCGGGTTCCGGCGGTGTCCTACGGGGGCACACCGACACGCCCCCTCCCGTCGCCGGGCGGGTGCCCCTCCGTGGCCCGTTCCGTGGTCTGGGGGGCCCGGTAGTCTTGCCGCCCGTGACCGCCACCCTCATCTGGATCGCCGTAGCCCTGTTCGCGATCGGGCTCTACCTGAGCTGGACCGCGGGGCGGCTCGACCGGCTGCACGCGCGGATCGACGCGGCGCGGGCCGCACTCGACGCGCAGTTGCTGCGGCGGGCCTCCGTCGCCCAGGAGCTGGCCACGTCGGGTGTGCTCGACCCGGCCGCCTCGATCGTGCTCTACGAGGCCGCGCACGCGGCGCGGCAGGCCGAGGAGGACCAGCGGGAGGTCGCCGAGAGCGAGCTGAGCCAGGCGCTCCGGGCCGTCTTCGGGGAGGCCGATCAGGTCGAGGCCGTACGGGAGGCGCCGGGCGGGGACGCCGCCGCCGAGGAGCTGGCGCAGGCCGTGCGCCGGGTGCCGATGGCCCGGCGCTTCCACAACGACGCCGTTCGCGCGGCAAGGGCGTTGCGCCGGCACCGCAAGGTGCGCTGGTTCCGGCTCGCCGGGCACGCTCCGTTTCCGCTCGCCTTCGAGATGGACGACGAGCCGCCCGCCGCTCTCGCCGACCGCGTCACCACATAGATCACAGGCGAAAAGAGCCACCGGCTGTCCATTGGCTCTTGTAGTGGACTGGTCCGCAGAGGTTTCCTCGGTGTCGCAGCAACGCCTTCGTCATCGAATGAGGTCTTCCGTGTCCACCAGCATCCCGCAGCCCGCCGTCCCCACCGAGGCCCCCGCCACCGGCACCGCCCGCGTCAAGCGCGGCATGGCCGAGCAGCTCAAGGGCGGCGTCATCATGGACGTGGTCAACGCCGAGCAGGCGAAGATCGCCGAGGACGCGGGCGCCGTCGCCGTCATGGCCCTGGAGCGGGTCCCCGCCGACATCCGCAAGGACGGCGGTGTCGCCCGGATGTCCGACCCGAACATGATCGAGGAGATCATCGGCGCGGTCTCCATCCCGGTCATGGCCAAGTCCCGGATCGGCCACTTCGTCGAGGCCCAGGTGCTCCAGTCGCTCGGCGTCGACTACATCGACGAGTCCGAGGTCCTCACCCCGGCCGACGAGGTCAACCACAGCGACAAGTTCGCCTTCACCACGCCCTTCGTGTGCGGTGCCACGAACCTGGGTGAGGCCCTGCGGCGCATCGCCGAGGGTGCCGCCATGATCCGGTCCAAGGGCGAGGCCGGCACCGGCAACGTCGTCGAGGCCGTGCGCCACCTGCGCCAGATCAAGAACGAGATCGCCCGCCTGCGCGGCTTCGACAACAACGAGCTGTACGCCGCCGCCAAGGAGCTGCGCGCCCCGTACGAGCTGGTCAAGGAGGTCTCCGAGCTCGGCAGGCTGCCCGTGGTGCTCTTCTCGGCCGGTGGCGTCGCCACCCCGGCCGACGCCGCGCTCATGCGCCAGCTCGGCGCCGAAGGCGTCTTCGTCGGCTCGGGCATCTTCAAGTCGGGCGACCCGGCCAAGCGCGCCGCCGCCATCGTGAAGGCCACCACCTTCTACGACGACCCGAAGATCATCGCGGACGCCTCCCGGAACCTCGGCGAGGCCATGGTCGGCATCAACTGCGACACCCTCCCCGAGGCCGAGCGCTACGCGAACCGGGGTTGGTAAGACCTATGAGTGACATGCCCGTCGTCGGCGTTCTGGCCCTTCAGGGCGATGTGCAGGAGCACCTTGTCGCCCTGGCCACCGCCGACGCCGTCGCCAGGCCGGTGCGGCGGCCCGAGGAACTGGCCGAGGTCGACGGTCTCGTCGTACCGGGTGGCGAGTCCACCACCATCTCCAAGCTGGCCAACCTGTTCGGGCTCATGGAGCCCCTACGCGCGCGCGTGCGCGCCGGAATGCCCGTCTACGGCACCTGCGCCGGAATGATCATGCTCGCCGACAAGATCCTCGACCCGCGCTCGGGCCAGGAGACCATCGGCGGCATCGACATGATCGTGCGCCGCAACGCCTTCGGGCGGCAGAACGAGTCCTTCGAGGCGGCCGTCGACGTACGGGGTGTCGAGGGCGACCCCGTGGAGGGCGTCTTCATCCGCGCCCCCTGGGTGGAGTCCGTGGGCGCCTCCGTGGAGGTGCTCGCCGAGCACGGGGGACACATCGTCGCCGTGCGCCAGGGCAACGCCCTCGCGACGTCCTTCCACCCCGAGCTGACGGGCGACCACCGCCTCCACGGGCTGTTCGTGGAGATGGTGCGGGCGAAGGACGCGCCGGGTTCCTTGTAGGATCGCTGCGTTCGTACTGAGGTTGGTTACGCGAAGGAGACAGGCAGATGTCCGGCCACTCTAAATGGGCTACGACGAAGCACAAGAAGGCCGTGATCGACGCCAAGCGCGGCAAGCTCTTCGCGAAGATGATCAAGAACATCGAGGTCGCGGCCCGTACCGGCGGCGCCGACCCGGCCGGTAACCCGACCCTGTTCGACGCCATCCAGAAGGCCAAGAAGAGCTCGGTCCCGAACAAGAACATCGACTCCGCGGTCAAGCGCGGCGCCGGTCTCGAGGCCGGTGGCGCCGACTACGAGACGATCATGTACGAGGGCTACGGCCCCAACGGTGTCGCGGTGCTCATCGAGTGCCTCACCGACAACCGCAACCGCGCCGCGTCCGACGTCCGCGTCGCCATGACGCGCAACGGCGGCAGCATGGCCGACCCGGGCTCCGTGTCGTACCTGTTCAACCGCAAGGGCGTCGTGGTCGTCCCCAAGGGCGAGCTGACCGAGGACGACGTCCTGGGCGCCGTGCTCGACGCGGGCGCCGAGGAGGTCAACGACCTGGGCGACTCCTTCGAGGTGCTCTCCGAGGCCACCGACCTGGTCGCCGTCCGCACAGCCCTCCAGGAAGCGGGCATCGACTACGACTCGGCCGACGCCAACTTCGTCCCGACCATGCAGGTCGAGCTGGACGAGGAGGGCGCCCGCAAGATCTTCAAGCTGATCGACGCCCTGGAGGACAGCGACGACGTGCAGAACGTCTTCGCCAACTTCGACGTCTCCGACGAGGTCATGGAGAAGGTCGACGCCTAAGGGCGCTCCGAGCGCCTCACACGGCGGTGGCGGCGGGCCGACGGGACACACACCCCGTCGGCCCGCCGCTTTGTCAGTGGCACCCGATAGCCTGCACGAACAGGCGAGTGAAGTGGGGGCTGGGCGTGCGAGTGCTGGGCGTGGACCCGGGGTTGACCCGGTGCGGTGTCGGCGTGGTCGAGGGGGTCGCGGGGCGACCGCTGACCATGCGCGGCGTCGGCGTCGTGCGCACGCCGCCCGACGCCGAGCTGGGCCACCGGCTCGTCGCGATCGAGCGCGGCATCGAGCAGTGGATCGAGGAGCACGACCCCGAACTCCTCGCCGTGGAGCGGGTGTTCAGCCAGCACAATGTGCGCACCGTGATGGGCACCGCCCAGGCCAGCGCCGTCGCCATGCTGTGCGCCGCGCGCCGCGGCATCCCCGTCGCCCTGCACACGCCCAGCGAGGTCAAGGCCGCCGTCACCGGCAGCGGCCGCGCCGACAAGGCGCAGGTCGGCGCCATGGTGACCCGGCTGCTCAGACTGGACGCGCCGCCCAAGCCGGCCGACGCCGCCGACGCGCTCGCCCTCGCCATCTGCCACATCTGGCGCGCCCCCGCGCAGAACAGACTCCAGCAAGCCGTCGCCCTGCACGCCGCTCACGCGTCCCGGGCAACAAAGCTGAAAGGCCGTACCGCATGATCGCCTTCGTCAGCGGCCCCGTCGCCGCCCTCGCCCCCGACACCGCGGTGGTCGAGGTCGGCGGTGTCGGCATGGCCGTCCAGTGCACGCCGAACACCCTGTCCACGCTCCGCGTCGGCCAGCAGGCCAAGCTCGCCACCTCCCTCGTCGTACGCGAGGACTCGCTCACCCTGTACGGCTTCGCGGACGACGACGAGCGCCAGACGTTCGAGCTGCTCCAGACCGCCAGCGGCGTCGGCCCGCGGCTCGCCCAGGCCATGCTCGCCGTGCACAGCCCCGACGCCCTGCGCCGCGCCGTCTCCACCGGCGACGAGAAGGCGCTCACTGCCGTCCCCGGCATCGGCAAGAAGGGCGCCCAGAAGCTGCTCCTGGAGCTGAAGGACCGCCTCGGCGAGCCCGTCGGCCCCGGCGGGCCCGCCATCGGCACCGCCGTCACCAGCGGCTGGCGCGACCAACTGCACGCCGCCCTCATCGGCCTCGGCTACGCCACCCGGGAGGCCGACGAGGCGGTCGCCGCCGTCACCCCGCAGGCCGAGGCGGCCGAGACCACCCCGCAGGTGGGACAGCTCCTCAAGGCGGCCCTGCAGACCCTGAACCGCACCCGCTGACCCCTTTGCTGACCGCCTGACCGCCCGACCGACTCCGACCCGCAACGCGAGGCACACGTAATGAACTGGGACGACCCGACCGACGCGGCGCCGGACCCCGAGCGTCTGGTGGGCTCCGCCGCCGACCGCGAGGACCAGGCCGTCGAAGCGGCCCTGCGCCCCAAGGACCTCGGCGAGTTCATCGGCCAGGAGAAGGTCAGGGTCCAGCTCGACCTGGTGCTGCGCGCCGCACGCGCGCGCGGGGCCACCGCCGACCACGTCCTGCTCTCCGGAGCGCCCGGCCTCGGCAAGACCACCCTCTCCATGATCATCGCCGCGGAGATGGGCGCCCCGATCCGCATCACCTCGGGCCCCGCCATCCAGCACGCGGGCGACCTCGCCGCGATCCTGTCCTCCCTCCAGGAGGGCGAGGTCCTCTTCCTCGACGAGATCCACCGCATGTCCCGGCCCGCCGAGGAGATGCTCTACATGGCGATGGAGGACTTCCGCGTCGACGTGATCGTCGGCAAGGGCCCCGGCGCCACCGCCATCCCCCTCGAACTGCCCCCCTTCACGCTCGTCGGCGCCACCACGCGCGCGGGCCTGCTCCCGCCCCCGCTGCGCGACCGCTTCGGCTTCACCGCGCACATGGAGTTCTACGAGCCCGCCGAGCTGGAGCGCGTCATCCACCGCTCCGCTTCCCTGCTCGACCTGGAGATCGACGCCGAGGGCGCCGCCGAGATCGCCGGGCGCTCCCGCGGCACTCCGCGCATCGCCAACCGCCTGCTGCGCCGCGTCCGCGACTACGCGCAGGTCAAGGCCGACGGCCACATCACCCGGGACGTCGCCTCCGCCGCGCTCGCCGTCTACGAGGTCGACGGCCGCGGCCTCGACCGCCTCGACCGGGCCGTCCTGGAGGCGCTGCTCAAGCTGTTCGGCGGCGGACCCGTGGGCCTGTCGACGCTGTCGGTCGCGGTGGGGGAGGAGCGCGAGACGGTCGAGGAGGTGGCCGAGCCCTTCCTCGTACGCGAAGGGTTGCTGGCCCGTACGCCACGGGGCCGCGTCGCCACCCCGGCCGCCTGGGCCCACCTGGGGCTCACCCCGCCCCAGGAGCGAGCGGGCGCTTCCGGCCAACAGGACCTCTTCGGGGCCTGACGGCCTGCCCGCGAGCCTGTGCTCCGGCCGCCGCCGCGCGTGCTCGCCGCACAGCACCGCGGGACACCTGATCTCGCCGCGTGACCTGGGGCTCCGTACGCCCCGGCGTCCGGCCGGAGGCCGTGATCGCCCGCACCGGCCGTCGCCGCGCCCGCGCTCCGCGCGGACGGCGGCGGCGCAAAGGCGGGCTCCGACGGCGCGGGCGCTCGCCGGGCCTGGAACCCCGGTGCCATGCTGAGCGTTGTTCCCACCGTGCGGACTCGCTTAGACTCCGCCGACAGTCGCCTTCTCGGCGACGGCACCCCCAAACCCAACAAGGCCGCTCCCATCGCGGTCGCTGAAGGAAGTTCCCACCCGTGAGTCTCGTGACCCTCCTCCCGTTCATCGTGCTCATCGGGGCCATGTTCCTGATGACCCGGTCGGCCAAGAAGAAGCAGCAGCAGGCCGCCCAGATGCGCAATGACATGCAGCCCGGTTCCGGCGTCCGCACGATCGGGGGCATGTACGCCACGGTCAAGGAGGTCAACGAGGACACGGTCCTCCTGGACGCCGGCCCCGGCGTGCACCTCATGTTCGCGAAGAACGCGATCGGCGCGGTGCTCTCCGACGACGAGTACAACCGCATCGTCCACGGCGCCGAGGCCACCGAGGACGACGAGCTGACCGACGCCGCCGTCGTCCCCGACGACGCGTCCTCCCTCACCGGGACCGACGAGCCCGCCGCCGCTGACGACTCGCGCATCGACCTCGGCAAGAAGGACGTGGCCGACACGGCCGGCGAGCCCGCCGCCGAGGCCGACAAGGCCGCCGACGCCGAGCCGAAGAAGACCGACGGCGAGTCCGACGCGAAGTAGTCACGGCCGGGACCGCGGAGGCGACCGCTTGCGTCGCCGCGGTTCCGTCCCGTACGTGACCCGCGTGGATTCTCGACCATTTCATGGCCGCCCGGGCGGTGCGGGGACGAACCCCCGACGCAGGGCGGATGGAGAGGGAGTACGAGAAGGTGGCCACACCTAAAAAGAGCCGAGGGTCAGGGACCCAGAGCAGGCCGGGGCGTGCTCTGAGCCTGATCGTGATCATCATGGTGGCGCTCGTCGGGGGAATGTTCCTCGCCGGTGAGTTCACGCCGCGCCTCGGTATCGACCTCGCGGGCGGCACCAGCATCACGCTGGAGGCCAAGAACGAGCCGGGCCAGCCCAACGCGATCAACAAGACCAACATGGACACCGCGGCGGACATCATCAACCGCCGCGTCAACGGCATGGGTGTCTCCGAGGCCGAGGTCCAGACGCAGGGCAACAACAACATCATCGTCAACATCCCCCGGGGCACGAACCAGAAGCAGGCGCGCGCGCAGGTCGGCACGACCGCGCAGCTCTACTTCCGCCCCGTGCTGACGGTGGCCGCGGGCGCCCCCACGGGCAACCCCACGGCGAGCCCGTCCCCGAGCGCCTCGTCCGGCGACAAGGCGACGGACAAGGCCACGGACAAGGCGACGGAGAAGGGCGACGGCAAGGCGTCCCCGTCCGCCACGCCGACCCCCACCGCCACCTCGCAGGGCCGCGCCGTCACCGACGCCCTGAAGGCCGACACCGCCGACGACAAGGCCTCGCCGACCCCCTCCGGGAGCGCGTCCCCGAGCGCGTCCGCCGACCCGGCGACCACCGCGCTGCAGAAGAAGTTCACCGACCTCGACTGCACCGACAAGGCCGCCCGCACGAAGGTCAACGAGGGCGCCAAGCCGACCGACACCATCGTCGCCTGCGGCAAGGACTCGCAGGGGCAGTGGGAGAAGTACATCCTCGGCCCGTCCGAGGTGAACGGCAAGGACGTCAAGAAGGCCCAGGCCGTCATCAACCAGCAGTCCGGCGCGTGGGTCGTCAACATGGACTTCACGGGCGGTGGCTCGAAGAAGTTCGCGGCGACGACCAGCAAGCTCAAGGACCAGCAGTCGCCGATGAACCAGTTCGCCATCGTGCTCGACGGCGACGTGGTCTCCGCCCCCAGCGTCAGCTCGACGCTGAGCGCCAGCGCCGAGATCTCCGGCAGCTTCACCCAGGAATCCGCCCAGGACCTGGCCAACGTCCTGTCCTACGGCGCCCTGCCGCTCACCTTCCACGAGCAGAGCGTCACCACGGTGACCGCCGCGCTCGGCGGTGAGCAACTGCACGCCGGTCTGATCGCGGGCGCCATCGGCCTCGCCCTGGTCGTCATCTACCTGGTGGTCTACTACCGGGGCCTGTCGGTCATCGCCCTCGCCTCGCTGGTCGCCTCCGGCATCCTCACGTACACGCTGATGACGCTCCTCGGCCCGGCCATCGGCTTCGCGCTGAACCTGCCGGCCGTCTGCGGTGCCATCGTCGCCATCGGCATCACCGCGGACTCGTTCATCGTGTTCTTCGAACGCATCCGGGACGAGGTCCGCGAGGGCCGTTCCGTGCGGCCCGCCGTCGAGCGCGCCTGGCCGCGCGCCCGGCGCACCATCCTGGTCTCCGACTTCGTGTCGTTCCTCGCGGCCGCGGTGCTCTACATCGTGACCGTCGGCAAGGTGCAGGGCTTCGCGTTCACGCTCGGCCTGACCACCCTGCTCGACGTGGTCGTCGTCTTCCTCTTCACGAAGCCGCTGATGACGCTCCTGGCCCGCAGGAAGTTCTTCTCCAGCGGACACAAGTGGTCGGGCCTCGACCCGAAGCGGCTCGGCGCCCAGCCGCCGCTGCGCAGGCGCTCGACGCGCCGCACCGCCCCCGCCGCCGGCTCCAGCGACCCGAAGGAGGCGTGAGATGTCGAAGCTCGGCAATCTCGGCGCCAGGCTCTACCGCGGTGAGGTCGGCTACGACTTCATCGCCAAGCGCAAGATCTGGTACGGCGTCTCGATCCTGATCACCATCACGGCGATCGTCGGCCTCGCGGTGCGCGGCCTGAACATGGGCATCGACTTCGAGGGCGGCGCCGTCTTCACGACGCCCAAGACCAGCGTCTCGGCCGCCAAGGCGGAGGAGTACGCGGAGAAGGCGTCGGGGCACGACGCGATCGTGCAGGAGCTCGGCACGGGCGGCCTGCGCATCCAGATCGCGGGGATCGACACGGGCAAGTCGGACGAGATCTCGTCCGAGCTGTCCAAGGACCTCGGCATCGACCAGAACAAGATCAACGCCGATCTGGTCGGCCCCAGCTGGGGTGACACCATCGCCAACAAGGCCTGGCAGGGTCTGGCGATCTTCATGGTCCTCGTCGTGATCTACCTGGCGATCGCCTTCGAGTGGCGCATGGCCGTCGCGGCGCTCGTCGCCCTGATCCACGACATCACCATCACCGTCGGGATCTACGCCCTGGTGGGCTTCGAGGTCACGCCCGGCACGGTGATCGGTCTGCTCACGATCCTCGGTTACTCGCTCTACGACACCGTCGTCGTCTTCGACTCCCTCAAGGAGCAGACGAAGGGCATCGAGAAGCAGACCCGCTGGACCTACAGCGACATCGCCAACCGGTCGATCAACAGCACCCTGGTGCGCTCGATCAACACCACGGTCGTCGCGCTGCTGCCCGTCGCGGGCCTGCTGTTCATCGGCGGCGGCTTCCTCGGCGCCGGCATGCTCAACGACATCTCCCTGTCGCTCTTCGTCGGCCTCGCCGCCGGTGCGTACTCCTCGATCTTCATCGCCACTCCGCTGGTCGCCGACCTCAAGGAGCGCGAGCCGAAGATGAAGGCGCTGAAGAAGCGGGTGCTCGCCAAGCGGGCCGCCACCGCCGCCCAGGCCGAGACGGCCGCCGCGGTCGTCGGCCACCAGGCGGACGCCGAACCGGAGGACGCCGCCCCGGCGGGTGCGGGCCCCCGCACCCAGCCCTCCCGCTCCCGCGGCCGAACCCGCCCCTCGGGCAAGCGCCGCTGAGCCTGCGGCAGCAGTACGTGACATGGGCGCCGGGAGCCGAAAGACTCCCGGCGCCCATGTCGTTGCCGTAGGACACCGGGAACGTACTCGGGCACCCGGCGCCCGCGTCGTCCCGGTAAGGGCGTGGCTGCTAAGGTTTCGTCCGCCAAAACTCGCTTCCCACGTTGCCTGAGGTGCAGAAATGACCGACATCAAGGAACTGCTCCTCAGCCGCATCCGGGACGTTCCGGACTACCCGGAGCCGGGGGTGATGTTCAAGGACATCACCCCGCTGCTCGCCGACCCCGAGGCGTTCACCGCCCTCACCGACGCGCTCGCCGAGCTGTGCGTGCGGCACGGCGCGACGAAGGTCGTGGGATTGGAGGCGCGCGGGTTCATCCTGGGCGCCCCCGTCGCCGTCCGCGCGGGGCTCGGCTTCATCCCCGTACGCAAGGCGGGCAAGCTGCCCGGAGCGACGCTGGCGCAGTCCTACGACCTGGAGTACGGGTCCGCCGAGATCGAGGTGCACGCCGAGGATCTGGCCGCCGGTGACCGCGTCATGGTCATCGACGACGTGCTGGCCACCGGCGGCACCGCCGAGGCCGCCCTGCATCTGATCCGCCGGGCCGGCGCCCAGGTCGCGGGCGTCGCGGTCCTCATGGAGCTGGGCTTTCTGCCCGGCCGCGCGCGTGTGGAGCCCGCCCTCGACGGCGCCCCGCTGGAGGCCCTGCTCGTCGTCTGAGCGAAAGGAAAGGGGCGGGCCTGGCGGAATCCGGCGCCCGCCTCCGGTGTTTCCCCAGTACACAGGCGTCCCAGCGGCCGAATACGTGCTATGGCCGCCGGCTCGATACCATGGACGTTCCGGGACCTGCACGGGGACCCGTCGCGCACAAGGAGCGCCGTTGCCAGACGAGGCCAAGCCACTCACCGCCGCCAAGCCCGACCAGCACGCCGATCCGGCCGCGGGGTCCTCCGCCACGCCCGCGAAGAACGGGCAGGGCGCGGCGAAGCCCGCGGGCGCCGCGAACGGCAAGGCGGCCGAGCAGCCACGTTCCCGGCCCTCCGAGCACACGCGTGCCACGCAGCCGCCCGCGATCCGCTCCGCCACGAACCAGCCCGCGGCCCGCTCGGGCTCCTCCAACCGCGTCCGTGCCCGCCTGGCCCGTCTCGGCGTGCAGCGTTCGAACCCGTACAACCCGGTCCTCGAACCGTTGCTGCGGATCGTGCGCGGCAACGATCCGAAGATCGAGACGTCGACGCTGCGCCAGATCGAGCGCGCCTACCAGGTCGCCGAGCGCTGGCACCGCGGCCAGAAGCGCAAGAGCGGCGACCCGTACATCACGCACCCGCTCGCCGTGACGACGATCCTCGCCGAGCTGGGCATGGACCCGGCGACGCTGATGGCGGGCCTGCTGCACGACACCGTCGAGGACACCGAGTACGGCCTGGACACCCTGAAGCGGGACTTCGGCGACCAGGTCGCCCTCCTCGTCGACGGCGTGACGAAGCTGGACAAGGTCAAGTTCGGCGAGGCCGCGCAGGCGGAGACCGTGCGCAAGATGGTCGTCGCCATGGCCAAGGACCCGCGCGTCCTGGTCATCAAGCTCGCCGACCGCCTGCACAACATGCGCACCATGCGCTACCTCAAGCGCGAGAAGCAGGAGAAGAAGGCGCGCGAGACCCTGGAGATCTACGCGCCGCTCGCCCACCGCCTGGGCATGAACACCATCAAGTGGGAGCTGGAGGACCTCGCGTTCGCGATCCTCTACCCCAAGATGTACGACGAGATCGTGCGGCTCGTGGCCGAGCGCGCCCCCAAGCGCGACGAGTACCTGGCCATAGTGACCGACGAGGTGCAGAGCGACCTGCGCGCGGCCCGCATCAAGGCCACCGTGACCGGCCGCCCGAAGCACTACTACAGCGTCTACCAGAAGATGATCGTCCGCGGCCGTGACTTCGCGGAGATCTACGACCTGGTGGGCATCCGCGTCCTCGTCGACACGGTCCGCGACTGCTACGCGGCACTGGGCACCGTCCACGCCCGCTGGAACCCGGTTCCGGGGCGGTTCAAGGACTACATCGCGATGCCCAAGTTCAACATGTACCAGTCGCTGCACACGACGGTCATCGGCCCCAACGGCAAGCCCGTCGAGCTGCAGATCCGTACGTTCGACATGCACCGCCGCGCCGAGTACGGCATCGCCGCGCACTGGAAGTACAAGCAGGAGGCCGTCGCGGGCGCCTCCAAGGTCCGCAGCGACGCGCCCCGCACCTCCGGCAAGGACGACCACCTCAACGACATGGCGTGGCTGCGCCAACTGCTCGACTGGCAGAAGGAGACGGAGGACCCGGGCGAGTTCCTGGAGTCCCTGCGCTTCGACCTGTCGCGCAACGAGGTCTTCGTGTTCACGCCGAAGGGCGACGTCATAGCGCTCCCGGCGGGCGCGACCCCGGTCGACTTCTCGTACGCGGTCCACACCGAGGTCGGCCACCGCACCATAGGGGCGCGGGTCAACGGCCGCCTCGTACCGCTGGAGTCGACGCTGGACAACGGCGACCTGGTGGAGGTCTTCACCTCCAAGGCGGCCGGCGCGGGTCCGTCCCGCGACTGGCTGGGCTTCGTCAAGTCGCCCCGTGCGCGCAACAAGATCCGCGCCTGGTTCTCCAAGGAGCGCCGGGACGAGGCGATCGAGCAGGGCAAGGACGCCATCGCGCGCGCGATGCGCAAGCAGAACCTGCCGATCCAGCGCATCCTCACCGGCGACTCCCTGGTCACGCTGGCGCACGAGATGCGCTACCCGGACATCTCGTCGCTCTACGCGGCCATCGGCGAGGGGCACGTCACGGCGCAGTCCGTCGTGCAGAAGCTCGTCCAGGCGCTCGGTGGCGAGGAGGCGGCCAACGAGGACATCGCAGAGAGCGCTCCGCCGTCGCGCGGCCGCTCCAAGCGCCGCTCGAACGCCGATCCTGGCGTCGTGGTCAAGGGCGTCGACGACGTCTGGGTGAAGCTGGCGCGCTGCTGCACGCCCGTGCCCGGCGACCCGATCATCGGCTTCGTCACGCGCGGCAGCGGCGTCTCGGTCCACCGCAGCGACTGCGTCAACGTGGACTCGCTCTCCCGCGAGCCCGAGCGCATCCTCGACGTCGAATGGGCGCCCACCCAGTCCTCGGTCTTCCTGGTCGCCATCCAGGTGGAGGCCCTGGACCGCTCGCGCCTGCTGTCGGACGTCACCCGCGTCCTGTCGGACCAGCACGTCAACATCCTGTCGGCGGCGGTCCAGACCTCCCGCGACCGGGTGGCGACCTCCCGCTTCACGTTCGAGATGGGCGACCCGAAGCACTTGGGCCACGTCCTGAAGGCGGTCAGGGGAGTGGAGGGCGTCTACGACGTCTACCGAGTCACGTCGGCAAGGCGCCCGTAAGAGCCGATCACCGGACAGACACGCCCCGCCAGGGGCGCGGGGAACTGCGCGAGGACGGACCACGACCGTCAGCCGCACCACGACCGGAACAAGGCAGACGCTGCAGCGAAAGAAGCGGGCCCGGGCTTGAAAAGCCCGGGCCCGCACCAAAACACCAAGATAAAAAAAGACACAAACCA